>JAHJKA010000025.1 GCA_018822545.1 Pseudomonadota bacterium
AGCAGCCCTGGGAGCCATGACTGTGCGGCAGGCAGCCGTGGACGCCCATGGCCGCATACATGGCACCGATGGGCTGACAGGTCTTGGCCGGATTAATGGTCAAGCCCTTACGCTCGGTGATTTTTTCTGGTGTATGTCGTAATAGCATGGTGGTTTCCTCTATTTTTGAGTGAGGGGTTAGGCGTGAAGAGTTAGGAGAGAATGAACAACTTGCGCCGTCTTACTCCTCACACTTCACTCTTCACGTTTAACTTTGGCGAAGCCGGGCTACTCCCAATTATAGGAAGCCGTCAGCTGCGCATTCTTTTGCCAAGGGGCCTTCATGTAGCTCCAGACCTTGGAGTTCACCAGGCGGTCAATTTCTTTGTAGAAGTTGATGGCGCCCACGAATCCGGCATAAGGGCCGCCGGAGTCGTAGCTATGGAGCTGCTTCATGGGTACACCCAGTTTCTGGATGGAGTACTTCTCCTTGATACCGGCGCAGAAGATATCCGGCTTCATGATTTCCACCAGTTTTTCCGCCTCGTATTGGTTGAGGTCATCGACAATGAGGGTGCCTTTGTCCATATCCACAGCCAGACCGTCATACTCCTTGAACTTGTAGCCGGCCTTGTCGAGAGCTTTGAGTTCTTTGGGACTCTTGCGCGGCTTAAAGCGCGCCTCATCCGCTTCAACCGTAAGCTCCTCGATATTACGACTATCCGCATCGAGCTTGATGTTGGGTAGCACCTGGCGACCTTCGTAATCATCCTGATGGCCAAACTCATAGCCGGCCGAGATGGTCTTCATGCCCAGCTCGTCAAAAAGCTCCTTGTAATGATGGGCTCTGGAGCCGCCGACAAACATCATGGCGGTCTTTTCTGCGGTGCGGGGCAGGATATCAACCAGGGAGGCGTCAACTGCGGGCATCTCTTCGCTGATGACCTCTTCCACCTTTTCAATGAGCTCCTTTTCGCCGAAATACTGGGCAATCTTGCGCAGAGACTTGGCCGTGGCCTTGGCACCGATGAAGTTTACCTTGACCCAGGGAATGCCGTACTTGGTCTCCATCATATCGGCTACATAGTTAATGGACCGATGACACATGACCGCATTGAGATCGGCAGTATGGGAGGAGGCGAACTGATCATAGGTGGAGTTGCCGGAAAAGGTGGAGATGCAGGTAATGCCGCATTTTTTGAAGATCCGGTCGATCTCGAACCCATCGCCGCCGATGTTGTACTCGCCCAGCAGGTTGATCTTGTACTTGCCTGGTTTCACCTCATCATTCAGGCCGACCAGATGGCGAAAGACCTGGTTGTTGGCGATATGATGGCCGGCGGACTGGCTCACCCCCTTGTACCCTTCACAGGAAAAGGCGTAGACATTACAATCTCCGAACTTCTCCTTCATGTTCTTGGACACGGTATGGATATCATCACCAATCAGTCCCACCGGGCAGGTGGCAAACACCGCAATGGATTTGGGGTGAAAAAGGTCATAGGCCTCCTGGATGGCCGTGGCCAGCTTTTTTTCACCACCAAAGATGATGTCCTGCTCCTGCATGTCGGTGGAAAAACAGTAATTCATGTAATTCTCACCGTCCGGGCCGGCATCGGTCTGGTTACGTCTGGTCAACCAGGCATAGAAGCTACAGCCGATGGGGCCATGGACAATGTTGACGATATCTCGGGTGGGCCCCATGATAACGCCCTTACAACCTGCGTATGTGCAGCCGCGCATGGTGATGATCCCGGGAATAGTGCGCACATTTGCGGTGAGCGTGGGGGTCTCATTCTGCAGGGCCTCGTTTATCATGATTTGCTTGGCGCGTTTGCGGGCTACCTTGGGTGGATACTTGGTTAGAAGTTCCGCCTTCACATCGGCAGGGTCCCACTGCACCAGCTTTTTCTTGGTTGCTGTTGCCATTTTAGTTATTCTCCTCTATGAAAGGGCGTCGCAAAAATTCACCAACTGCTGCGTTGCACTTCTGTCTTCGTCACTGCGGCGTACCGCTTGTACGCCTCATTCCTCAGCCTTTGTGCGCCTCGAAGTCTCTCTTCGTTCGCTATCTGCATTTGGTGTTTTTTGCTTAGCCTCCTATCATGAAATTTTTCGAACCATCATGAGATGGACTTAACGCCAGTCTCACCAGTCCTGACCCGGACCGCATCGCTTATTGGCAAGACAAAGATCTTGCCGTCACCCGGCATGCCGGTCTGGTTTGTATTAATTATTGTTTCTACGACGCAGGCCACCTGGCTGTCTTCCACCACGGCGGTAATCAGGCGTTTAGGGTAGAGCTTGCCCTTTTCACCCAGCAGAGAGGCGGCCTCTTCATAACCTTGCGCAGCCCCCTCCACGACCCGGGGATTGACAAAGCCCTTGCCGCGACCGTGGGCCTCGTGGGCAAAAAAAGCATCCACACCACAATCGGTGAGGGCCTGCTTGGTTTGGTTCATCATGTTAATGCGCACAACGGCGAGGACCTCTTTCATGCCGCCACCTCCTCAACTGCAGGCTCCTTGACCCCGGAGCTGATGGTATAGGACTCCTCCACCTGGCTGACAAATATTTTGCCGTCACCAAAAGCACCTTTGCCTTTGCTGCGTGCCGTATCCATAACGGTTTGTATAACGAAATCCTTGTCTGCCTCATTGACCACGCTCATCAGCATGACCTTGGGGAGCTCATCGTAGGTAACCTCACCGATTTTGATGCCGCGCTGTTTACCGCGACCTGCAACGGCGTATTTGGTAACGGCTGGGTAACCGGCGTCCATCAGGGCCGCCAGGACAGCGTCTGCTTTTTCGGGACGAATAATTGATCGAATCATAATCATCATAATCTTACTCCGTATTCACTTAAGTAGTTGTAATTTGGTATGGAGGTTAGGGTAGGATGGGAAAAGTTCACAGTTATCTGTTCGCGGTTTACGGTTCATGGAAGATGACAATTTTGATTTTTCCTTGAGCCGGGAACTGTCAACTGTCAACTGTCAACCGACAACTCTTTCGATGAATCTCATTCCTTATCTAATCTCTTAAAATGTTTGGTTAGTAAAGCTCGCCTATTTTCCTAGGCCGCCTGCATCAAACCGTATTCCATGAGCAGCTCTTCAAGCACCTCAATCTCCATGGGGGTGGGGACAACGAAGTCCTTGTTTTCGTCAATGGCCTTGGCGAGGTCCCGGTAGACCTGGGCCTGAGGAAGCTCTGGGTTCCATTCGATTACGGTCTTGCGGTTAATCTCGGCCCGCTGAACGTCGTTGTGGCGGGGCACGAAATGGATCATCTTGGTGCCTAATTTGGCGGCAAATTTCTGGATCATCTCGGCCTCATTGTCCACAGCGCGGGAGTTGCAGATCAGGCCACCCAGGCGAACAGAACCTGAGGCGGCAAACTTAACGATACCCTTGCTGATGTTGTTGGCCGCGTACATGGCCATCATCTCGCCGGAGACAACGATGTAAATCTCCTCCGCCTTGCCATCGCGGATGGGCATGGCAAATCCGCCGCACACTACGTCACCGAGAACATCATAAAAGGCGTAATCAAGGCCTTCGCTTTCTTCATAGGCGCCGAGGGACTCAAGCATATTAATGGAGGTAATAATACCGCGACCAGCACAACCGACGCCTGGCTCAGGGCCACCGGACTCAACACACCAGGTGCCGCCGTATCCGAGTTTGCGGATATCCTCGAGCTCCACATCCTCGCCCTCTTCGCGCAGGGTATCAAGAACCGATTTCTGGGCCAGGCCGCCCAGGAGCAGACGGGTTGAATCCGCCTTGGGGTCACAGCCGACCACCATGATCTTGCGTCCCATTTCCACCAGCCCTGCCACGATATTTTGAGTCGTGGTGGACTTGCCGATTCCGCCTTTGCCGTAGATAGCTATTTTTCTCATGACTACATCTCCTTAGAGTAGAATTTGCCGGCTGACCTCTCTCGTAATCGCAGCCGTTTATTTTTTTTCTGAGATTGTCCTCTTGAAAGACAACCCATTAACTTTCTTGGTACAGCAAGGGCTATTTCAAGGGCTGTGCCACAGGTGGATATTTTTTTAGTGCCCAATACTGGCAAGGGTTTACAGTCGGTTGGTTGAATTTTATGGCCTGATAGGCATAGCGGCGCTTTTGTGGTGTTGCTGACATTTTGGAAGAAAATCGACAAAAAGGTATGCTTTGTGGGTTGGAGTCCGGAGGGGGAAAAAAGCGGTGTAGGCAGGGCTCACCCCTCTTTAAAAAATAAATATGACAAAAATGTAGAAAAGGGGGGCTCTATGTCTACAAAAAGGTGTGCTTTTTGGCAAAGAGGGCCTGAAAATGGCCTGTTTTCGACATGGTATGCTTCTTGCTCAACCTTTTTGTAGTAATGCTGACATTCATGGCCAAGTGAGAGGCCGCAGGATTCCCTGCCGGGTCAGCACGAGAGAGGTTGAACATGGATAGCATGGATAAAAATCCCATGGGGGGCCCGGTGAAGCTGGCATCACCCCATCTGGAGACCCTTAAAATTCGGGCCCTGTCCGAGGTGTGTAAGCTTATTGGTGAGGCTGTTCACCTCGACACCACCCTGGGCCGGGTGCTGCAGGTCCTCCACGACATTCTGCGCATGGAGAGGGCATCCCTGGTTCTCGTCGATCCCAAGAGGAAGCGGCTGAGCATTAGGGCTTCCTATGGCCTCAGCGTCGAAGAGGAGCGCCGCGGTATCTACGGATTGTCCGAGGGTGTCTGTGGCCAGATTTTTCAGACCGGCTTGCCCTGCGTGGTGCCGGATGTCAACAGCGAACCCCTTTTCCTGGACCGCACCGGGGCCCGACGGAATATTAACAAGGAGCGCCTCTCCTTTATTGGTGTGCCCCTCTTTGTGGACGGTCGGCCAGCTGGGGTGCTCACCGTGGATTGTCTCTTTGGGCCCGAGGTGTCCTTTGAGGAGGATGTCAGCTTTTTAAATGTCCTGGCCACCCTGATCAGCCAATTTCTTGTCCTTCATAAGTCCATCGTCAAGAAGGAAGAGCGGCTGGTGGAGGAGAATAAGTCCCTGAAGGCAGAACTGCACAGCCGTTTTAACCGCCACTATATCATCGGCCAGTCCCACGCCATGCAGGAGGTGTTCTGGACCATTGAAAAGGTGGCGCCCAGCCGGGCCACCGCCTTGATCCTGGGTGAATCCGGCACTGGCAAGGAGCTGGTGGCCCGGGCCCTACACGAGGCCAGCCCGCGCAAGGATAAGCCTTTTATTAAGGTGAACTGCGCGGCGCTGCCCGAAAACCTGCTGGAAAGCGAGTTGCTTGGCCACGAGAAGGGCGCTTTTACCGGGGCCAGCAACGCCAAGCCGGGCCGTTTTGAGCTGGCCCATGGTGGTACCATCTTTCTTGACGAGATCGGCGAGCTCCCCCTCCTGCTCCAGGCCAAACTGCTACGCGTCATTCAGGAGAGTCAGTTTGAGCGCATCGGCGGTACCCGGACCATCACCGTGGATGTGCGGATCATTGCCGCCACCAATGTCGATCTACAGGATTCGGTTGATCGAGGACTGTTTCGTAACGATTTGTTCTATCGCCTGAATGTGGTGCCTATTAAACTGCCGGCCCTCCGTGAGAGGCGTGATGATATCCCGCTGCTCATCGACCATTTTTTGCGCTCAAGCAATGAACGTAACGATAAGGAGGTGATCTTGGCTACGGACGCCCTTGATTTCCTGATGAACTATTACTGGCCAGGAAATGTCAGGGAGCTCCAGAATCTTATTGAGCGGCTGGTTATTCTGGCTGACGATATGGTGATCAGGCCTTTGGATCTCCATGAGCATATGGGCAATGTCCCTGGGGGGCACAAAGTTGCTGAACATGCTGCGCCACTTCCGCAAAGTCTGCCCGGACCGTTTTCGAATCCGGTTGCGCCTAGTTCGTTACGTGATATGGAGCGCCAGGAAATTGAGGCAGCCCTGCGTCGCAACGGCTGGGTTCAGGCCCGGGCTGCCCGGGAGCTTGGGTTGACCCAGCGTCAGATGGGCTATAGGATCAAAAAATTCAACCTGGAACGCCCTGATTTTGCCCTGGCAGTTTCAAGGGAATTTCCTGCCTAAACAATAATGTTTGCATGGGCGATATGTTTTGCTGTACATAACGAACATGGGAGCACACGATAAAAAGAAAAAGCAGGGGCAGCCGGGTTGGCGGGGCAGGGTATGGCTGGAAGGCATGGACGGCACCTTTATCGGCTATGGTCGAGCAATGCTCCTTGAACGTATCAAGGAATATGGCTCGATCAGCAAGGCCGCTAAATCCATGGATATGTCCTACAAACATGCCTGGGACTTGATCAAATCCATGCAGAATCAG
>JAHJKA010000026.1 GCA_018822545.1 Pseudomonadota bacterium
AGTTCACGTGGGCTTCATGTCCTTGTTGTTGAGGATAATGAAACCAATAGAGGGGTAACCGAGGCCATGCTGACAGGTATGGGCATCACTGTTGAGAGTGTGGTCAACGGCAAGGAAGCAGTCGATATAACTCGGAACGGTTTATATGATGCTATATTGATGGATATGCAGATGCCAGTCATGGATGGCTACCAGGCCATGCAACTGATTCGGAAAGAAGGCGCCTGTAGAAATGTCCCCATTGTCGCCATGACGGCTTACGCTCTCACTGAAGACAAGGCAAAATGTCTGGAGGCCGGGGCCGACGCCTATATCAGCAAGCCTGTTTACAAGAAACGTTTACAGGATGTCTTGTGCACAATTTTTCAAGATCAAGGGTTGGGCGTTGATGAGGATGGGCGCGACGATTTTTTTGATGATCTGGAAACAGGTGCTGAATTTATCGTTGAGAGCAGGGTAATTGATGTTGAAAAGGCAATCCGCCAGCTGGGTGTCAGGGCTGATGTGTATCACCGGGTGCTGAAGACCTTCTGTGCTGATTACGAGAGTTTTCGTGATGACTATATTACAGCATCAAGAAATAATGATGTCGTCAAAATTCAGAAAATGGTTCATTCCTTAAAGGGAAGCAGTGCCACGGTTGGGGCTGAAGCTCTGTCCCAACTGGCTATTGAGGCAGATCGAATCTGTAAGAATAAAGAGATGCCGCCAGATGCACTTGCTATGAAATTGCTCAACTGTCTTGATGAAGTGCTGGCCTATGCTCATACTCTTGAGAAGCCAGAGGGGGAGAGCTCTGTTGAGCATGATCATTTAACGGTAAAGGATCAGGCGAAAGTCTTACAACAACTGCAGGATTTGGCAGACTCTCTTGATCAATCTTTATATGATACAATTAATCTATGTCTTGAACGATTTGAGGAAAATGTTTCAGGCAAAAGGGTCATGAGTTTAAGTAAAATGATTCGCATGTATTCCTATGAGTCAGCCTTGGCCTTGGTGCAGGAGATTGCCCGGGAACTTGGTCTTTCTCTACGGGAGTAAAATCCTGACGAGGCAGAGCTTTCCAACCGCTAATTCTTATTCACAGTTTATTTGGGTCAATGGCAAATATATTAAATAAGCAGAAACCTCTGGTGCTCATTGTCGATGATACCATGATGAATATTGATCTTCTGGCCGATGTCCTGCGGGAAGATTATCGTCTCGGTATTGCCACAAACGGTGTGAAGGCCCTCGAGTTTGTGAAAAAAAACAAACCGGACCTTATTCTTCTCGATATCATGATGCCTGAGATGGATGGTTTCGAGGTTTGCCGGATTTTAAAGGAAAACAATAAGACCCGTAACATTCCCGTCATCTTTATCACTGCCCTGTCGGACACAGAGAATGTGGCTCGCGGTTTTCAACTCGGTGGTTGTGATTATATTCCCAAACCCTTTCATGCCATCGAAGTCAAGGCCCGGGTTAAATCAAAACTCAATGAGTTGAACCAGCTCAGTTTTGTGGAAAATATCTTTCAGACTAGTCTTGAGGGTATTGTCATTGCCGACCAGGAAATGGTGGTTACCATGGTGAATCACATGGCCTGTTCTCTCACCGGTTATGAGCAGGAAGAACTCCTTGGGAAATCCATTGATATTTTGCAGGCCCATGACAGAGGGAGCACCAGTAAACATATCCATAGTTTTCTGGATGACTGTGATCACTGGACTGGTGAGATATGGAACAGACGCAAGAATGGCGAAAGATTTCCTCAGAAGCTGGCTCTATCCGCAGTTAGGAATTTATGGGGCGAGGTGATCAATTATGTGGCTGTGTTCCATGACATGTCGGAGATCAAGCGTCATAAGGATGAGTTGAAGTACCAAGCCAATCATGATGGTCTCACCGGCCTGCCGAACCGGACTTTTTTTCAGTTCCGCCTTCTTGATGCCCTGGAAGATGCCGGTCGGCACGATGAGAAAATGGCCGTACTCATTCTCGATCTTGATCACTTTAAACATATCAATGATAGTCTGGGACACCTGGTGGGCGACTACCTTTTGAAAGAAGTCTGCGCACGCCTGGAAGGTTGTCTTGGCGGGGCCATCCTTGCCCGTCTCGGCAGTGATGAATTCGGCGTTGTTGTTGAAGGGCTGATCAGTGAAGAATGGGCTGTAAAGGTCGCCGAGCAGATTAAACTGAGTTTGACCATGCCCATTTTTTTTGAGGGGCATGAACTGTTCATCTCGACAAGCATTGGTATCACGTTTTATCCCGAGGACGGCCGGGATCCGGAGACCTTGATGAAAAATGGCGATATTGCCATGGCTCAGGCCAAGGGCCGTGGCGGTAATACCTATCAGGTTTTTCACCGCGAGATGGATGAACGTATCGCGAATATGCTTGCCCTTGAAAGCAACATGCGGCGGGCCCTTGATAAGGAGGAATTTGCTGTTTTCTATCAGCCTAAGGTCGATATGCGAAGTGGTGAGATTATCGGCATGGAGGCCTTGGTTCGCTGGATATTGCCAGAGGGTGGTATGGTGTCACCCGCAGATTTTATTCCTTTGGCCGAAAAGACAGGTCTTATCGTTTTTCTCGGCGAATGGGTGTTGAAGACAGCCGCTCAGCAAGCCAAAAAATGGTGGGATCTGGGCTATCATTTGCCTGTTGCCGTCAATTTGTCTCCTCGGCAGTTTCAGGAGGAAAATCTTGTTTCTCTGGTGCGGGATACATTGGTCGAAACTGGTCTGCCTCCGGCAGCCCTTGAGCTTGAGATAACTGAAGGCGTGGTCATGGAAAACGAGGAGAATGCCCTGAAGATTTTACATGAAATTAATGAAATGGGGGTACAGCTTTCCATTGATGATTTCGGTACCGGTTATTCGTCACTACATTATCTTAAACAATTTCCAATACATACTCTGAAGATTGATAAATCTTTCGTTGATAATATTCCGGCTGATAGTGAGAATGTCGCCATTGCCACGGCCATCATTTATATGGGTAAAAGTCTTGGCCTCAAGGTTATTGCTGAAGGTGTTGAGGAGATGGAGCAATGTGTTTTCCTGCGGAATCTTGGTTGTGATCAACTACAGGGATGGCTTTTTAGTCCGGCTGTTGATAATGAGAAATTCACCAAAATGCTGGAGGAAGGTAAGAAACTGGTTATTGATTCATAATCTGCAGCAATAATTTATATTTCCATAAAAAAAGCTCGAACCGTTTGGTTCGAGCTTTTTTTATGGAAAAATCATGATGTTTTTTAGTTAGAGTTTTTTGGAGAGCGTGCCGTTACTCCACTCGCCATTATAGGGTTTGGCATTTTTGGGGGTGTATGTGCCCATACCGTCCATATGGCCGGAGGCCCAAAAACCTTTATATTTGTCACCGTTTTTAAAAAGATAGACCCCTGGTCCATGGCGCAACCCCTGTTGCATGCCACCCTGATACATGTCGCCATTAGGATACTGGAAGGTGGCAGTGTCGGTGAGTTTATCATTTTCCCAGGTGCCAATGCAGGTCACGCCATTGGTGAAAATATATTTGCCCTTGCCTGAACGGTTGTTGTCAACCCAGCTGCCAGTAAAAATGTCCCCGTTGTTGTAACGGTAAGATCCTGATCCATCAATGAAACCGTTCTTGAATTCACCACTGTAACGGTCGCCGTTTTTGTAAGTGAAAACACCTTTACCGTTCGCCTTGTTTCCGGCAAATGATCCAGAATAGCGGGAGCCATCTTTCAGAGTTAAGACTCCATTACCTTGTATGGTGTTGTTAAGCCAGTCACCGTCAAAGATAAGACCATCGGCAAAATTATATGTACCTTTGCCGTGAAGTTTGCCGGAGCTGAATTGGCCTACATATTTATCACGATTCTTGAAGGTGTAACTGCCCTGGCCGTTGAAAGTACCATTTTTAATGGTGCCAATGTAGCTTGCGCCGTTCTTGAAGGTTGCCGAACCCGACTCTTCGGCCATGCCGTTTGAAAATTTACCGATCAAGGTTGATCCTGTTTTGTCGGTATAGGAGCCTTGGCCGGTCATATTTCCGGAGTTGAATTCGCCCACATATTTACTGCCGTCGGCAAAAATTCTGGCTCCCTGGCCTTGGTAGGTGCCGTTGAGCCAGGTGCCGGTGTACTTGCCGCCATCCTCAAAAATAAAGGTGCCTTGGCCATTTTTTTTGCCGTTAATCCAGGTACCAGTGTAACTTCCACCCTTTGGGTAGGAACGTTTGCCCTGGCCGTGGGCCAGGCCGGCTTTAAAAGTGCCGGTATGGGTCATGCCGCTCGCAAGAATATAGGTTCCCTCACCATCCCGTTTGCCATCCGTGAATTGGCCAGTGTATTTGGCACCGTCTGGATAGGTTATTGTTCCTGTACCATGGGGCATGCCATTTTTGACATCGCCGGTGTATTTGACGCCATTTTTCAGATCATAAACTTTCTGGCTCTTGCTGCTTTCTTTTTCAGTTGCAACCGGTATTGGTGTTGGTTCAATTTTTTTGACTGGCTCAGCTTTTTTGTCAGCCTGAGCTGTTTTAGTAACAGAGGTCGTGCCTTGATCAGTCTGTTTGCCGTCTTCGAACATGCCTTCGAATTGTTCGCCATTGGCATAATAGACGATGCCTTTCCCATGCCGTTTGCCATCCACCCATTCGCCGACATATTTATCGCCGTTTGGGTACACCTGGGTTCCTTGCCCATGTTTCTTGGCGCCGGCCCAGTTGCCTTCATAACGCATGCCATTGCTGCTTTCAGCAATGCCGTAGCCGTCATCACAATTTCCTTCAATGCAGCGGGCGTGTGCTGGTTGAGGAGTACTGAGGGCAAGAAGGCTTGCTATCAAAAAAGAGGCTGTGAAAAGAATGGTTCTAAGGTGTGCAAGAGGTGAATGTTTGGTTGAGCCGTGTTCCATGTGGTGCCCCCAAGAAGGATACTAGAAATATTACACTTGTTTGATCATGAACGTACTTGGTAATTCTATATAATATTCTATATTAATAACCTAGGGTCGGTAATGGCAAGTAGAAAGCATCAATTACCCCTCATCAAGGGGGCATGATATTGGAGATATTTTATGGTATAGAGTTTCCTGGGGCATAAAAGGATAAATATGTTTTAAAAAGTATCATTATTTTAATGAGTTATAGTCGGAAGGGAGAATGGGTATGAGGGCAGCTGTATTTTTGGATAGGGACGGAACCATTAATGAGCAGATGGGATATATAAACCATATTGACAGGTTTCAGATGCTTCCCGGTGCCGCATCCGCCATTCGAACCCTGAATGATGGCAAGGTACCGGTGGTCGTTGTCACGAATCAGTCTGGTCTTGCCCGGGGATATTTCCCCCTAGCGTTGCTTGATGCGGTCCATGAGAAAATGAAGGATGCTTTGGCCAGGGAAGGAGCTCATGTTGATGGGATTTATATTTGTCCCCATCATCCTGAAGCCAAGGATAAACAGTATCGCCTGGAATGTACCTGTCGGAAGCCTAAAACGGGTTTGTTTGAACAGGCCGCCCGGGAGTTGGGAATAGATCTTCGGAAATCCTATGTGGTTGGTGATCGCTGGTCAGACTTAAAGGCTGCTGTAAGTTGCCGGGCCACGCCAGTATTGGTACTGACAGGATATGGCAAGGGTGACTTTGACTACATCGGGCCGCACCAGAAGGTGCAGCCCGTCTTTGTTGCCCAGAACCTGCAAGATGCGGTGGAATGGATTCTTGACGATATGAAGGGAAAGACGGAGGAATAAAAGGGGTTTGGTAACTAATTTTAAGGTTAGTTGAAGACAAAGACCATTTCGTCACGTTTCAAGAGACCCTTTTCTCTGGCAACCTTTTCCAGGTAAACAGAATCGGTTTTGAGTTTTTCAATCTCCTGCCGTAAGGACTGGTTTTCGGCATGGAGCTGGGTGTTTGCCTGTTCAATTTCATTGAGTTCTTTTTGGACGGAGTAGAACTTGAGTCCACCCTTGGGAGAAAAAAGAAGCCAGAAGGCAAGTATGGTAATGAAGAGAAGAGAGAAGATGAAAATGGTTTTCTTTTCGTGATTGGAAAGGTGATGAAGGCTTGTGGCGGGCATGGTGATATCTCTGCAATAGTTTTGTTCTTAATTAGGTCTGGACTGTGAAGCCAGACTGCCAAGAAAACATGTATGCCCCCAACTTCCGTTGGTCATGCTGATTTTATCCTGGCAAAACTGAATCCCGTGCAGAGGTGCTCAAAAAAAGTATTTTTTGAGGCAATCAGAAGTCAAGCAGGAAATTTTTTTACAGCATGGTTTCTTAATTTTATCAACGTATAGATGGTAAGTGGATAACTTAAAGGGATCTATACAAAAAAATAAAATTATCTCTAAGTGCTACACGATTTTTTTTAAAATGCAAAGGGTAAAGTTGTGTTTAGATAGGGAAAATAAATTTTATGGACTGTGACGAGAAAAAAAAGCCGCGGTTTTTGGTTTCAAGTTGTTTGGTTGGTCTTGCTAGCCGTTATGATGGCTGTTCCAAGGAGAATGCCGAATGCCTCCAGTTCTTAGGGGATAAAGTATGGCTTCCTGTCTGCCCGGAACAATTGGGAGGACTTGCTACGCCAAGGCCTGCAGCAGTTCTTGTTGGTGGTGATGGTGCTGCTGTTTTGAGCGGTGCGGCCCATGTTGTAACCAGAGACGGCATTGACGTGAGCACACAGTTTATTAAGGGAGCTGAGCAGGTCTTGTCCATTGCCAGGCAACAAGGAATTTGCGGCATATGTTTGAAGGCTCGAAGCCCTTCATGTGCGGTATCTGGTCAGCAGGGGGTCACCGCGGCGCTTCTTGTCAGGCACGGTTTCAGTCTCTACGAATTTTGATGTGATTGCGAGCACATATTTTTATTAGCCCTGCAAGACTTAAGGGATGCGGAGAAGGCGAAGAATGAGGATGCCTGCCTCGTAGAGCATATAGAGCGGTCCTCCCATCAGTAGCATGTTGACCACGTCTGGGGTTGGGGTCAAGAGGGCGGCAACAATGGCAATGGCAAGAAGGGCGTAGCGTCTGTTTTGGGCAAATGTGCGGCGGGGAATCAGACCTACCTTGCCGGCAAAGACCATGAAAATGGGCAGTTCGAAAATAAGACCAAAGGCCAGGACAAAGACGGTGACAAAGGTCACGAATCGTCCCACAGAAATCACCGACTTGAGCTGCTCTGACTCAAAACCGAGAAGAAAGGTGATGCCAAAGGGCAGAGTGACGAAATAGCAAAAGAGACTACCGGCGTAAAAGAGCAGGCAGGTGGTGATGATAAAAGCGATCTGGCTCGTAATGGTAAGGCGAAAAGGGGTGGCCAGAGCCCGCCACAGGCAGAAAACAAAGACCGGCATCAAGGTGATAAGGGTGGCAACCAGAGCCAGTTTGACATGGGCCAGAAAAGGTTCTGTTACGGTGAAAAAGGCGAGATGCTGGTGCAGATGGCCCTGGAGAAAGGCGAAGAGTTGGGGTGAAACCAGATAAAAACCGCAGGTGCCGAGAAAAATTGCAGCGCTCAGAGCCAGCAGCGTTTTGCGCAGGGCAAAAATGGTGGCAACAATTTTCTGGGCCGGTTCCTTGGTGTCGATATGTTTTTCACTGTTGGCTGACGTCATCTCCGGCATTACCTCGCCCAATGCCGCCGGCTACAGATTCTTTCTGATGAAATCGACAGCATTACGGAAAAGGGCAACGCCCTGACCTTCGTCCGGCAATTCTTCCCTGGTCCAGCGGGGGTGATTCACCCGATGCAAAAAGGCCTCGGGGTGCGGCATAAGACCAAATAACCTGCCGCTTGGGTCACAGAGAGCGGCAATCCCTTCGGGTGAGCCGTTAGGGTTAAAGGGATACTCTGTGGTTGGTTCAAGGGTTTTGGGATCTGTGTAGCGCAGCGCAACGAGTTTGTTGTCAAGCAATCGCTGCATGGTGGTTTCGTCTTTGGTGACGAATTTGCCCTCGCCGTGCCGGACTGGAAAGTAGAGATGGTTGAGGCCTTTGGTAAAGACGCAGGGCGAATCAGCATCCGCAACAAGATTGACCCAGCGGTCTTCAAAACGGCTGGAATCATTATAGGTTAAGCTGACCTTACGATCGGTATAGCAGTTGTCAAAGCCGGGTAACATACCCATCTTGACCATGAGCTGGAAACCATTGCAGACGCCGAGAATTAATTTACCGTCCTTGATGAAACGCAAGAGTTGGTCCTGCAGCTTTTCGTCAGTGCCGATAATGGAGGCGTAGCGGAAACGATGGGCACCAGCCTGGCCAGCGCCAAGATCATCACCATCAAGAAAACCACCGGGTAGATTGAGGAAATGATAGTCATCCAGACGATACTCACCATGGAGCAGTTCGCTGACGTGGGCTATATCTACCTGATCGGCACCACCAAGGCGGCAGGCCTGGGCCATTTCGTTTTCACAGTTGGTGCCATAGCCAGTAATGACGATAGCTTTAACCTTGTTTACCATTATATTCTCTCCATTTCCCTGGGGTGTCGTAGCTTGAAAAAATCCAGGTTGAAACGTTATTTATGAAACCCTTCAGCATTGCATACAAGCTTGATGCTTCTGTGTACCATAGTAAAATAAAAAATTCATTTTTGATCTGCTAGCATTTTCTTTATCGCCCAAAGATCTCGGTTTCCAGACGCCTAAAAAAGATTTCCATAAAATCGTGGCGTTCTTGGGCAAGTTGCCGGCCGACAGCTGTCAGCATGCGGTCTTTCACCTTGCACATCTTTACCTTGAACTCCCGGTAGGCCGTGTCTTCAGTGCTGTATGATTTCGTGCCGCTGATATCGCGGCTGCCGTTATGCAAACGGGACCCTATCTGGCCGGCAAAAAGAAAGGCGCGGCCGATACCGATGGCGCCAATGGAATCGAGTTTGTCAGCGTCAAAGAGGATTTGGGCCTCAAGACTTGTCGGGATGTTGCGGCCACGAAAGCGGTGGCTGGTAATAGCGTGGCAGATCGCCTTGTTGTCGGCGTCGGAGATGCCGAGTTTGGCCAGGAGTTCACGGGCCATTTCTGTACCCTTTGCAGCATGGCAAATGGTACCCTGGCTCGCCGTCTCGTAGCGTCTACCGATATCGTGGAGAATGGCGGCGGCCTGGAGGATATCCTGACGGGCACCCATTTTTGCGCCAATATACAGAGCGGTTTTTTCGACACGCAGACTATGGTCCGGGCCATGGCAGCCACCTTCCTCATCGCAGAAATCCCGGGCAATAAGACGAAGTTTGCCGGTAATTTCAGGGGAGAGAGTGGCCTGGGTAAGGTCAATATTGAGGGCGGCAAGGGGCATGGTGGCAGGGCTCAGCGGATGATCTGTCAAAATTTAAAAAATCCAAAATATTGGATACTGAGCCAGTTGAGGGCGGCCTGCAGGAGATGCTCGTCATCCAGGTGGTGACAATGGTCCACCTTGCCGGTGGCTCGGAAGGCGTCGATATCGTAGAGGGTGTTGATGAAAAGATTCCGTTGCTTGAGGTTGGGCATGAAACCCTTGGCTATTTCAGGATTATGGAGGATGGCAATCATGGCATCGTTCAATTCGTTATAGGACGGTAAGCCCTGGCCTTCGGTCCAGCTGGCAATGGTTTGCTCGGTGGTCTCGGCAAAACCATGGCAATGCGCCTCCTTGAGGACAACATGGAAAGAGCCAAGGTCGCCGTCTGGCTGCCTGAATGCGGCTCGGCCCAGGGGGTAGGTTCGGCAGGCCCCGGGTCGGCCTTCATAAACAGAGCAGCCTTTATCAGACACAAAGGGACAACTGCCGTGGCCGTCATCAATCATGCCCAGATAGACACTGGGGAAGATGTCCCCCTCCTGCCATTCGATCAGAGCGTAGTTGTCGAGAAATTCTTTACTGCCAAGACCGAGCTGGCGCCGTAAACGGATAACATCGTACGGGGTCAGGGCCAGCTCAAGCTGTCGGCAACAATCAGTAAAGCATTGCACCCCGGGATGGCAGTTAAAGTGGAAGACCTCCTGATCCTTAATCTCCGTGATATTTTCTGGGAGTTGCGGTGCGGCCATTAGCTCTTACGCCAGAGATAGAGGGCCGGGCTTGCCACAAAGATTGAGGAGTAGGTGCCGACAATAATACCGGCAAGCAGGGCAAAGGAGAAGTCGTGAATAACTGTGCCGCCTAGGTAAAAAAGGGCCACTAGCACGATGGCGGTGGTCAATGATGCAACAAAGGTCCGGTTAAGTACTTCATTGATGGAGAGGTTGATGACCTGGGTAAAGGGCATCTTGGTATCCTTGTGCATATTCTCGCGGATCCTGTCAAAGACAATAACCGTGTCGTTGAGGGAGTAGCCGGCTAAGGTGAGCAGGGCGGTGACAAGAAGCAGGTTGATCTCAATATTAAGGAGATAACAGATGCCGAGAATGACAATAACATCGTGTAAGGTGGCAACGACAGCGGCAATACCAAAACTGATATCAAAACGTAAGGCCAGATAAAAAATTACCCCGGCCAGGGAGAGGAAAATGGCCAGGATCGCTTTGTTGCGTAACATCGTGCTCACGGAGGAACCGATTTCTGATTGGCTCTCCAGGGTGAAATTATAATCGCCGAGATTGTCGGTCAGAAGTTTGCTGACTGTAGTTGCGTCTGAGCCGACAATATCCGAGGATTTCTTGATCTTGACAATGATCCGGTTGCCGTCGTGCACGGGCTGCAGGTCGTAATCGGTGAGAACCTGACGAACTTCGCCAAGAGTAAAGGGTTTGTCCGCCTTATACTGGAGCATGGCGCCGCCGGCAAAATCAACACCCAGGTTGCCCTGGCCGCGCATAAGCTGGACACTGGCGACAAGGCCGAGAATAAGGAAAACACCGGAGACTATGAAGGTAAATTTCCGTAAGCCCATATAGTCAAGGTTCGGTCGTTTGAATACCTCGAAAAAGGTGAGGGGCTTAAGCAGATTTTTCTCGTAGAGAAAATCGTAGACCAGGCGGGTGGCAAACAGGGTGGTGAACAGGTTGAAGGTGACACCAAGGGAGAGGGTTACGGCAAAACCCTTGATGGGGCCGGTACCAAAGAGAAAAAGCGCCAGGGCAGTAATCAGGGTGGTGACCTGGGAGTCGACAATGGTCCAAAACGCCTTGTCGTAGCCTGCTTCTACCCCTGATCTGGTTGACTTGCCGAGGGCGAATTCCTCACGCATTCGTTCAAAGATAAGGACGTTCGAGTCAACGGCCATACCAATGGATAAAATGATACCGGCGATACCGGGCAGGGTCAGTGTGGCCTGGAGGGCGGCGAGACCTGTGAAGACAAAAAGAATATTGAGGACCAGGGCAATATTGGCAATCACCCCGGAGAGGCGATAGTAGAAAATCATAAAGAGAAAAACCAGGGCGGTGCCGAGAAGACCCGATGATACCCCCTTATGGATGGAATCACTACCGAGGGAGGCACCCACGGTCAATTCCTGAACGATATCCACCGGGGCGGGCAGGGCGCCGACCCGCAGGATGATGGCTAGGTCGTTGGCCTCTTCATAGGCGTAAGAGCCGGTAATCATGGCACTGCCGCCCAAAATTTTCGACTGGATATTGGGGGCTGAGCGCACCACGCCGTCAAGGACAATGGCCAGCCGTTCATTGATATGATTGCCGGTGACATCGCCAAACACTTTGGCGCCACGACCGGTGAGATCAAGGCTGACATAGGGCTCGTTGAAATTGCCACCGATTCTGACTTGGGCATCCTTGACCATTTCACCGGTCATCAGGACCTGGGATTTTAAGAGCAGGGGGATGTCCCGTTTTATCTTTGTATCCGGATCAACGCTTTTTTCAAAATAGATTTCCGTATCATCCGGGAGTTGATGTTTGAGAGCAGCATTAAGAAGAGAGCGGTCCTGGCCTTTTTGCCATTTGCCGGCACTCACTGCCTGATCGATAAGGGTCGGTAGGGTGATGGTGCCAGGACCGTCAACCAGTTTGAATTCGAGCTGGGCGGTTTGGCCGATGAGTTCTTTGGCACGGCCGGGATTTTCTTCACCTGGGAGCTGGACGATCACCTCGTCCTTGCCCTGACGGATGATGACAGGCTCGGCAACACCAAATTGGTCAATACGGTTACGGATGATCTCCAGGGATTGGTTCACCGCATTGTCATTGATGAAATTTACCCGTGTTGCGGAAAGACTGATCAGGATGCGGGGGAAATCACCCTCTTCTTTGACCTCCATGGTCAGATCGGTGAAGTCCTCTTTAACTATAGTCTTGATTTCAGGAAGAGAGCTTTTGTTGGGCAAGGTAAAGAGGACCTTGTGGGGATCACCTGAGGCCATTTTGACCACGGTTATCTTCTTTTCTTTTAACTGAGTTTTCAGGTCATCGGTGGCAAAGGTCAGGGCATTTTCGATGGCCTTGTTCAGATTGACCTTAAGGACAACATGCAAACCGCCCTGGAGGTCAAGTCCTCGGCGCAGTCCTTCCGGGGCCATATACTGTTTCCACCAGCCTGGGAGCCCAGAAGACAAAGACGGCACTGAAGGCAGCAAGGCTACTGCGGAATAGGCAACAAGACAGAAAAGAAGGATGAATTTCCACTTAAGACTCTTATTCATATAAAACTCCATGAAAGGGTGGCTGCCGCCTGGGGGGTGAAAACATTCGGGGCATATGAAACCCGATGGCTTAAAGAGATGTCCGAAAATGAGGTTGATGTATATAATTATTACTTAAGCTCCGCATTTCATGAAACGACCATTATGGGAATTGCGGGCTGAAAATGTCGCGAGATTATACCCTACCGGGCAGGGATGTCAAACGTTGAAAACGGTCGGTTGCCAAAGAGTAACTGGCTTTCACCTTGTTTCCATTGAGGGGAGGCTGTTTTCTTTACAGTGGACGGCGGCGTAAAAATCAACTAAGTTGTAAAGTTCTGTATATTTCGGATATTTTACCCCCCCTTTTTTTATATAATCAGTCGAGACGAATATGGCATTACGTGATCAGAAGATATCTGTCGGTGATTGTGAGATTCATCATATGAATGTTGGCGGGGCAGGTGGAAGATCACTCCTTTTTCTGCATGGTATGAAGTTTAATGCCGCTACCTGGCTTAATTTAGGGACCCTGGCCATGATGGGTGATGAGGGATATGAGGCCATGGCCATCGATCTCCCTGGTTTTGGTGAGTCACCTGCCTGTGATCTTGACCCTGTGGAGGTGTTAAGGCAGATTGTTATTAACCAGAAACTTGATAAGCCTGTGCTTATCGGCCCGTCCATGGGGGGCAAAGTGGCCCTTGATTTTGCTCTGACCTATCCGGAGTTTGTTGGCGGTCTTGTGCTGATCGGCGCCGTGGGTGTCGAGGAAAGAAAGGAACAACTCTCAACAATAAACGTCCCAACCCTTATAGTATGGGGCAGCGAAGATGCCATCTCCCCGCTTGCAAACGGTCATCTTCTTGCCGAACGAATCCCGAACGCCAGCCTTGTGCTCGTTCAGGGAGCCCCTCATCCTTGTTATCTTGATCAGCCCGATATCTGGCACTGGGAGTTGACCAGTTTTTTGGCTGAAAATTTTGGAATTGTGCGTAAAAAATGAAAAAAATTCATAAGTCACTTGCCGACAAATCAAGCCTCGAGCTTGCTCAGCTCCTGAGCAAGGCAGCCCTGGAAAAAAAGGCTGAGGATCTTGTTATTCTTGATGTGCGCGGCATATCTTCTTTTGCTGATTACTTTGTTATTATGAGTGGCCGTTCCACCAGGCATGTTCAGGGCTTGGCTGACGCCATTGGCCAGAATATGAGCAAGAAACGGATGACCCAGGGCAAGGTTGAAGGCATCACTGAAGGCCACTGGGTGCTTCTCGATTATAATGATGTGGTGGTTCATATTTTCTATCATGAGTCCCGGGAATTTTATGATCTTGAAGGGCTGTGGCATGATGCCCCTCGGGTGGAAGTGGAGTAGTTATGGTAACCAAGAAACCAGTGTTGCTGGCCATCCTTGATGGCTGGGGAATAGGTGAAGAGACCGAGACCAATGCTGTGTTCATGGCCAAAACGCCCCATATGGACCAGTGGCTGCGAGAGTATCCCAACACGACGCTGCTTGCCCATAACGGCGCTGTTGGTCTGCCGGACGGGCAGATGGGGAACTCCGAGGTGGGCCATCTCAATATTGGCGCAGGCCGCGTCGTCTATCAGGATTTTACCCGGATCAATAAGGCCGTGGCAGAAGGGGCTTTAGCCAAAAATGAGATCTTGTTGAAAACCCTGGATAAGGTGTTGGTGCAAAAATCGGCACTGCATCTCCTTGGCCTGGTTTCAGATGGCGGCGTTCATAGCCATCTCGATCATCTTTTGTCCCTGGTTGCCACAGCCGCAGAAAGGGGAGTGGAGAGGATTTTTATCCACGCCTTCATGGATGGCCGCGATACACCACCCTCAAGCGGTGTTGAGTATATGACAGCGTTGGTTGCCGGGCTTGCCACGATAGGTCGAGGCCAGGTTGCTACCATCAGCGGCCGCTATTATGCCATGGATCGTGATAATAGATGGGACCGGGTAAAGATGACCTGGGACGCGCTGGTGGCTGGGCATGGTTTTGCCAGCAATGAAGATCCGGTTACGGCAATGAAAAGCGCCTACCAGCGCCAGGAAACCGATGAGTTTATCAAACCCATTGTCCTTCAGTGTGCTGAAAAACCCATAGCCACGGTGAGTGATAATGATGCGGTGATCTTTTTTAATTTCCGGGCTGATCGAGCCCGTGAGTTAACGAGAGCCTTCACCTTGCCTGGATTTGACGGATTTGATGTCGCCAACCGGCCGCGTTTAAGCGACTACGTGATGATGACCCAGTACGATAAGAATTTTGACTTGCCCAGCCTTTTTCCACCGGTGGCGCTCGACCATATCCTGGGGGAAGAGGTGAGTGCGGCCGGGCTTAAGCAGTTGCGGATTGCCGAAACCGAAAAATATGCCCATGTCACCTTCTTTTTTAACGGTGGCCGGGAAGCACCTTATCCGGGTGAAGATCGGGTGCTGATTGCCTCACCGCGGGAGGTGGCCACCTACGATCAAAAGCCTGCCATGAGTGCCGTCGAAGTCACCGAGGCCTTGCTGGCCAAGCTTGACAGCGGCCTGTATGATCTGGTTATCCTCAATTTTGCCAATGCCGATATGGTGGGCCATACCGGCATTCTGGCCGCCGCCATTGCCGCCTGCGAAACCGTTGATAGCTGCCTGGGCAGACTGGTTGCCAAGGTTAAGGAGCTCTCCGGTACGGTGCTGATCACTGCCGATCATGGCAATTCGGATATCATGCTTGATACCGTGACCAAGGTCCCCTATACGGCCCATACCTTGAATCCGGTGCCTTTTATTCTGATCAATGAGGAGCTGAAGGGCAAACACCTTCATCAAGGTGGAGCTTTAAAAGATATCGCCCCCACCATTCTCAGAATTATTGGTCTTCGTATCCCTGAGGAGATGGGTGGTGAGTGCCTTTTCTAAGACGCCGCCTTTTTTGATTTAATCTGAAACAAGAAAAAACTATGAAATACATCAGTACACGGGGCGGCATAGAGCCCATTGGTTTTAAAGAGGCAGTGATGATGGGTCTTGCCCGCGATGGCGGTCTGTTGTTGCCCGACACCATTCCTGCAGTTAACAAAGAGACGATCAAAAAATGGCAGGGTCTTAAATTTGCCGATCTTTCCTTTGAGGTGATCAGGCTCTTTGCCCCGGATATCCCGGCCGCTGATCTCAAAGAGATTATCCAGCGTTCCTACGCCACCTTCAGTCATCCCGAGGTAACGCCTCTGGTCAAGCACGGTAAGGTTCATATCCTCGAGCTTTTTCATGGCCCCACCCTGGCTTTCAAGGATGTTGCTCTGCAGTTTCTCGGCAATGTTTTTGAGTATCTGCTCAAAGAAAGTGGTCAGCGCATGAATATCCTCGGCGCCACCAGTGGAGATACCGGCAGTGCTGCCATCTATGGCGTGCGCGGGAAAGAGCGGATCAATATCTTTATCATTCATCCCCATAAGCGGGTGAGCCGTATTCAGGAATTGCAGATGACCACGGTGGTGGATGCCAATGTCTTTAATATTGCCATCCGCGGCACCTTTGATGACGGCCAGGCCATTGTTAAAACCATCTTCAATGACCTTGATTTTAAAGACAAGTATGGCCTGGGGGCAATCAACTCAATCAACTGGGCCCGCATTGTCGCCCAGGTCGTTTATTACATCTATGCGGCTTTACAATTTAAGGAAGGCAGGGTTGATTTTTCTGTGCCCACCGGCAATTTTGGTGATATTTTTGCCGGTTTTATAGCCCGGCGCATGCTGCCCGACCATATCCGTAATCTGGTGCTTGCCACCAACGAGAATGATCTGCTCAGTCGTTTTGTAACCAAGGGTGAGTATTCTTTGGGCAAGGTGGTGCAGACCACCAGTCCTTCCATGGATATTCAGGTGGCCAGTAATTTTGAGCGTTTTCTGTACTATCTTTACAATGAGGATAGTGGCCGGACCCGGGAGGCCATGGCAAGTTTTGGCAAGAGTGGTCGTCTTGAATTTTCTCAAAAGGAACAACAGCGCATCAAGGAGAATTTTTTTGCCCTGGCCGTCAATCAGTCTGAGACCACGGCCACCATCGCTGATTTTCATAAGGAGACCGGCTATGTTCTCGATCCCCATACTGCAGTGGGAGTAAGGGCGGCGCTGCATTATATCGATGACCAGGTGCCCATGGTCTGCCTTTCCACCGCCCATCCGGCCAAGTTCGGGGATGCGGTGCTTCAGGCCATAGGGAGGGAGCCGGAACTGCCAGCTTCCGTTGCAGGTCTTGAAGATAAGGAGAGCCGCTGTCAGATTCTTGATGCGGACGTCGATCAGGTCAAGGCCTTTGTCGAGGCGAACGGTCTGTAGGATATTAGAATCAAAAGAGAGAGTCGATAAAGGGGGCGCAACAGAGGTTGTTGCCCCTTTTGTTGTTTATGGCTGGAGGGATTTTCGGCAGATATTGCTGATGATGTCCAGGCATTGTCTGGAATTTGGGTCCATATTGGGATGGGCCAGC
>JAHJKA010000027.1 GCA_018822545.1 Pseudomonadota bacterium
CACAAGCTGAGCTGCGGTCTCGACAAGGACGGCATGCCCCTGGCGCTCAACCACCGGATGGTCAACCAGTCCATCGTCAAGGGCACCCCCTTTGAAGGGATGATCAAGGACGGTATCGACCATACTTCGGTGGAAGGGGCCTTTGACACCCCGTACGAGATCCCGAACCTTTTTGTCGACAGCCACATGGCCCCGGCCGGAGTGCCGGTTCTCTGGTGGCGCTCCGTGGGCCATTCCGCCACCGCCTTTGTCAAGGAATGCTTCATCGACGAAATGGCGGTGCTGGCCGGCAGGGACCCGTATCGTTACCGGCGGGCACTGCTGAACAAACACCCGCGCCAGCAGGCCCTGCTGGCCGGCAGGGACCCGTATCGTTACCGGCGGGCACTGCTGAACAAACACCCGCGCCAGCAGGCCCTGCTGGATCTGCTGACGAAAAAAGCCGAATGGGACAAGCCCCCGGCGGAGGGACGCAGCCGGGGTATCGCCATCCATGAATCCTTCGGCACTATTGTTGCCCAGGTCGCCGAGGTCTCCGTGCAAGACTCGGGCAGGATCACGGTGCATAAAGTGGTCTGCTGTATCGATTGCGGTAAGACCGTGAACCCCGATACCATCAAGGCCCAGATGGAAGGGGCGATTATTTTCGGTCTGAGCGCCGCCCTGTACGGCCAGATCACCTTCAAGGACGGCCAGGTCGAGCAGGGTAATTTTGACGATTATCAGATGATTCGGATCAATGAGACGCCGGAGATCGAAGTGCACATCATGGCCAGCGACGAAGCGGTCGGCGGCGTAGGAGAGCCGGGAGTGCCGCCCGTTGCTCCGGCCGTGGCCAATGCGGTCTTTGCGGCCAAGGGCATCCGTCTGCGGCAACTGCCCATGACCCCGGAACTGGTCAAGAAAGCGCTGAAGAGGGTGTAGCCCATGGACGATATATCTATCT
This sequence comes from Pseudomonadota bacterium, assembly GCA_018822545.1. Classification (GTDB taxonomy): domain Bacteria; phylum Desulfobacterota; class Desulfobulbia; order Desulfobulbales; family SURF-16; genus BM506. The sequence goes on from JAHJKA010000027.1 coordinate 947, forward strand.
ATGAAGAGATCATACGTCTGAAAAAAAAGAGGGCTCCGGCGGCCCTTGCCACGATTGTCGAGACCCGTGGTTCGACGCCGCGCAAGGCCGGCGCCAAGATGCTGGTCAGAAACGACGGCAGGATTTCCGGCACTGTCGGTGGCGGCAGGACCGAGGCCGATACCATCGCGGCTGCCCAGGAGGTGATCCGCGCCGGGCTGCCCCGGACCATGGAGTTTTCCCTGACCAAGGAGCATGGCGGGGTGTGCGGCGGCAGCCTGGTCATCTACCTGGAACCGCTGGTCGTGCCCGATCACCTGCTCGTGGTCGGCGACGGCCATGTGGGGAGGGCGGTGGCCCAGGCGGCCCGGCAGGTCGGGTTCATGGTCAGTATGATCGGTATCAGCGAGGCAAAAACTGGGTACGGGCCGGACGAGGATGCGCTCCTCCAGCCTCTGAACAAACTGCAAGAGGTGTTCGCCGATATCGGCGCCGACGCCAATACCTATATCTTTATTGCCACCAGCGACCATCACCAGGATTTCGAGGCGGTCAGCGCCGCCCTTGCCACCCAATCGTGTTACATCGCGGTGATCGGCAGTAAAAAGAAAAAGGCGGCCATGGACAACTACCTCCTGGAAAGGGGGTTCGACGATGCCGCGGTCAGCCGGATCATTTCTCCGGCCGGCCTGGATATTGGCGCCGAAACCCCTGCCGAGATCGGGGTAAGTATCGTGGCACAGATGATCAAGTTAAGGAGGACCGGCCCTGATGCACATGACAGCCATCCTGCTCGCCGCAGGGCAGTCAAAAAGGATGGGACGCAGCAAGCAGCTCCTGCCCTTGGCTGAAAAGCCGGTAATCCGTTGGTGTATTGACGGGCTGCTGGCGGGCGGGGTCGAGGATATTATCGTGGTTCTCGGGCCCACCGGTCGTGCAATCGCTGCGGAAATAAAGGATTATTCCCTGACCATCACCTGGAACAAGGATGCGGAAAGCGATATGGCCGGCTCGGTCAAACAGGGGCTGAAGGCCCTGCCTGAAAAATCATCGGCAATAATGGTGCTCCCTGTCGATCACCCGGCAGTAAAACCGGAGACCATCAGGACCATTGCCCATAGCCATCGAGAATTTCCCGACAAGATCATTATCCCAGTCCATAACGGCCGCCGAGGTCATCCGGTGGTCTTTCCCCGGTCTGTCATTGCAGAACTGGAAGCACTACCCACCTTAAGAGATATAGTGCATAAGGATAATGAGAGGCTGAAGCAGGTCGAAGTGGATGATGAGGGTGTTCTGTTCAACATGAATACCCCTGAAGATTTCCGAAAGATTGAGGCGCGGTTCTCACGCGGAAAAATTGTAACTTAGTTTTCTCTTGGGATCGCACCAAGCCAAGTGCAAGATTGAGGATAGTCTGAGGTAATCCCGGATTCACGCGGAAGCCAAAACATCACCAATTCCGTTAGCAGGAACGTAAAATTGCCACATCAAACATATATAAATAAAATTCTCAGTGGATTAAGATGTCTACCGTATATACGTAATAAAATAACGATTTACCTTTGTTGCGGAACTGTCAGCTTAAGCCCGAACTACTGCCGATCAAACATTTAGGGAAAAGTGCTACCCACAGTAAACTGTGATGCACCATGAAAAAAAGGGGAGTGAATCCGAAATTCGGATTCACTCCCCTTTTTTTTGTACAGATGTTTTTTTTACTGGCTGTTAAATCTCTTCGGAAAGGGCCATGACCATGGCGCCTTTGGCTGTGGTGTTAAGAGGATCGTCGGCAATGCGAACCTCTGAGATTTCAACAGGCAGGTTGACCTTGCGCAGGCCTTTCTCAAAGAGATTCTTGAAGCCTTTGGGCAGGACAGTACCGCCACTGAGAGCAATGGGCAGCGGGTTGTTGATGTTGGGCATCTTGTCCGTGGTCTTCAATACATGCTCAAGGGTGCTGAGCAGATGGGAGACAAGATCAACGTAATAGATGTCAAGTGCGGTTTCCACACGGCCCTGTGGGGTACTGGCCAGGTTAAGGGTGCCTTCCTTGATCATCTTGATACGGGTGGCAGGCTCGCCCACTGAGGCGCCAACCATGGCGTCGATATAATCGCCACCCTTCTGGATGGAGAAGTTGAGCACGGGTACGGAGAGGTAGGAGAGGCAGATGTTACACATGCCGCCACCCATACTGATGCCGATTCCGGTAAAGTTGTCGTCGGCCAGTTCGCTCATGATGGTGGCCAAGCCTTCGTTGATGGAGATGGGACGGTAACCCAGAGAGGCCAGATACATCTTGATGATTGATTCGTGGTAAACCACCGAGGCGCTGCCGTCAACCGGCACACCAGGCATGGAGAAACAGACAACCTCCTGCTTATCGGTCTTGGCCAGCAGCGAGCTGATGATGGACTGCAGGACGGTGATACCCTCATCCTCGTGACTGGAAAGGATACCCTTTTCCATGGTACGGCGGGTATTGGTGTTAAACATGTTGGCGAAGTTTTCCGCCGAGTAACCGAGAATGTAAAACTGATCATCCTTGGCGTAAAAAGTGATGTCGTTTTCTACCAGGATTTTTTTGGTAAACTTGGAGTAGGGGATGGTGAAGAATGCGTTGAGTTGGTGGACCGTGTTGATATGACGGCCGGCATTCTGGGCCATGACGATATGGCTGGTGCCGATATCAAGTCCCACTGGACCGCTTGGCTTTTCAGCCATTTCACCGATTTCCTTCTCCCTGGATACGACGGACTTGTGTGATGCCTGCATGGCAGTTTCAATATTCTCCAGGTCTGCCAGGTCATCGACATTGTCAATAGATGGCAGATGATGACTGCCTGACATGGGGGCATTATGGTGACCTGAATAGTTTCCGCTGGATTTTTGTAGTTTAGCCATTTCTCACCTGCTTTATTTCTTAATGAGTATTTGAAAAAAAGATCGATTTGATTCCCGTTTTCTATTTGACCATAAAGATGGTACATTCAGCCTCCATTTTATGGCGAATGGCGGCTGAAAAAAACAACGTAAGCAAAGTGTTACGTAGCATCAAAAAGCATTATAGCCAGAAAAATGCTTTATTTCCAAATATTTTGACATATTTATTGTGAATGACCAGATAAAAAAAATAAAGTATCCCGAGAACTTACCCATCTTTGCTGAAAGAGAGGCCATCATTGCCGCTATTACAGCGCATCAGGTGGTGATTATTGCCGGTGATACAGGCTCGGGAAAAACCACCCAGCTGCCCAAGATGTGTCTTGAAGCGGGGCGTGGTGTCGGTAAAATGATCGGCTGCACCCAGCCTCGTCGTATCGCTGCCACCTCCATCGCCGCCAGGGTCACTGCAGAGCTTGGCGAGTACGGCTCCCTCGTTGGTTATAAAATCCGGTTCAGCAACCATACCAGTATTGCCACTCGCGTCAAGTTTATGACTGATGGTATTCTGCTGGCCGAGGCCCAGGGGGACAGATTTCTCTCCGCCTATGACACCATCATTATAGATGAGGCCCATGAGCGCAGTTTGAATATCGATTTTCTATTCGGTATTATGCAGCGCATCTTAAAGCGTCGCCCCGATCTGAAGCTGATCATCACCTCAGCCACCATTGATACGGAAAAATTTGCCAAGGCCTTTGGTAACGCCCCGATTATAAAGGTATCGGGCCGCGCCTATCCTGTTGAGATCAGATATCCATTTGCCGAGGAAGGCAGTGACGAGGGGGATTATGTTGAAAAGGCGGTACAGGCGGCCATGGATCTTCTGCACCAGGAGGGGCCGGGCGACATGCTGGTCTTCATGCCCACCGAGCGCGATATCCGTGAGGCGGTGGATCTTTTTACCAGTCGTTTCACCAGCCATAAGGGCAGGGCAATACCCCTTGTTCTGCCCCTTTACGGGCGCTTGGCGGGCCGTGAGCAAAATCTGGTTTTTCAGGAGTCAGGGCGGGGAAAGATCGTTGTTGCCACCAATGTCGCAGAGACCTCGCTCACCGTTCCTGGTATCCGCTATGTGGTTGATACTGGTCTCGCCAGGATTTTAAGCTATAACGTCCGGGCCAGGACCAGTACCCTGCCGGTTGCCAAAATTTCCAGGGCAAGTTGCGATCAACGGACCGGGCGCTGCGGACGGGTGGGTCCTGGTATCTGCCTGCGGCTCTTTGAAGAAAGTGATTACCTGAATCGGCCGGAATTTACCCGGCCGGAGATTCTCCGTTCCAATCTGGCTGAGGTCATCTTACGGATGATCAGTCTCAATCTGGGCGAGCCTTCCAGTTTCCCCTTTATTGACCCTCCTTCGGGCCGGGCCATTGCCGATGGCTATCACCTTCTCCTTGAACTTGGCGCCCTAGACAATCACAAAAAGTTAACCCGTGCCGGTCGCTTGATGGCGCGACTGCCCCTTGATCCGCGTCTCTCACGGATGATTATTGAGGCCCGCCAGGAAAATTGCGTCCGGGAGCTGATTATAATTGCTGCCGCCCTTTCCATCCAGGATCCCCGTATCCGACCGACGGATAAAGAGGTGGCGGCTGATGAGGCCCATGCCAAGTTCAAATCACCATCTTCTGATTTTGAGACTTTCCTTACTCTCTGGGCGCTCTTCACCAGCACGGCGACCAGTCAATCGAAGCAGCGTAAGTTCTGTAAGCAGAACTATCTTTCTTATCAGCGGATGCGTGAGTGGCAGGATATCCATGAGCAGATTCGTTCCATCCTGGCCGAAGAGGGCCGCGATAAGGCACATGGTGCTTTACGTTTTCGGGAAAACAGTGAACCGGCAAGCTACGAACAGGTTCACCGCGCCATCCTCAGCGGTAATTTGCGTAATATCGGTCTGAGAAAGGCCAAGAATATCTATCAGGGCTGCCAGGATAAAGAGCTCTTTGTCTTTCCCGGTTCCGGCCAGTTTAACAAGAATAACAGCTGGATCATGGCCGGTGAGCTCATGGAAACTTCCCGGCTCTTTGCCCGCAGCGTGGCAGGCATCAAGCCGGAATGGATTGAGCCCCTGGCCGGTCATCTCTGCAAACGTATCTACCTTGAACCCCATTGGGCCAAGAAGCAGGGCATGGTGGTGGCCAAGGAGCAGGTTTCTCTGTTCGGCCTTATTATTGTGGCTGGCAGGTCTGTTAATTATGGCAGGGTTGCCCTGGCTTTAGCCCGGCAGATCTTTATCCAGGATGCCCTGGTTGGCGGTGAGCTGGGCGGCAGCTTTCCTTTTCTGGCGGCAAATCAAAAGCTGATAGCAGACATGGAAGAGCTTGAACACCGCACCCGGCAGCGCGGTGTTCTTGTTGATGATCAGGAATTCTACGATTTTTATGACAAGCGTTTACCTGCTGATGTCTTTGATCGCCAGGGCCTGGCTCGATTTGTTAAACAAAATGGCGGCGATGACTTACTGCGCATGAGCGAGGCCGATATCGTCAGAGGACAACCTGAGGAAAGTCGGCTTGATGATTTTCCTGAGTCCCTCCATTGCGGTGAGCTGACCTTCAAGCTCCGTTACTGTTTTGATCCGGGGCGCAACGAGGACGGCATTGCCGTGGTGATCCCCAAGAACCTGGCCGCCCATAGTCGCCGTGAGCATTTTGAGTGGCTGGTACCCGGTCTGCTGCAAGAGAAAATAATCTGCCTTTTGAAAAGTTTACCAAAATCCATCCGGCGTAATCTGGTTCCCATCCCGCAGTCTGCCGAACGAATCATGCCGCTGCTTACACCTTATCAGGGAAATCTCTTCCGCCAGCTTGAGGAGGCTATCCTTAAAACCTTTCAACTTAAAGTTGAGCCTGCCATGTGGAGCACGGACAACCTGCCGCGCCACCTGCGCATGCGTTTTGAGTTGGTGGACGGCGACGCCGTGGAATCAAGCCGCGACCCCAAGGTCCTGGTGCAGAAAACCGCCGGCCCGGATGATGACTCCCAGGGCCTTGCCGCCTTGCGGAAACGGTATGAGCGTGATGGCATCAGCGGCTGGGATTTTGAAGGCCTGCCTGAGCGTTTGCAGGTCAAGGACCGTAAGGGCAACCTCATTGGTTTTGCCTATCCCGGTTTGGTGGCTGAAGGTAAGAAAGAGGTCTCCCTTCGTATTTTCAATGATATCTCCACCTGTCGGCACCAGACACGAGAGGCGCTCTTGGTGCTTTATGACCTTCAGTTTGCCAAAGGCTTGCAGGGCCTGAAAAAAGATTTTGTCCTGCCCCGGGCTCATTGGGCCCTGTATGAAGGGCTGGCCAGCCATGAAGAAATAAACAATGATCTCTTTGCCTTTATCCTGTTAGAGATTTTTTGTTGTCACGATGGTCTCATTCCCAGCAAGGATGACTTTGTAAACACCGTGGCGCGGGTCAAGGATGCCGGGCCCTATGTCCTTGGTAAGAAAATTCTTGAGCAGGTGGTTGCCGTTCTTCAGGAACGGCGGGCAACCCTTGATTATATCAGTGCTCTTGAGGAGCAATGCCGCGGCAAAAAATATTTTGGCATCAGCACCGAGGAATGTGCTTTATTTCGGGCTGAGGTGGGCCGCTATCTGCCGCCTGATTTTCTGGTCACCATGAAGGCGGCCAGCATTGTCCAGGTACCTCGATATCTCAAGGCCCTGACCATCCGCCTGCAGCGCAAAATCCAGGACCCCGGCAAGGATGCCGTCCGCCTTCAGGAGATAACGCCTTTTGTTGACTGGCTCGCAAAAGTGCGCGGCCTGCAAGGACTTACTCCAGAAATTGACGAGGTGCTTGATCATTTTGCCATCATGATTGAAGAGCTGCGGATTTCCCTGTTTGCCCAGGAGCTGAAAACCCTCTTTCCTGTCTCGTCCAAGCGTCTCAAGAAAAAACAGCAGGAGATCGCTGTACTCTTGCCCTGAGACAACCTCATGTCTTGCTTGAGCCACAAAAACGCCGCCGCACCCGGACACTATTTGACAAGACAGCCAATAATGCGGACAATGTATTCTTGACAGGAATTTAAGTATTCTTGAGTAGATAAGGGTGCATTTTTTTCGTTCCATGGGGGAAGGAGAGAGGGGCAGATGGTTGCCAAAAAGCAAAGTGTCAGTGTTGACGATCTCGATAAAAGTGAGCTTGTCGTGCGTCTCGCTCACGAACGTGACCGCTTACGCCGAATTCTCGACGGGCTTAACGAGGGTGTCATTATTGTCGATTGCGATGGAATCGTCACCTTTGCTAATCCCGCGGCTTGTCTTATGTTGGCCTGGCGCAAGGATTATCTCGATACTAAGCTGAAAGCCATCATGTCCTGTTGCGATGGCAATACCCTGCCTTTTCTGCAGAGAAACGGCGCTCTGGCCCATGCCATCCGTGAAGGCAGTGTTTTAAGTGGTATCGAGAGGATCATGAGCAAGACCAGTGCCTGCTTTACCGTGGAATATCAGGCCATTGCCTTAAAAGAAGATGATAACATTATGGGTGCTGCCATCACCCTCAATAATATCAGTGAGCGTATCATGGCCGAAGGGGCGCTGGGGGAGGCCAATAAAAGGTTGCAGCGCGTAAACAACGAGCTGAAAATCAAGAATAAACGCCTGCAGGAAAGCGCTGTCACCGATAGTCTCACCAATCTCTATAATCATCGTCATATTATTGAACGCCTGCAGGAACATGTGAGTGCCTCGGAGCGTTATCAACGGGATCTGTCGGTGATGATGTTTGATATCGATTTTTTCAAGAAGGTCAATGATACCTATGGCCATCCCTTTGGTGATGAGGTGCTGGAGCAGGTCTCCAACACTCTGCGTGAGGTGATCCGTACGGTGGACATTGCCGGACGATATGGCGGTGAGGAGTTTTTGGTGGTGATGCCGGAAACCGGGCTGTCCAAGGCTAAAGCCATTGCCGAACGTATCCGCCTGGCCTTGGAAGCACTGACCTGGAAGCATCCGATCAAGGTGACGATCAGTGCCGGAGTTGCCATGTGGAAAAAGTGCGAATCAGCCTCTGAGCTCATCTCCCGGGCCGACACCTTGCTCTACGAGGCCAAACAAGGTGGTCGTAATCAGATCAAGGGCTAAGCCTCTTTAGCACAGAAAAGAGAGCTATTCCTTGCCCGCTTCTGAAAGCTCTTTGGTCTCTTTGACAAGGTAACTGGAGAGGTCAAAGTTCTCCTTACCCAGGGTGTCGTGGAGGGTGATCTCTTTGAGTTGGCACTGTGCTTTGCCCTGGGGGGTGGTAAGCTGAATTTCGGTGGGCATGGCCGGTTGGTCAGCGACCAGTTGCTGGTAGTCACTGTAGAGGATGTTCTTGTCTTTTTCAGCCAGGGACAGGATGTGGCCCGTCCCTTTCTCTAACCACATCTCGCCGTCAACAAGCAGCAGCCTGACCTTGTCCCCTTCTATCTTGAGCCTGCTGCCAGGCCTGGCGTGCAAAGCCGCAAAATTGATCATCAGCGAGGAGAAAATTTGCTGAGGGCCCTGCTCCTGTTCTTGCTGCTCTTTGTCTATCTTGCCGACATAGAGGGTCTGCTTGGCAGGGATGTAGACTTTGGTGATGCCCTCTTGGGCGACCATATCAAAAAGGGTGGTGCCGAAGAGGTGCAGGGCCTTAATGCGTAGCCGGGTGTTGTCACCCTCCTTACTGAGGTAGAGAATGCCGGAAAAGGAAGAGGGCATTTTTGCCGGCGGTGGATCCATGCTGATCTGAAAATAGGCGGTGAAGGTGTGCAAGTTGCTGGTGCTGTGCTGCATGGCTTTCAGCAGGCTTTCCGGTGTTTCCTCGGCCCAATTGATGAGGAGGGCGGGTTCCTGATCAGAGGGGAAGCGTTTGGTCTTACAGCCTGAGATAGCAAGGGGCAAAATCAGCAGGGTGATGATCAGAACAAGGATAAATGAGCGTGGGGCAAGGGTCATGATTTCAGGTTTTCCAGACAGTCTTCGATGGTGGTGAATTCAAGGTGGTCCATGAGCAGTTCCAGGCTGCGGACAGATGTGCGCAAACCATAGGAGAGAACCGCTTTTTTGACAAGGGGTAATGCGCGGTCATAGCTATGGTTGGTGAAATCCACCGGGTGGAGAAAAAAGGTGGCGGGGGAGCCTTGCCTGTTTAAAGAGCGTACTTTGCGAAGGATAAGCGCCATGGGCCAGGTTCGCAGGCCCCAGCCCCCGGCCGCTGGCACTTTGAGTCCGGCCAGATTAAGGACCATGGGCGGAAACTCCCAGAGCTCTCCCTGCTCTTTGTCACCTTTAAGCCGGTGTGCTACCTCAGGAAAGCCGGGATCGCCGATGATGGGCATGGGGGCATGGCTAGAGTCATAGCTGAAGCCGTTTTTGATCAGCAGATCAACGGCCCATGGGGTCTTCTGGTTCAGTGACCATTGCGGGGCCCTGAATCCTTTGATCTGGCGGCCGCATATCTCCGAGAGACACGTGCGACCTTTTTCCAGATCCTCTTGGAAATCTTCGGCGGAGTGGTCGTACAGGAGCTGGTGACGATCGGTATGATAGGCAATCTCATGGCCTGCCAGGGCAATTCGTGCCACCAGATGTGGGTAGCGGCGGGCACAGTAGCCGAGGATAAAAAAGGTGGCTTTAATTTTTCGCAGCTTCAGGAGGGCGAGAATCTTATCGGTGGCCTCTTCCAGAATGGAGGGGTAGCGGTTCCATTCACGGCGCGGCAGGAGATGGTCTACCTCGCAGATATGAAACCAGTCCTCCCAGTCGATGGAGAGACAGTTTTTCATGGCAATGTTTTTTGCTGACATAAAACTGAGAGTCTCAATCGGAGGTAAGTTGAACCCTGTTACGGCCATTTTCTTTGGCCTGATAGAGCGCCATATCTGCTTTTTTGATCATATCTTCAAGACTGTCCTCTGTCTGGAGATGAACCCCGATGCTTACAGTAACCTGAAGGGTTTCCGTGTTGCCATTTACATTCAAGACAAGCGGCGTGTCCTGGATGGTTTGCCGTAGTTCATTAAAGAGTTTGTCGGCATCAGGCTGCTGCAAGTTGACGGTCAGGACGCTGAATTCTTCGCCGCCGATTCGGGCGACAATATCAGTGTCGCGCATCCTTTTTTGAATGAGAGATGAGATATGTTGTATGACCTGATCACCTATATCATGGCCATATTGATCATTCACCTTTTTAAAAAAATCGATATCGATCATGGCGCAGGCCAGGCTGATATGCTTGCGTTTTGAGCTTGAAAAAAGTTTGCTGCCGGCGTCGAAGAAATAACGGCGGTTGTAGAGACCGGTGAGAAAATCTTTTATGGCTGCCTCGCGGGTCATCCGGATGAGATCAATGTTGTCCAGGCATTGGTTGATGCGGGCGTAGAATTCTTCGACAATGAAGGATTGTTTAACAAGGAAATCATTGGCACCTGTCTTGATAAAGCGGGCCGCCATATTCTTGTTGCCCTCGGCAGAAATGCCGATAATGGCCACGTTCTCCTTTTTGTGTTTTCTGCGGATCGCCTGGCAGAGGACATCGCCTTCCATCAGGGGCATAATGAAATCAACAATGACGAGTTGGATGTCCGGATGCTCATCTAAGATGATGAGCGCATCTTTGCCGCGGTTGGCAGTGAGGATTTGGTATTGCTGAACACGCAGAAGCCCTGATAAAAACTTGATAAAAAAGGGCGAGTCATCGACAATCAGGATCTTTTTTTGTGAATTAGTGAGCAGGCGCTTGATGGACTGAATGAGGTAATCCAGACAGTTTGGGTCGTTTTTGGCAATATAATCGGCAACCTTTTTTGACCAGATGATTTCTCGCACGTTGTCATCAATGCTGCTGGTAAAGACGATGGATGGGAGTGCGAATTGAAGGGCAAGATCTAGGATTTCTCCCTGGGTGGAGTCGGGCAGGTTAAAGTCGAGAATAGCAATAATGAACTCTTTTTGCTCAGTACCAAGAAGCGTTTTGGTTTCCGCCAGCGACTGTGTCCAGCACACCGGGACGTTAAGCTCTGATTCCAACTTGTTTTTTACCAGCAGGCCCATGGTCTGGCTATCTTCAACGAGTAGGATATGGTTCATTTTTTACCGTCCTTAAACAAGGGATACGAAAGCGTCCGGAATCATTTACGTGTTTATCCATGGGAGAATACGCCATGTTAAGCAGTATCTTATCGGCCAGGGCTTTTGCTTGCAAGGTGTTATCGGCATATCAGCGTGGGGGATAGGCCGGTAAGCACAAGACCTAAAGCAGATTGTGTAATGTGCGGATTCTGTTCATCCTTCGTATGATTTTGGTGTTGTCTTTAAAGAGATACTCTTCCACCTCGATTGTCATATTGTCAGTTACTGAGAAAACATCGTGCAGGGCTGCCAGGCGGCCGTTGCCTTCAAAGGCGATGAATTTACCACTGTCATCCCGAACAACCTTGATCGCTGAAACAGACGGGAGATACTCCTGGAGTATTTCCCGGCTCAGGGTGAGTTTCTTAAGCAACGCATTCTTATGTTTTTGGAGTATGGCAATGCGTTTTTCGGTGGCCTGCAGCGAGTTCTCCCTGTTGAGGGGGTGAATCTGGCAGAGGGCAAAAAGAGGAACGCCTATAAATTCGGAACAGGTTCTCAGGCGATGGATATCAAGCACCACCTTGGCCAGCAGGACATCCGCCTTGGACATCTCTTGGAGTTCGGAGCGTTTGCCCCACAGGTAATGGCCGAGTTGCCGGAGCCAGGTAACAAGGCTTTTCATCTCTTACTGTTCGGCCTGGATGGCCTTGTCGACCAGCGCCTTTTCTTCAGCACTGAGCGGTCCGTACCAGCGCGGATAGTCCCAGCCATAACCCCAGCGAAAGCGGGTGGGCAGAATGGGGGTGCCGCCCACCCGGACGCCGCCGAGCATCAGGTTGGCAATGGCTGGTTCGCCCACCTGGGCCACACACTGGCGAAGCTCTTTGTCAGCCTCCAGGCGCTGGCTATAGGTGCCGCCCTGCCAGTAGGCGCGGTCGTGTTCGGTGCAGCATGCCAGCCACAGCTCCTTATGTTTCAGGGTACCGTTGGGAAAACTGCTGCAACCATCCGTCGTAAAGGTCTTTAATGGACTCGTACTCCGGCAGCCGGCAAGAATCGCCAGCGGCAGGAGAATGAGGATGAGTTTGCTGAAAGGGTTCATGGTTTCACCATAGCATAGTTTATGCTCGTTTTTGAAACACGGATTTAAGCTGGGGATCCCAGAGGGCCACCAGGGGTGAAATGAGACGGCCTAAGGCCGGGCCGGGGTCGCGGAGATTGAAAAGATCGTCGCTGATGGAGAGGTCCCAGAAATCAGACGCCACCCGCCCGCGTTTGCCGACAAAGTGGAGAAGGTCGCCGGGTAGAAAATTACGCATCTTCAAGCCGATACGGCTCATTGGCCGCTCGAAACCATGGCCCATGGCCCATTTGTAAAGCAACACCGGAAAATCGACTCCAGCTGTGATGGCTAGGGGCAATGAACCCCAGAAACGGGGATTGATCTCCAGGAAAAAGGCCCGGTCAGTCTGGGGATTGACCTTGAATTCCACCATGGCCACCCCCTGCCATTTCAGGTGCTTGAGCAGGGTGATGGCATCGGTCTCGGCCTGGGCGTGACTGGTGGCCTGGCGCAGGGTGCTGGGGCCGCCCCGGAGGGGATACTCGCGCAAGCGCTGATGGGTAAAGGAGGCCAGCACGTTTTGCTCCTCGTCCATGAGCACCGAGACCCCCAGGCCATACCCATCGGCCGCCACCATCTCCTGGGCCAGATAGGCCTGGCCTTTTTGGTGGATGGTCGCAAGGGCCGTCTCAAGTTCGGTTTGGCAATGGCAGTAGAAGAGGCCGCGGCCTCCCTCGCCCAGATCAGGCTTTAAGACCAGGGGCAGGCCCAGGGTGTCGATAAGCTGATCGGCGTGGGTATCGGAGTTAACCACCATGCCGGCTGGGGCGCTGATGCCGGTCGCAGAAGCTGCCTTGCTTACCGCTATTTTTCCGGCTGCTTGCTGGAGGATTTCGTGGGGGGCGAAGGGGAAATGGACGTGCGGGGTGAAACGGTGGCGCTCTTTAGAAAGCAGAAGCAGGGTGGTAAGCTCCATGGGCAGGAGGACATCATATTTGATTGCCTGTACCTCACGTTCCACGGCATCCAGAAAGCCCGTTGGATTTTTCAGGGGGGCAGGGTAGGTGAAACGCCGACTGGGGTAGCGACTCAGCATACCTGCGGCCAGGGCGCTTGACTCTCCCACCGTTACCTTGACGCCGTGAGCGGCCAGAGAACGGATAGCAGCCACTGACTTGTTCCAGTGGCCATCAAGAATGAGGACGCGGGAGGTCATGATATGTGCCTGGCCAGCTCCTTGATGTCGGTTTGACAGGTGATGCCCACCGTGGTGATGGAGCGGTTCAACCAGCGGATGATCCGGGTCAGGGCGCTGGTGGGATCCAGCACAACAAAAATGTCGGTTTTGCGGTTCACCAGTTCCGTAATGGTATGGTGCCAGTGCACCGTCTGCCAGAGTTGGTTTGCCACCTGACGGCCGACCTCCTCGGAAGAGCCATTAATGTAGACAGGTTGACTGCCGGCAATAAGAGGTATTTTCGGAGCTGACAGGGGAAGAGATTCAAAAAAATGAGAGAGGGCTTGCCCTGCTTCCCGAAGCGGTTCGCCATGATAGGGATATTCAAAGGGCAGTTCCAGTACCCGCAGAGCACCAGCCTGAAGACAGGCGGCGCTGAAGACGGCCAGATCTTCTTTGACAATGGAAACAATGGTCTGGCTCTTGTTGTTGACCAAGGACAGCCAGCCCTGGTGTGCCAGGTTGGCAAGCTCTGCTTCGACCCGGTCAACAGGCAGGCCGATGATGGCAACCATGCTATGCTCATGGGCATTGTTGGTGAGGGAGATGAGCTCAAAGGCGTGGCTGATGGCCGCCATGCCCTGAATTGGGGAGAGGCAGCCGCAGCCTGCCATGGCTGCATACAGGCCTGAGCTGTAACCGGTGATGACGGACGGCATGATCCCTTCTTTGTTAAGGGCTGCGGCCAGGGTATGGCTCAGGCAGAAGACGCCGAGCTGGGCGGCCAGATCGCTGTGCACGGCACCCTGATGAAAATCATCGTAGACCGGGCACTCCCCGCTGCGCAGATTGTCGTAGGTGATCCGCACCTCGTCGCCATACAGATCGGCCAGCGGTTTTTCCGGCACGGCTCCCTGACCAGGATAGAGAAAGGCGATTTTCGGTGTGCTCATAGTTTTTTTTACTCACCACAGAGACACAAAGACACAAAGTTTTATTTTACGAAACCTCTGTGCCTTTGTGTCTCTGTGGTGAACGTTATGTTTTTTTGCAGATTATAATCTGATCTCTGACGGCACTTCCTGGAAATTGCTCTGTTTCCACTCCATCTGGCGCGCCTCGTAATAGGCGTAGCGCATGATGAGCCGGTAGGCCATGCGGATGAATTTGTTGGACGAAAAGAACATCTGCCAGAAGATTGTTGGTCGAGTGTAGTATTTTTTCAGGTATTTTTTCTGCAGGGCCAGGATTTCAGCACCGCTGTAAGCGTTATTACGGATCACCGGATGCATGAAGTCATATTTGGAGAAGTCACGCTCTTCGATGCGGCCATCGGCCTCGGCTTGGGCGTAATAACGGGTGCCGGGCAAGGGCGTGGTCAGGGTCATGACCAGGAAATCACCGATCTGGGCTGCAAACTTATAGATGGTGTTGAGGGTCTCTTCGGTGTCATCCACATCGCCGAACATGACATTGGTCATTACCATGATGCCATGGGAGCGCAGCAGTTCGGCCGCCTCCTTGATCTGTTCGACGCTCTGGTTCTTGGTGTAGTTTTTCAGGGTTTCCGGGGTGATGGATTCCACCCCCAGCATGACTTGGTAGAGGCCAAGTTTTTTATAGTCGGCCAGCAGGTCACGGTCGCGGAGAATATCCTTGATCCGGGATTGAAACCAGAAATTGCCCTTGAGATTTGATGTGCCCAGCGACTCCAGGAAAGATTCGTTGCGCGCCCGGGTTTGGTTAAAGGAGTTCTCGTTAAAGATAAAGAGGGATTTGCCATAGCGCTGATTGAGCATCTCCATTTCTTTGACCACCATGGGGCCGCTGCGCCCGCGCCAGTTGGCCTGCCAGAGCTGAGACTCAGAGCAGTAGGAGCAATGGTCGCCGCAGCCGCGGCTGGTGGAGAGACCCACCATATGTTTTCCCATACCATGGAGATAATAGGTGGGGTTATTTAAGTCCATCAGGTGATAGCCTGGCATGGGCAGGCTGTCGAGATCCTCAATCAAAGGTCGACTGGCATTACAGACGATCTCACCATCTTTTTTATAGGCCACCCCGGCGATGGCGCAGCCCTGTTTGCAAGCGGGCAGGTTTTCAAGCAGTTCGACAAAGGTCCTTTCGCCCTCGCCCATGACGATGAAATCCACCTCTGGGGCCTGATTGAACATCACCTCGTGGTTTAAGGTGAAATGACCGCCACCGCCGATGATGGTGGCCTCAGGCAGGGTACGGCGTACCAGACGCACGGCATGGATGGCATCTTTATGGAAGGTGGCAGCCTGGCAGGTGATGCCCACCACATCGTAGTTGCCTTGGCGCAGGCGGTTTTCAAGCTCGGTCCAGGGTTGTTTGAGGGTGGTGGAATCAAGGACCTCAATGTCATAACCTTCCTGCTCCAAATAGGCGCCCAAGGCCATAAGGCCGGGGGAGGGCATCCACATGCGCAGGGCGGCGAAAATCTGATGGGGCGGGTCAAGCAGTAGTATCTTCACAGCGAAATCGACTCCAATAATCAAAGAAATGATAAAATTGATCAGGATGAAGGCGGATATTTTTTTCAAATACCGCGGCCAGTTCCTGGGTTTTTTCAGCGATTAACTCGTTATTGTCCTTGCCCGGCTGGCGCGAGATCTTGAGCGGTTTCTCCATCCAGGCCCGGTAGCGGCCATCAGGTCTGCGGATGATAAAGACCGGAATCACCGGCGCGCCGGTGGCCTGGGCCAGGGCCATGACACCGGAAGGAAAATAGACCTTTTTACCAAAAAAGGAAACCTCTGACTTTTTGCCGCCTTCAAAGCGGTCACCGAGCATGGCAATCACCTTATTGTCTTTGAGCAGCCGGGCCATCTTGATGATGGTGCCGTTATCTTCAGGGTCAATATGGATGGTTTTGATGCCTAAGCTGCCGCGCACTGTATCGCGGTAGTCCTGAACCTCTTCTTCCTGATCTTTCAGGGTCAGGGCATAGATGGGACAACCACGCAGGGCAAAGGTGACGCCGCCCAGCTCCCAGTTGCCGAGATGGGGCGTGATCAAAATGGCGCCGTTGCCCTGGGCCATGGCCTCTTCGATGTACTGAGTGCCGATTTCCTCGGCCACCGTGTCCTGATAATTTTCTTTGGTGAGTCGGTGGATGAGGACGTAATCGCGCAGATACCAGCCATAATTGGCAAAAAGGCGCCGTACCGTCTTTTTTACCTGAGGGTGATCTTCTGGCAGATCAAGGATGACCGCGGTGTTTTTGACAAGGGCCCGACGCATTCGGCCCCAGAACCGGTAATACAAAAAACTCACCACCTGGTTTTGAATGCGCTGCCACCAGCACGGCACCAGGCGGGCATAAAAATAGGTGAGAAAGAGGTAGAGTTTGCGGGGAATGAGCATTCTGGTTTTTCTAAGGACTATCTTTTTCACCACAGAGACACAAAGGCACAGAGTTTCCTCCGGGAGTCATAAAAATAATTCTTTGTGGCTCTGTGGTGAAATTTATTTATGGTGGATAATATTGGCGGCAAAACAGCCAGATAATGCGCTGCCGACGATGCCGTGGGCAGGGCGGTTATAATGGCCAATCCACAGCAGGTTGTCAAGTTTGGTGGCAAGCGGCGGCCGTCCTGGCCCCACCTGGCCCAAGGCCGAATCAAAGCCGTACATCGCCCCCTCTTCATTGCCGGTGCGGTCGATAAGCACCTGGGGCGTGGCCTGCACAGTAAACAGGTTGTTGGCGGCCAAATCGAGACCGGTCTTTTCTTTAATAACAGCAAAGATATCAAGCTGGAGTTTGTCAATACTCTCTCGGCTTGGAAATTCCTTGGCAAAGATCGAGGCCTGGGGGGCGTGGACCAGCACCTTCAGGGCATGATGGTCTTGTGGAGCGAGATCCGGGTCGAGCAGAGAGGGCGTGGTAATAACCAGATGCAGGCCGTTCTTATAAATTCCCGTGGCAATGGCCTGGGCTTCAAGTTCCGGGTCGTCGCTGGTGTGCAGCGACACAAAGTAAGGCCAATCGGCGGGTAGGGCATGAGCCGGCAGGGCCACATAAAAAAGCAGGGCCGAGGGAGAGACCGTATACCGTTTGAGATTAAAGACCTTGCCGTAGAGCTGAGCCTCGCCTTGCAACATAGCCTGGCCATGAAAAGGGTTCATGGCGCCGATGAACCAATCGGCCTCATAAACCGTGCCATCCTGGCTCACCACGGCATTGACCTTGTTCATGCTGTTTCTGATCGCCCTGATCTCCTGGCCGGTGTGGATGGTGCCGCCATTATCCAGGATGGCCTGGCGCAGCATGTCAGTCACCTTGAGCATGCCGCCTCTGGGGTAAAAAACACCGTCTTTTAAGACCTTGGCCCAGAGTACCGCCACAAAGATATACGAAAGCTGACTGGGGGGCAGGGTGGTGGGTAGAGCGGAGAGGGCATGAATGATATCAGGGTGGCCTTTGAAAAACCGGTCAAGAATGGTGCCGTGGGAGTGGCGGGCACAGCGGAAAAGGGTGGGGTAGAGGAGCGGGATGAGGGCCTTTTTCCAGAGCGGTGCTTTCTCAAAGGCCAGAAATTGGCGGCCCAGCTTGGCGGTCAGTGTGCTGTAAGCAGCCAGGGCGTCTTTATGCACGGGGAAACGCTCGGCCAACGACTCCACATAGGCGGCGGGGTTGCGGTAATCAAGCTGGAGCTCAAAGCTTGGGTAGATATTACGGATGGCCGGGATCGGCAGAAAATCAAGATTGGTGTCAATACCAAGCTCAGTAAAGATCCCATGAAATTCACTGCCTGGCTTGCAGGCGGCCAGAAAGGCACCGGTGGCATCGAAATAAAAACCGTCCCGCGTAAATCCGGTGACGTAGCCCCCTGTCTTCTCTTCTTTTTCTAAAAGAGTGACCTTATGGCCGCGTTTGCTGAGCAGGGCAGCGGCAGTCAGGCCGGCCATCCCACCACCCATGATGATAACGGAATTTTTAGCCACGGTTACCTCGGAGCTGGAGCAGGGCGGAAAGGGTGATCACCGAGTAGATGAAACAGGTGGAAACGCCGATAATAGTCAGCATGCCCATGGACGACAGGACATGGTATTTTGCCAGGGCCAAAGAGCCGAAACCAAGGCAGGTGGTCAAGGTGGTCAGCAGGATGGATCGACCGGTGGTGGTCAGGGTCTGGCCTATATCACCGGTCTCACGGAAGCGGTCAATCAAATGGATGCCATCATCAAGACCGATGCCGATCAGGATGGGGATGATGATGAAGTTGATCAGGTTGATGGTGATCCCTAGATAACCCATGATCCCGGCGGTGGTGATCAGGGCCAGGGCGGTGGGCATCATGGCCAGTAATGTTTTTTTGATGCTCCGGAAAAAGATGAGCAGGATGACCACCACCAGCAGGGTGGCCAGGATGACGGTTTTCAGTAGCCCTGATTTGGCTGAATCCATCAGACTCCCCAGAGCCCGGTCCAGGCTGACCACCAGGATGGTCGGGTCATGGGCCGCCATTTTCTGCTCTAGACGAACAGCCGCTTCTTCAGACAGGACATTGATCCAGGTCACGCCGGTGATGGTGCCTTGGTCCTCAAAGAAAAAGCGCTGGTGTAAAGGCAGGAGGTGGGACAGAAAAGAGGGCTGGGTCTGGTCGTGGTGGTCCAGGGCGCTCAGAAAGGCAACCAGGGTGGGAAAGCTGTCAAGGCTGAGGCCATAGGTGGTCAAGGCCCGGTCGATGAGGGCGCGGTCAAGATGGGCCAGCTCCAGCTGGCGGCCGGCGCTCAGGGTGGTCAACGAGATCCAGCCGTTATGGTCTTCAGACGGCAGAGAGGAAAGCAGTTTGTCAATCCGGCGCGATTCCTGCCAGAACGCCTCTTCGGAGGGTGATTGCCAGGAGACGAGCAATGGCATGATGCCCTTGCTGAAATGGTCATGGATATCCTGACGTACCTGCACGGCCTCAAGACCTTCGGGATGGAGGGCCTCAAGTTTACGTTCAAAATGGATCCGCTGGATCCCGGGCAGTGAGGCCAGCAGCACGACGAGGCTCAAGACTAAACAGAGGCGCGGCCTTTTTTTGACAAAAGCACCGATATGGTTGATGCCAAGCAGGGAGAATGGTTTCGTGTTATGGGTCCAAGTCCGTCCTTCCAGCCAGTTGAGCCAGGCTGGCAGAGCCCACAGTATGGTGATCAGGCAGAAAAACAGTCCCAGACTCACCAGCCAGCCGATCTGCTGGAGAACAGGGCTGGCCGTGGTGATGAGCACCCCAAAGGCGGAGAGTGTGGTAAGCCCCCCCACCAGCACGGCGGAACCGGTACGCATGACAGCCCGCCGGGTGGCCTCGGCAGGTGGCTGGCCGGCGAGGCGTTCAGAGGTATAGCGATCATAAATATGGATGGCGAAATCGACACCCAGACCGAGGACCACGGCAGCAAAGGCCACGGCAATCATATGGACTTGGCCGATGGTGATGGCCATGAAGCCCAGGGCCAGTTGCAGACCCACGGCCAGGGGAATGATGATAAAGAGCAGCACAGTAAGGCGGCGATAGGCAAAGAGAAAGAGCAGGCCGATACCAAGCACTGAACCAAGCAGGCAGTTCAGGATGTCGCCGCGCATCAAGGCCTCTTCCTGGGCGGCAATGGCGTAGCCGCCGGTGAGACCGACTTTCAACTCAGGATAGCCGGTGAAAACGGCATGACTGCTGGCCATGAGTTCGTGGGCAAAGGCCTTGTCCGTGCCGGGCATACCGGGCTGGGCTATGAGGATCAGGGCCTTGTGGTCGCTGCTGAGCATCTCAGGCCCATCGGCAAAGTCCATGGCACCCTGCATGGCATGGAGTTTGTCGATGAAAAAACGGCGCAGGTTCAAGGGATCCAGGCTGACGATTTTGGTGAGCATGGGGGCGCCGGGGGTGGCAAGCAACGCCAGGGAGCGGCGCACCTCCTGGTCGAGAAGCTGGGGTGAGGCCAGAAAACGGCTCAGCTCAGCGAGATCGTGCTCGGTGAGAAAAGGCGAGGGGTTTTTAAGATACGTGGAGAGCAGCTCGAGAAAATCAGCGGAGCTCACCGCCTCGGCCTTGAGCATGGTGACGGATCGAAAGCCCGGTTTGCCGTCAATTTTAAGGGCGCTGAGCTCGGCGATCAGTTTCTTGCTCTGGCTGATCAGGGCTTCTTTGCCGGTGTCGGCGCTGACCAGGATGTAAAGCTTGTCCTGGCCGTTTGAGGCGGTCACCGTGTGGGAGAGGAGTTTGAAGGCCCGATTGTCTTGGGGCAGCAGGGCGAGGATGTTCTGTTCAAAATGCAGCAGGCCGGTGAGAAGTGTCGCCACCACCATCACTGCTCCGAAGCTGGCCAGCACCCTGCCCGGCCGCTCCGTTATTAAGCGTAGGAGGGCCTCCATCTAATAGGGTCTCTGGTAATTCTTGGGCTTGAGTTTAAGCAGGGTGGAGGCCACCGTACAGAGCAGGCGTCCTTGCCACGGCTTGCCATATTTTTTGGGGTTGGGATGGAGAAAGCAGAGACGCTTGCACTTGATCTTCTGCAGGCGTTCGGCAAAATCATCATAGGGCCGGTTCATGTCCAGGGGCTTTTTGAAGAAGTTGGTCAGGTAATAGCCAAAGGAGGTGTAGGTCGAGTTGCCATGCTCGGCGTGGGCATTGTAAAAATCGGTGAAGCTCTTGCGGTCGGTGACAATGCCATAATGGTCGGGATCAATCTGCCAGGGCGCCCCTGGTTCCATCTCAATGGACAGGGTGCGCAGGCCGCGGACATGTTTATAGCGCTCCATGATAGTCCTGCGCAGTTCAAAGGTGTCTTCCATAATCTCTTCATTTTCGCCGGGCAGGCCGTAGGTGAAGAAAATCTCGGTGGAGATGCCCATGTCATCAAGTTTGTCCATCTTGGCCAGGAAGGCCTCGGTGGAAAAGCCGGGGCCCTTGTGCCGCATCCGCAGCTTCTCGTTGCCGCATTCCGGTGACATGGCAATGATGGAATCCTTGCCCGGGAAGGTCTTATGGAACTCGTCGATGAACTCATCAGCGGGCAGGCCGTTACACTCGAACATCCAGTTGGTCTCGATGCCCTCTTCGCGGATCTTCTTCCACAGTTCGATGAAATACTCCTGGGTCACCGGTTCCGGGTCGGTGGCCGTATGCATGGTGCGGTAGCCGGCGGCAATACCTTCCTTTATGGTCTGGATCACCGATTCGTGGCTGCGGTAGATAAAGCCCCCCCTTTTACTGATATGGCGCTGCTGGGGGATATGGGAGCCGCCGCACCAGGTGCAGTTGAAGGGGCAGCCGCGGCCGATGGCCAGAGGCAACAGCGGTGACTGGATGGTGAACTGCTTGAAATTTTGATGCTTGGTAAAGCCCTTGGCGTAGAAGAAGGGCAGACCGATGTACTGGATATAGGTGTCAGCATTCCGCAGCAGGGCGTAGTTGCTGTAGTTAAGGCTTGAGACCATCTCGGCGTCAGCCACGTAGCTATGGTCGTTTGCCACCACCCGACCATCCCGGCGCCAGGTGAGGTTGGGGACCTGGTCGAGAGCGCTGCCGGTGTCCAGGGCCTGTAAGAGCTCCAGGGCCGGCACCTCGCCGTCGCCGCGCACCACACCATCGATCATCGGATAAGCGGCCATGATCTGGTCGTGGAAAAAGGAGGCGGTATAGCCGCCGATGAAGATGAAGATGTCGGGGCGCAGCTCCTTGATTTTACGGGCCGCCTCAATAACATCGTAGGACTGGTAATGCCAGTGGATGGACATGCCGATGGCCTTGATCTCCGGCTTATCCACCAGCAGGGTGTCAATCTTAAACAGCGGGTTATCCACCCACTCCACCCCGACATGGACGATCTCGGTATCAAAGCCGTGCCGCTGGACATAATCGGCAATGGCCAGCAACCCCATGGGCATATAGTTGATCCAGATAAAATCGCCGATGGGCTTGTAGCTGTTGTTAAACTTGGGGACGTGCAGAAACAGGGTTTTCATAATCAGGAGTCATAAACCAAGATGTTGAAAACCACAGAGGCACAAAGACACAGAGGTTTTAAAAAGCAGTTCTTTGTGTCTTTGTGCCTCTGTGGTGAAAAAAATTATTCAGAGCCGAAGATCCGGCCGTCCGTGATAACCTTGGCGAAATTTTTCAGATTGTCGGCCTGGGCCATGGCCACATCCTTGTTGTAGACGGCAACTTTGTCAAAGAACTTCTGGCAATAGCCGCAGTCATCGCAGGACATGCGTCGGCAGTCGTTGGTCTTGAAAAACTTTAAAAAGCCGTCGAGCTCCTTGTTGGGGATCTGGATGGCGTCATTAAATGAAAAGTTCATAAGCCCTGCCACTGCCTGAACCTGCGCCATATCCACCATGTCCGGCTTGTTGAAATAGGCCATATTGGGGGGCAGGAAGGAACCCTTGTTGGGCAGGGTGAGCAGGTCGATGAGGTTGCCGTCAAAGCTCCGGTCACTATAGGCTTTTACGGCCGAGGTCAGGGCGCCGGAGGTCTTGAAACGTTCCACCACCTTGAAGCGAGTGATGCCGATCTCCTCATAAAAATGAAGGTCTTCAGGCCGAATCCAGCGGGCCTTGAGGATGTTGACCGGATCTTCCAATTTCTGGCTGGAGCAGATGACGTAGGGCAGCTGCAGATAGCAGTAGTTGTTATGGCTCTGGGTCTGGGAGGCGTGGCCGTCGTGGTTGACATGCTCGAACTGCTGGGCGCATTCCCACAGGCAGCAGGGGTTGGCAATGACCTCCAAGGGGGTTTTTACCGCCTCGTTGATGGCAGCCAGGGTCTGGAAATCGCGGTTGAGCATCTCGTCGATGATCAGCTCATCAACGCCCATGTCTTCATATTGCTTGGCGCGGGTCACCGTATTGATCCGGCTCACCGACGAGACCTTGATGAAAAAATGGGGGTAATGCTCCTTGACCAGACGGATGAGATACGGGATGGCAATGGTCAGGGCATCCACCTTGATCGCGGTGAGCCAGTCGAGGAGCTCACGAATCTGGGCATAACCCTCCCTGGAGTACTGGACATTGGCCAGACTCAGGGTGTTCAGCAGATACGAAAATTTAATACCCTGGGTGTGGAGGAGGGCGACATGGTCGGCAATCTCCTGACGGCTTACCTGGGGTAGGAGGAAGGAAGGACGGCAACCGCCCACCACATCATCGGCCAGTTTGCCGTAGACATGGGTGACAGGAAAATCTTTGAGCATGGCCGGCAGTTTCGGGTCCCAATTGGTAGATACGCGTATTTCCATAGGTGTCTTTCTCTATACATTTGCTGTGCAGTGCTGCTTCGCACTATTCAGGTTTGAGTAACGATTACTATTAAAACACTTTCTTAAGCTGTAAACCGTAAACGGTAAACCGTCAACATCTTCTACACAGCAAAGCCGCCATCAAGATTAATGGTCTGACCGTTGATGGAATGGGCACTGCGACCGGCCAGGAAGATGGCGAGCGCCGCCACCTCATCGGCGGTGACTATCTTGCCGGTGGGCAGTCCTTCGATAATTTTTTCCATGATTGCTTCGTTGGGGGCGCCGATTGCCTGAGCAATTTCGGTGAGCCCCTGGGTTAGCATTCTACCCTCCACCGGTCCGGGGTTGATGGCCACGGCCCGTAACCCTTTGGCGCCATACTCAATGGCAATGGAGCGGGTCAGAGAGTCAATGGCGGCCTTGGAGGCGGCGTAGGCTGCGGCCATGGGGATGGGCTTTTGCGACAGGGAAGACGAGATGTTGATCAGCACCAGATTATTACCGCAGTGGCGGATGGCCTCCCGGCAGCAGAGAAAGGTGCCGGCCACATTGGTGTGGATAACCTCTTCAAAATCAGCAAGAGCCAGGGCCTCCAGGGGGCGAAGATGGGTGAAGATGCCGGCGGCATTGACCACGATATCAGGCAGCCGGCCACTGGTGACCAGCAGATTGAAGGCCTCGACCACCGCCTGCTCACTACAGACGTCTACCTGGCTGGCGGACCATTTTTCCTTGCTGGCCAGATCACGGATGGGGGTTACATCCTTGTCCCAGATCAGGATCTTGGCTCCCTCTTTGTGGGCCAGTTTGGCCACCGCAGAGCCGATGGTGCCGGCGCCGCCGGTGATGAGAATGGTTTTTTTGTTCAGAGTCATGTTCATACCTCAAGTTCGATATCGATCCAGCGGACCAAGTCGGAAAAGGTGGAGATGCCGTCATGTTTCCAGCGCATGGAGGGGCGATGCATAAGGCCGGGGCTGGTGACCCGCGAAACCCCGATGGCGCCAAGTTTATCGGCTAGATCAGCAAGTCTCTCGTCGTTTGCCTCGATGCCGACGTTTTGCAGATAATTGCTGAAAGGGCGGAGGATATCGACAACATCATTCAAAGAATCAACCGGGCAGACCCGCAGAAATCGGGTGGGCAGCACCGTGTTGAAATGAGCATCCTTTTCATGGATAAGGGTGGCTGTGGAACGAGCAAAAAGTTCCATGTTTTCATGTTGGGCTGATTCAAACAGGGCAATATTTCGTTCCATGGCCAGGGAGGCGCCGGTATCGACGCTCATGGCGCTGGGCGGAAAATCTTTTTCAAGATCGATAAGGGCTTTTTCGATGAGGGCGGTGAGCTCCAAGGATGAAACGGCGCTGTTTTTTTCAACATAGACAATCTGCGGGGCCACGCAGGCCCGCTGGTCAAACATGGCAACGTCAAGGGCAATACGCCCGGCCAGATCCTTGGCCGCCGCAATATCCCCCAAGCCCTCGCTGCCGATAAGAAGTAAACCGATCTTATGGCCATGTTCAATAATTTTTTTATGGGGACCGATGGCCTCGCGCAAGGTGCGGCAGGTCTGTTCGCCGCCGTAGAGAATGGCAACCTCGGCCGGCTCGAACATGGCCTTTTGGAGAGCTTCATTGCTTCCTTGCCACTGGCAGAGGGCGACACAGTCGGCCAGGGGCGGCTCAATGGCAGCCACGGCCTTGAGCCAGGCCGGGCCAAAGATGGGTTCATTGCTTGCCAGTTTGGCAATGAGCGGGCTTTTCACCATGAGCGCACGGACCATGGGCAGGTAGCTCAAGCCCGGCACATTAGCAGTCAGCACGGCACTGGTAAGCCGGGGGCCATAGGCTCTGGTTTTGCCGTTAAGATTCGGGTCATGGCAGAAGCGGTCAAGGCAGTTGTGGGAACCGAGATCGCGATCCATTGCCGCCAGGATATCCGTGCTTGAACTATTCCCCTGTTCAACAGAAATAGAATGGCAGACCACCAGGCGGCTCAGGCCGGTGAGATCGCTGATGGCGACCACGATTTCCATCTTGAGATCGCTGTCGTGTTGCCAGAAATCAGCAGCCATGCCAAAGATTTCAGCCAGATCATCGGTGGAGTAGCTCTTAAGAATCTCCCGGCCTTTGCCAAGGAGATGGTCACTGGCCCTGCTGATATCGTCGGCGGTAAGTTTCGGTAACAGAACCTCGGTGGAACCGACGGTTCGTGTGTAGGTTTCCCCCTGAAAACCGGGGATGTGAAAGCCGTCCACCCTGATCATCATCGGATCTCCTCCAGACTTAAGCTACAGCCCCGGGGTGCGCTGCCCGAGGCCCGGCCGCTAATTTCAAAACCACTGCCAAGTCTACGGCCCAGATCATCGGTGAGGATGGCCAGGGGGCGGGCGACATTGGTCAGGTCATAGAGCAGGGCTATGCCCTCGCCGCCGTCTGCAACCTCTTCTAAGGTCAGGGGATGGCAGATGCGGACGCGGGTCCAATGGGGTGGTTTTTTTGCATCATGGCCGCGGCTGTAAAATTGGCTGCCAAGCTCAGTAAGGCCGTAAAGGTTCAGGCATTGCTCGGCAGGCAGATGGAAAAAATCAGCCATCATTGTTAAAAAATCAGCTCGGGTGAGCTCCCTGCTTCTGCCCTTGAAACCGCCGGCGTCAAGGACGCGGCTGCCTAACGGCAAAGGCAGGGAACCAAGATCAGGCGCCACCTTGTCGATAAAATTAACAAAGCCGAAACTACCGCCGATGATGGTCACCGGTGCCTGGTCGGCAATGCATTTTTGCAGATAGGCAACCGCCTCCGGGCCCAAAAAAGCGCCCTTGCTGATGGCGTAAAAGGCCGGCTCTGTGGCCCATTCTTCAGCAATCTGCGCCATGCCGTGGGCCATAATGATATCAGGGGCATCAAGGGGTGACGGTACCAGCATCATAAACCTGGTTTTCTGCTGGTCGGCAAAAAGGGTGGCCTTGGCGTTAACCAAAATGGCGAGACGCATGAGCTCCAGATCGTCGGCGGCAAAACAGGAAGAACCCCGGCCCTTGCCGCTGGTACCACTGGTACGAAATGTTTTCAGGCAGCTGCTCTCATCAAAGAGTTCATAGCGCTTAAAGATGTTGAGGCCGATGGGGGGGATAGCCGTGAAGCGCTCCAGGCTCCCGGGCGAGACACCGCATTTTTCAAAATAGGCCCGGGCCAATGGGATATGCTCGAACTGATAGGCAAAGAGCTGGCAGGCGAGGCTGTTGAAATCAGCGCAGCTCTCATCATTTATATAGGATGAGATTTTGGCGATGAGCTCTTTTTTGTCAGGAGTTGCAGGCATGGGCATCAAAATATCTTGGGCTGAAGGCGTAAGCCTTGATTTATGTCAAGGTGGTCAAAAGAACCTACGGGCCATTATACACACCCTGTCAACAGGGACGAGTACGACTTAGGCCTGGGCAATGGTGAAACGGGCCCGGGAGAGCTCCTTGTCATCAATAAATATACTGCCCTGGGCCATAATAAAGGGGCTCCATAATTTTATAATCTCTACCCGGGCTTCAATGGTGTCGCCGGCAAGCGCTGTTGTGGCGTCGATAAAGTCAATGTCGTAACCGGCAAGATAACCCATGCCAAGGCTTGCTTGTAGACTGAGGCCGCCTGGTTTCTGGCCCATCGCTGCCATACTGGCACAGATCATGGCTGTGGTCTGGGCCATGATCTCAACATGGAGGATATTGGGCAGCACCATGGTATGGGTCGTAAGAAGCAATTCATCTGCAGAGAGCTGTTTGATACCGGTACCTTTTTCGCCGGGTGTGATGTCGATGACCCGGTCGATGAAGAGAAAGGGTGGCCGGTGGGGCAGGATTCTCAGGATATCATTATGGTCAAACTGCATCCCTACAACGGCCCGCAGGGTAAGTTGGCAGAGAGTTGTTTGAAACGTTTATAGGCCTTGCGGATGGCAGGAACATGGCCAAAATTCATGGGCATGAAGATGATATTTGAGCGTCTCGTTAAGGAGCTTGGGCGAAAGAGGCGACGCATGCTGGAGGAGAGGGAGTAAAAGCCCTTGTTCACCTGCCAGAAGCCTTCCTGCAGTTCGCGTACCGACATGCCCTTGGGCTGGTAAACCACCGTTGCCATATCGTAGAGGCGCCAGTCTTCGCTCAGGATGCGGCCCTCCTCGGCAAGACGGGTATGGATGCGGGTGCCAGGAAAAGGGGTGAGGACCGGCAAAAAGGCGCCGTCAATACCTGTGCGGTTGGCAAATTCAAGATACTGGTCAAAGACGGCCGGAGTATCATGATCATAGCCAAAGACAAAGGAGCCGTAAACGCCGATACCCATATTATGGATGCGCTGAATAGCTTCTTCGTAAAAGGAGACGGTGTTCTGCTTTTTGCCCATCACTTCGATATTTTTACTGTTCAAACTCTCAAAGCCGATGAAGATGCCGTGACAACCCGCCTCCATCATCTTGCGTAACAACTCGTCATCTTTGGCAATGGTGATGGGGGCCTGGCACACCCAGCGCAGCCGGAAGTTTTTCAACTCATCAAGCAGGGCGAGAGTATGGGCTTTATTGGCCACCATGTTGTCATCGACAAAGAAGATGTAGCCTGGTTGGCGGC
Source organism: Pseudomonadota bacterium (assembly GCA_018822545.1). Classification (GTDB taxonomy): domain Bacteria; phylum Desulfobacterota; class Desulfobulbia; order Desulfobulbales; family SURF-16; genus BM506. The sequence continues at coordinate 29,037 of JAHJKA010000027.1, forward strand.
TGAGACTTTTGACTTCATCAATAACCCGTGCCACTGGCCGAGACCGGTAGGTGCCGCCAAAAAAGGAGGTTACCGTACAAAATTCACATTTGTACGGGCAGCCCCTGGTGGTCTGGATCATGTTCTCAAAGAAATATTTTTTCGTGGGATAGATGGTACGGTTGGCCGTGGTGACAACCTCCATCCTGGTATATTCACTCTGCCGGTAGGTGGGCTGCAGGGTATTGTTTTCAACATCTTTTAAGATGTCCCCCCAGATCTCGTCTGCCTCACCGATAACGACACTGTCCACATGCTGCGCGGCCTCCTCAGGCATATTGGAGACGTGGATACCGCCCATGATGACCTTGATGCCTCGGGCTCGGAAGATGGCGGCAATTTCATAGCCGCGGGGGGCCAGGGGGGTCATGGCGGAGATTACCACCAGGTCGGGATTAACAGATTCGTCCAGAGGGGTAATGCTTTCATCAACAAAGCTGATGGTATGTTTTTCCGGGGTGAGGCCGGCCAGGGTGGCCATGGCCAGGGGCGGGAATTTAAAAAAAAGAACGTCCCAAAAACTGCCCTTGGGCCAGCCCGGGACAACGAATAATATATGCATAATACGAGATGAGGCGCGGAATTTACGAAAAACAGGGCAAGAGTTAACTAAAACATCAAGCTCCGGGAAATATTTTGCCTTTTTGTACGCTGTAAGGCCAATTTCATAGCCCCTTTTTCCCTGGCTGTAAATCCTTAAATAGAAATAGCTCCTAATATTATGGTGATTTCATTTTTGAAAAAGCTTGAACTGCATTGACCCATCACATATATTAACCCTCCGGTAGTATTTTAAAAAAAAATGAAAGGTCAGTCAGTGCTCACTCTCTGTTTCTTAAAAAAATGAGGAGATAAAAAATGAAACGTAACGTCCTGTATATCCTGGTATGTGCTGCGGTTGTTTTTGCCTTAAACGGTTGTGGTGGCGCACGGTCCGGTGGTGGTTCTTCCCTTGCTCCTGATCAGGTGAAGGCGCTCAGTGATTTTTCTGACCATGCTTTTGATGCTAGGGCCTATATCGTTGGTATGGGCGGTGAGAATCGTGTCTATGTCTGGCAGGATCCTGCCGCCAACCTGGGTGGCTACCATAATGCCACCATGGGGCGTTTTTCCGGGCGGCTTCTGCCCAGCCAGGATAAGTTCTCCTACGAACCCTATATTAAAAGTTTCGAGGGATCTGTCAGGGATTCCCTTGATATAAAGGCCGGTGGCACCCTGCGGATCGAAGGCTCCCTGGTTGAATGTAATCCCGGCAGCCGGGCCGCCCGCTATCTGGTCGGCATGGGGGCCGGCAAGGCTGCTGTGGCTGGGGTCATTGAGGTGTTTGAGCCAGGCAAGAAACGGCCATCCCTTCGTCTTTATGCCCGTGATACAGCTTCGGCGGGTGGTTTTGGTGGGGACTCTGTTGGTATGATGAATCATATCATTAATGTCCTTGCTGTTCGTATGACCAGTATTCTCGAAGGACGTATTGATATTCGTTAATTTTTTTTGAATTGTAAGGAGAAGCAATGCCAGGGGTAGAGAGTGCATTAATTGCAGAGCTGAAGCAGCTTGTGGTCACAGCTCTGCGCATGGAAGATTTCGATCCTGAAGAGATCGGTGATGATGAGCCTCTGTTTGGCGATGATGGTCTGGGCCTCGACTCTGTTGACGCCCTTGAGCTGGTTGTTCATATTGAACAGCAGTATGGTATCCAGATAGAGGATGAAGAGGTGGGCCGCAAGGCCTTTGCTTCTATAGCTGCCCTTGCTGAGTTTATTGCGGAGAAAAAAGCGTAAGGTACTTCTTTTTAATATAAAAGACTGTTTGCTTCTGGAGCCGGGTCGGGTACCTTGTTGGTGTCGATTCGGCTCCTTTTTTTTGGCAAATCGGGGTGATGCTTGACTCCTAGAGTTTTTTGTCGGGCTGTCCTGTAATTTCAACGTTTTTATCTTTGCGTTCCATGAAATATCATGAAAGTCGTGTTCAGGTTCGTTTCAATGAGGTAGATCAATGGGGTGTCGTCTGGTACGCCAATTATTTTGCCTATATTGAGGTGGCCCGGAGCGAGGTGCTGGCCAAGGTCGGTCTGCTGCCCGATGTTCTCTCCTCCCTCGGCTATACTGCCCCCATTATCAATCTCACCGCCAATTATAAGTCGTCGGCCCGTTTTCATGACGAGCTTGTCGTGCAGATCAGCCTGGTGCCACAAAAAGTCGCTAAGCTTGTTTTCACCTTTCGCATCATCCAGGCTGAGAGCGGTGTGTTGGTCATGGAAGGCGAATCCACCCAGGTTCTCTTGAATAAGAAGGGTTTTATGGTCTACACCCTTGCCGGCGAACTTGCTGAAAAAATAGGAAATCTGCAAACCTATTTTAAGGAAGATGGGGAAAACGTCATCCCATGAAGGTCTGTATTCTTCTCCCCTCCTATAATGTCGCTGCCACCCTGGGACGACTGCTTGATGCCTTGCTGCTCTATAATCATGCCCTTCTTGTCATTGATGACGGCTCCGTGGATCAAACCAGTGACATTGCCCGGCAGTATGCTGACAAGGGCGTTTCTCTGTTGCATCACCCGGTAAATAGGGGTAAAGGAGCAGCATTACGCACCGGTTTTGCCTGGGCTCTGGGAAACGGTTTTGATGTGGCCGTGGCCATGGATAGCGATCTTCAGCATGACCCTGACGATTTTCCCGGGATGCTCAAGGTGTTTGAGCGTGAGAACCTTGATGTTCTCATCGGTGATCGCATGCATGATCAGAGCGCTATGCCAACGGCCCGGCGCCTGGGCAACTGGTTTTCCAGCTGGGGCACAGGGAATTTCTGCCATCAGAAGATTTTTGATGCCCAGTGTGGTTTTCGAGTCTTTCGCTTGGCAGCCTGCCGCACCATGCTGTCTGAGCTGACCCTTGATCGGTATGTGTCGGAGAGTGAGGTGTTGGTGCGCTCCTCCATGAATCTCCTGCGCATCGGTTTTACGCCGATAACCGTGATTTATCCTGAAGATTTATCCCATAAAAGTTTTTATCGCCCCTGGCTCGATACCTATCGCATTGTTTATTATTTCACCCTGGAGCTTTTAAGGCGGACTTTCACCGGCAAAGGGCGGCGGGAATTAGAGAACCTACGAAAATATGTCAAGAGTTGCAGTGACTGGCCTCGGTATTATTTGCTGTCTGGGCCAGGGAGTAAATAAGGTCTGGTCCAGGGTGATGGCCGGGGACACGGATTTCCGAGAGATATCCCTGCCCGGTTTTGACCAGTTCCAAAACCGTATTGGTGGTCAGGTTGCAGACGATCTCTTGGCCCAGGCTTCGTCTCTTGCCCCCCATGTTTCCCGGCATGAGCGCCTGGGCTGGCTGGCTGCCACCGAGGCCCTTGCCGATGCGGCCTGGCCGGCCGGACTGTATCAAAACCACGAAATAGGGGTTGCCGCTGGAATTGGTGCGGCCGGGATGTTGGAGGCCGAAGAGTGGGTCGCCCACCGTGATGATCCTCACACCTTTACGCCTGCCTGGAAGCTGCACAGCTATCCGGCCTCGTCCCTTGCTGATTTTCTGGCCACTACTTTTGCCTTTTCCGGACCCCGGTTTTCCATTGCCACGGCCTGCTCTTCGTCGGCCACCTCCCTTGGTTTTGCTGCCGATGCCATCCGCAAGGGGCGGGCTAAGACTTTCATGGTGGCCGGTGCCGAGGGCTTGAGCCGTTTGACCTATGGTGGGTTTCATAGCCTGCATTCCATTGCCCCGGAACGGTGCCAACCCTTTGACAAGAACAGAAAGGGGATTTTTCTGGGGGAGGGCGCCGGTGTTCTTATCCTGGAAGGGTGGCAGGAGGCTAAGGCCCGCGGTGCCACCATTTATGGCGAGGTGCTTTCCTGGGGCTTAAGCTCGGACGCCCATCACATGACCGCTCCCCATCCTGAAGGCAGTGGGGCGGTGCAAGCCATGCAGCAGGCCTTAACCCGTGCCGGTCTTGAGCCGCGCGATATCGATTATATCAATCTCCATGGCACCGGCACTCTCCATAATGATTTGGCGGAATCAAAGGCGGTGGAACGGGTATTTGGCCGTCATGCCGACACGTTATGTCTTTCTTCGACAAAGTCGATGACCGGCCATTGCCTGGGCGCGGCCGGGGCCATTGAGTCTGTCTTTTCCCTTCTTGCCCTGCATCATAAGCAAGCACCACCAACCGCCGGCCTGGAAACCCCTGATGACCAGTGCCCGTTCAATTATCTGCCAGGTTCTGGAAAGCCGATGCCGACAATGAAGTATGTCATGAACAACGTCCTGGCCTTTGGCGGCAACAATGTTGCTTTGCTGTTTGGTGGTGACGGAGAGGGTAATCATGGCGCCTGAGATTTATATCAGCGGTATGGGCTGCCTGACTGCCTATGGACCAGTTCTGGCTGACCTTGTCTCCGGTCTTGCCGGCCATTCGGCTGTGACCAAAATCTTACCCTTTGGCAAGGGCGCTGTTCCAGTTCCCTGTGGGACTCTTGCTGAGTTTAAAGAAGCCTTGGCCCCCTATGCGGCGCCCCTTCTCCGGCGAAAGATGAGCAGATTGTCAAAAATGGCGGTGACCGCTGTTGGTAAGGCGCTTGCGGCCAGCGGGCTTCTTGATGATGACCACGAAGATTGCGGCGTGGTTTTGGGCACAGCCTTCGGCAGTACGGCCCAGAGCGATCTTTTTTATGGTGATCTGCTCACTAAAGGGGCGCTCAAGGTGAATCCCGGCTATTTTCCGGAAACCGTGCCCAATGCCCCGGCCGGTCAGGTCTCCATCATCTTTGGCCTGCAAGGGGCAAATACCACGGTCTGTCAGCAGGCCCTGTCTTCGGAACATGCCCTGGCCCTGGCCGCTGATCTTCTTGCCAGCGGCATGGCCCGGCGCATGGTGGTGGTTGGCGTTGAAGAGATGAGCCCCGCTTTGCTTGGCGGTCTGCAGGCCTGCGGTCAGCTCCAGAAATGGACACCTTCCTGTTCTGAGGAAATTTGTCTGTCTGGTCACCGTATTCGGGTTGGCGAGGCCGCCGTTGCCCTGGTCCTTGAAACAAAGGAGAGCCTTGTCGGGCGAAAGGGTCACGCCCTGGCCCGCCTTCATGATGTGGTGACGGCCGGGGCTGCTGCCTGGCCCGCGGTCTATCATGAGGTTGCGCCGGCCTTGAAACGGATGGTTGCCGGCCTTGATAAAAATGATTGTGGCGCCATCGACGCTGTCATTGCCGGAACATCTTTTATCAAAGAGGTCGATACCAGCCATCTTGCTACCTTGGCCCAGCTTCTCGGCCCTGATGTTGCCGCAGTTTTACCAGAATATGGTACGGGTAACGTCATGGGCGCAGGTCTGCTGCGCACCGCCCTGGCCGTTGCCCTTGTCAGCGGCAGCCAGCTGCCCTGCCGGTCTCTTGGCGAGAGCCTATCCTCCTGCCTTCCCTACAGCAAACTCTATAGCGGCCCGACCGGGCCAGTGAGTCATGTTCTGGCCACCACCGTCAGTCCAGGCGGTGGAGCAGGCGGTGTTCTGGTGGGGAGGGTATAGCGCATGCGTGTTCTGCTTTTTTCCCTGAACAAGGAGATTCTACCTGAACCGGCCTTCCCTCTGGGTCTGGCCTTTATTGCTGCGGCTTTGGACCGGGCTGGTCATGAATTACAGGTCTTTGATCTCTGTGTTCAGGACATCGCCCAACTCGCTGCCGTCATTGAAGATTTTCAGCCGGAGGTGGTGGCCCTTTCCCTGCGCAATGTCGATAATGTCGCCTACCCGGACACCACCACCTATCTTCCTCATTATCAGAATATATTGGCTGTTCTTCGCCCATTAACGGATGCTGTTTTGGTTCTTGGCGGGCCGGGATACTCTCTCTTTGCTGAGCGCCTCCTTGTTGAGTTGCAGGGCGATTATGGCGTGGTGGGAAGTGGCGAGCAGGTGATTGTCTGTTTGCTTGATGCCTTGCAAGGCAAGGCAGAGGCTGAGACCATACCTGGTCTTCTCATCCGCAACGGCAACCAGGTTGTGCGCGGCCACGGCACCTTGCCTCGGGCCCAGTGGTTTACCCCACTGCATAAAGAATTCCCCTTGGAGCATTATCAGAAGATCGGTGGCATGGCCACGGTGCAGACCAAGAGAGGCTGCCCATTTACTTGCATTTATTGCAGTTATCCGGTACTTGAAGGCCGAAAGGCGAAAATGCGGCCCATAGATCAGGTTATCAGCGAACTGCAGGAAATTCGTGATAGAGGCATCCGCGAGGTCTATTTTGTGGATTCTGTGTTCAATAATCCACCTGAGTATGCCAAGGAGCTCTGTCGCGCCATGCTGCAGGCTGATCTTGATTTGAAATGGACCTGCTACGCCGCCCCCCTTAATTTTGATGAGGAACTGGCAGCTCTTTTTGTTCAGAGCGGCTGCCTGGGCGTTGAGTTTGGTACTGATACCTTGTCGCCGGTGATGTTGCATAATCTCGGCAAGAGTTTTTCGGTGGCCGATGTCCTTTCCATCAGTGCCATCTGCTACGACCATAAGCTGCCTTTTTGCCACGCTATTTTGGTGGGTGGCCCTGGTGAAACAAAAGAAACCCTAAAAGAGACGGTAGCCAATCTCGCCAAGACCAGGGCCTCGGCTGTCATTTTTATGACCGGTCTGCGCATTATCCCGGGCACAAAACTTTACGACATTGCCCTTGATGAGGGCGTTATTGGCCCCCACACCGATATGATTGAGCCGCAGTTTTATGTGTCGCCGGCTATCCAGCCCTTGGAGCCTGAAATCAACAGATTGTCACGGCTCCATAAAACCTGGATCTTCCCAGGCCATCAGATTCGCTGTTCTGAACACCTTGCCAAATTTATGCGAGAGAGAGGCGCACGCGGTCCTTTATGGCTCCATATGACACCCCCCCGATAAGCTGCTTGCTCTGTGGCGCTGACTATCCGCATCTCTTCTATCACGAAAACGGCTATCCCTATTATCGCTGTCACGCCTGTGGTCTGCTTTCTCTCTGGCCCCAACCAACCGCCACCGATCTCCATGACCATTACCAAGAGTATCTCCCGCTCTCCCCCAAGGAAGTGGCTGATTGGGGTTTTGAGATGGCCCCGGTCATTGAGAGTTCCGCAGATTTTCTTGGCCGCCATTTCCCGGAGCCAGGGCGGCTTCTTGATATAGGCTGTGGCTACGGTTTTTTTCTTGAGGCCATGAGCGAGCGCAACTGGCAGGTTGAAGGCATTGAGCTTTCAAAGCCGGCAGCCGAGATTGCCCGAGCCAAGGGCAGGGGAACCATCCACTCCTGTGCTGTGGAAGAGGTAAAAGACTTAGGTCTCTTTGATGTGATAACCATGTTCTATGTCATCGAACATGTCGCTGACCCTTTGCAGACCTTAAAAAGTATCCGCGCCCTGCTGAAACCGGGCGGGGTTCTGGTGCTGCGCTATCCAAACACCTCCCCTTTGCTGAAGTTTTCAGGATCGCTGGCCCGATCCCTGGGACTCATGCAGGCTCCTTCGCATCTCTTCGATTTTTCAGGAGATTCCATGGAGATTCTTCTCAAAAAAGCAGGTTATGGCAGTTGCCTGACCACAATTGATGCCAATACCCGTTCTCCGCATCTTGTGAGACGCTTTATTTCTTGCTATATAGGTCTGATTCCTGTTTTGTTGGCCCGCTTGAGCAAGGGACACCTCCTGTTGCCGGGCTACAGCCGGGTAAGCTATGCATCGTTAGATGGTGCAAAATTTAAGCGTAATCTTTCCTAGAAAAGTTTCCGAAACCCTGGTAGATATATCGGTTTCTGGCTTATTTTGCGTATGGCGTTGTTATGTTTTGTTTCCTTTTTCCTTTGTCGTTTACGGAGCAGTTATAATGTTTGATCTGAGTATTCCTGATTCGCTTTCAAGTAAGATTCTTGGCTTTGCCAGCAATCTTTCCGATAAAAACTTTTTGCGCATCGTTGACACCTTGGCCAAACTCACCTCCATCGAGTGGCACGACAAGGGCATTGCGGCTATGCGGCAGCTTATTGCTGACAAGCATCCCGGTATTGCCGGAGCCAGACGGGCCCTGCAAAAGGTCAATCCCAAGGTGCGGGGCAAGCTTTTTAATAATTACCTGCTACGCGGTGTTTTGCTGGGCTACAAAAAACGTCTCGCCTTTTATAACGAATTTAACGTGGCGCCTCCCGGCAATCTGATGATCAGCCCCACAACCAGTTGCAATCTTCGTTGCTATGGTTGCTATGCCGGCACCCACATCCGCACTGACGAACTCACTCAGGCAGAAGTCGAGCACATGATCGAAGAGGCGGGCAAGGCCGGTACCAATCTGGTGACCTGGCTGGGCGGCGAGTCATTTATCAAGCCGTGGATTTTCGATGTCCTGGAAAAATTTCCCCAGGTTGGTTTCCAGATTTTCACCAATGGCCTTCTCCTTGATGATGAGAAGATCGCCCGTTTGGCCAAGCTTGGCAATGCCATCATCGCCATTGGTATTGACGGCCCTGAGGAATTTACCGATGGCCGCAAGGGCAAGGGCGCTTACAAGGGTGCTGTTGAGGTGATGCGTAAATTGAGCGAGGCCGGGGTGCTGGTGGGCTATTCCACCATGGTCAGTCGCCAGAATTTTGAGGATATTTACAGCGACGCATTCATCAGGACCATGATCGACAATGGCGCCGCCTTTGCCTGGTGTGCCATTGCCATCCCCCAGGGTAAGGCGTGTAAGGAGTTGCAGATCGTTCCCACCGATGAGCAGAAGGCCATGATTCCCGACAAGGTCCGTCAGGTCAGAAAAAATAATGACATCGTCTTTATTGATTTTTACGCCGACGCCCGGATCACTGAAGGCTGTGGTGCTGGCCGTGTCTCCCTCCATGTCAATAATATCGGTGACGTTGAGCCCTGCGTCTTTTTCCCCTTTGCGGTGGATAATATCCGCGACAAGCCGTTTCTTGACATCCTGAAATCAGATTTCTTGCAGGATATCCGTAAAATCCACAAGAAATATCCCGGTGAACTCAATACCTGTATGATGGCAAGTAAGCCCCAGGCTGTAATTCAAGTTGTTCAGGATCATCACGCCAAAGAAACATCTGAAGGGACTCTTGAACAACTGAGTGTCCTGGCTGAAAAACAGGCGAAATAACGATGAAGGTCCTCCTGGTTTTTCCCCGGGAGCCGGGAACCTGTGTTTCCAATGATTCGGTCCTGCCCTTCCCCTTGCTTGGTCTCACCCAGCTTGCCGCCACCTTTCCAGATCATTATGAGCTGAAGCTTATTGATGAATCTGTCCGCCCTTTGCGCGGCATCGAGAAGGCGGATCTGGTCTGCATTACCACCATGACTGCTACGGTGAAACGGGCCTACGCCCTGGCCGACCGTTTTCTTGCCCAGGACATTCCCGTGGTGCTGGGCGGTGCCCATGCCACCGTGATGCCTGATGAAGCAGCTGCGCACGCCACCTCAGTGGTGATCGGTGAGGCGGAAAACGTCATGCCTGAACTCATCAGCGATTTTGAAAAGGGGGCCTTGGCCCCCAGGTATGAGGCCTCATCCTATGTCGAGTTGGCTGGAATTGGCCAGCCCCGGGTTGATCTTCTCAACTGGCGGCATCGTTTTTTTCTGTCCTCCCTGCAGACCAGCCGCGGCTGTCCTAACTCCTGTAATTTTTGTTCTGTGCCGGCCATCTTCGGCCATCGTCTTCGCCTGAAAACCATCGATACCATCAAGGCTGAGCTTGAGGTGGCCAGTAAACACGGCTCAAAATATCTCTTTGTGGTGGATGATAATTTTACCGCCAACCGCACCAGGGCTCGGGAGATCATGGAGCTTTTCGCCTTCTACAAGATGCGTTGGATGGGTTTTTCCACCCTGGCCATGGCCGAAGATGGTGATTTTCTGGATGCCCTGCGCCGCTCAAACTGCGTGTCCCTGTTTGTCGGTTTTGAGTCCCTCCATCAGCGCGATAATTTCGTTAAGAACAAGAAATACGCTGATCCGGCCGCTGTGAGTCATGCCGTTAAGGTCATCCATGAGGCTGGCATCGGGATTCAGGGCTCCTTTATTTTTGGGTTTGATCACGATACGCCGGATGTTTTTGGTGAAGTGGCCTCCTTTATCCAGGCCAACGAGATTGAGGTGCCCAACGTTAATATTCTTACCCCTTTTCCCGGTACTAAACTCTATGAGCAGGTAAACGGCGAGGGGCGTATCCTGCATCACGACTGGAACAAGTATGACATGAACCATGTTGTCTTTCAGCCGCGGAGCATGTCGGTTGCAGAGTTGCAGCAGGGGTTTGCCTGGACCCTGAAATATCTCTCGTCGCCAACCGTGATTCCCCGCCGCTTGTCGTGGCGCCGTCCCTATTATCCTTATTTTCTGATGGCCAACTTCTCCCTGCACCGGGCCTTGACCAAGCTTGCTAAGAATCTCTGGAATTCCCAGGTGCAAAAGGATTTGCATGCAAAAGGGGCCTGCCAATGTTGACTGACGCCGGTATCATTTTCACCTCCTATATTGCCATGGGTCGCACCGGTGCCATTGCCAGCTCCCTGCTTCTCCATGAGAATGTTGTCATCACCCTTATCGTTTCTTTGGCGCTGGATTTTTTTCAGATCCCGGTTTATGGCATCATTTTGAGTACCTCCACCCGCACCACCTCCCTGGGTAGAAAATTAGGCACCTTTCTCGACAACAAGAGACAGCTCTGGCATAAGAGAATGGCGGACGGTGGATTTTGGGGGTGGGTTGGCAGGATGCAGCCTTTGGCCGTCATTGCCGTTGCCGTTATTCCCATCCGCGGCTGCGGCATTATTTCCGCCTGTGTACTTTGTTTTATGCTTGGTTTTTCAAGGGTGTATGGCACAATTCTTATTATGACCGGGTCCATAATTGGGGCCATGGCCACCTTGGGTCTCCTCTATGAACCTCTGAGGTTGATGCATGGGTAGAGAGCGTATTGCTGAGAGCCAGGAGGTGGAAAACGAAACCATCGGCGTTTTTTCACGGGTGGCTGGTTGGACGGGATATGGAGCTGCCTGGCGGGTGCGCGGTATTATGGCGGAACCTTTTGCCGATGGAGATGTGGTGCTTGATGTTGGCACCGGGCCAGGAACTATTCCCCTTCATCTCCAGCGTTTTTTCCCAAAGGCGTCCTTTTACGGCCTGGATATCAGCGCAGCCATGCTGGCCCAGGCCCGTCGCCATTCCGAGAGGATGGATGTTCCGCTGGGCCTTTTGAGCGGATCTGGAGAATATCTGCCCTTTGCCGACAACAGCCTTGATATGGTACTTTCATTTTTCACCATGCATCACATCAATGATCCTGGCGCCTTTCTTACTGAAGTGGATCGTGTTTTAAAGGCTGATGGTAAATTTCTCCTCATTGATTTCAGGCGTGACATGCCCGCCTTTATGTATAAGGTCATGAACAGCTTTTGGCAGCTCGCCTTTCTTTTGAGTCCTGGCCGCAAAGGACTTATGGAATCCATTGATTCCGCCTGGACTGCGCCGGAAATTAAGGCAGACTTGGTCGCCCGGGGGTTAAAGCGTTTTCAGGTCAATGAGACGCGCACCGAGCTGTTGATCACCAGCGGTATCAAAAAGTTTGCGGAGGGTTGACATGGTGCACGAAAATAAACTTATTTTTTTCACCACAAAGGCACAAAGGCACAAAGGATTTTTTCTTTTTGTTTACTTTGTGTCTCTGTGCCTTTGTGGTGAGATTTTTTGTCCTCCTGTCACTAGGTCGGAAGAAGGACGTCTCTTGGACCAGGCCGAGGCCCAAGTTGTACTCGGCCGCATCAAGGAGAGCCAGGGAGGGCTCACCACTATCATCGCCTCCTTCACTGAAGAACGAAAGATTGCGGTGTTGGCCCATCCCCTGGTTTTTTCCGGCCAGGTTTATGTGGAGCCGGAAGATTTTCTTTTTTTGCAATATGAGAAACCTCTCCAGCATATTATGAAGATGGCTGGCGATTCCGTGCTTTTTTTTGTTGAAGGCTCTGAAACTGCTGATATTGTTGATCTTGCCGGTGCTAAAGAGAGAGGGCAACGCCCGGATCTCTTCAACTGGTCCCCAGAGAATTTCGTGGGTGAGGTGCGCGAGGTAGCCGAGGGCTATCTCCTTGCTGATCCAAATACGGGTGCCGGCAAGCGCCAGGTGCGGGTTATTGTCGATCGTGATAATCTTGTGGTTCGCCATATTCTTCTTGTTGACGAGTCTGGTGATGAGACGACGATCAGCCTGTCTGATGTCCGCCTCAATGAAAAAATTCCCGAACATATTCGCAACTACATCCTGCCGCAAGGGGTACGGATTCATAAATTAAACCAGCCATGAACAAAGGACAAGCCAGAGAAGCAGCCATCGTCGGCATGGGGGCCATTACCCCGGCCGGCATCGGGGTCGAGACCTTTGCCCTGGCCCTTTTTGCCGGTGTGTCCCAGTTCAAGGAGATCTCCCTTTTTGATACTGCCAGCCATCGCACCCAGGTTGGCGCTGAGCTTGTTCTGCCTGACTATCATCCCCGCCGCCTTGATGAAAAATTGCTCGGTCGCACCGATATCATCGGCCTGGCGGCGGCCCAGGAGGCCTTAACACAGGCCAGACTCCTTGATGACGAGGGCCGGGTGGCAGCAGGGAAGAAGATCGCCCTGGTCTGCGCCACGGCCGGAGGATCCATCCTTGGCCTGGAGGACTTTTTCCGCCAACGTTATCTCGGCCAAACCTGTCAGCCTCGCCAGCTTCTCACCTCCTTTTGCCTGTCTGCCCTGGCCACCAATATCGCCAAGGAATTCCAGATCAGTGGGCCGCGTACCACCACAGCCACGGTCTGTTCGTCCAGTGGCCTGGCCCTGGCTGTGGGCCTGGAGATGCTGCGGGAGCGTGCTGAGATTGACTATGTGCTGGTGGCGGCCTCCGAGGCCCTGAGCGAGGTCACCCATGGTGGCTTTAATGCCCTGCGTTCCGTGGCCCCTGATTCCTGCCGGCCCTTTGCCAAAGACAGACAGGGACTTGTGCTCGGGGAGGCCGGCTGTGCCCTGGTTCTCTGTCGGCCTGAGAAGGCCGGCAAGGGGGCGACCTGTTTCTCCGGCTATGGCTTGAGCACCGATCTCTACCATTTCACCGCCCCTGACCCCAAGGGGGAGGCCATCAGCCAGACCCTGGCTGCGGCCCTGGCCGATGGCAAGGCCCTCGCCACCGAGGTGGATTATATCAACTGCCATGGTACCGGCACCCCAAAGAATGACGAGGCCGAGGTGCAGGGGATCAAGGACGCCCTGGGCCTAAGGTGTAAAGAGATTCCGCTGTCTTCGACAAAGTCGATGTTCGGGCATACCCTTGGCGTTGCCAGTTTGCTGGAGGCCATCGCCACCGTCTTGGCCCTGCAGAAACAGGAGGCGCCTCCCACTGCCCATCTTCATAACCCAGATCCAGAGCTTGATCTGAATTTCACCCCCTTGATCAGCCAGCCAGCGGTGATTAATACAGCCCTGTCCAACTCCTTTGCCTTTGGTGGCTCCAATATTTCTCTCGTTTTTAAAAGAAGCTGTTCTCAGGCTGCCAACAGCACAGAACAATCCTCCAGCCGGGCCGTAATCACCGGCATTGGCATGGTGTCGCCCCTGGGCGTCGGTTGCCAGGCTTTTAGCGAAGGCATGGCCCAGGGCGCCTCGGGGCTCAGCTCTCTTGCCGAATTCGGCAACGAGTGGCAGGCCTATACGGGCGGTATGGTCGATATGGAGGCGGTGAAGGAAGGTATCGAACCGCGCCGCCGCCGTCGTCTCAATCGCCTTGCTTCTTTTCTGACTGTGGCGATTGACGAGGCCCTGGTCCAGGCCGGCCTGGCCGGTGATGATCTGGGTTCCTGCCATCTCACCTATGGCTCCGCCTTTGGCTGCTCCAGCAATGTTCATAATTTTTACAGCCAGATACTCAGTCAAGGCGCCACTGCGGCCTTACCCCAGGATTTTATGCTGTCGGTGACGAATGCTCCGGCTGCCCTGGTGGCCCAGCATTTGGGGGTGCAGGGGCCGGTCTGGGTCTTTGTTGAGGATGAGGTGTCTTGGGAGGCCTCCTTGCACTGGGCAGTCCAGCTTATTGAAACAGGACGGGCCAGGCGGGTGATTGTCGCAGCCGCCGATGAGATCAGCGATTCCATCATTGCCATCCATGGTGCCCTGGGTTTTCTTGAGCAGCCGGGCTATCATCTCGGTGAAGGGGCGGTGGCCATGATTCTTGAGGCCGAAGAAGAGGCGAGAGACCGATCTGCTCCAGTGCATGGCGTCGTGCGCAGCTGTTTTACCAGTCAGGATGTGAGCTGTGA
>JAHJKA010000005.1 GCA_018822545.1 Pseudomonadota bacterium
AAAAAAAAGGGGGAAAGATTCAGCTGAATCTTTCCCCCTTTTTAACGTCTAAGAGAGTTTGTTATGTAACAAACAGCTTAGAAGTAGGCCTCCAGAGTCAGGTAAACCTGATCCATGGACTCAGCAGGAGCGTAGAACTGGGCGTAGCTTGGATCGTCGGCAAGGTCGTCGATCTTGGTTGGGGCACCGAGCCACATACCGGAGTAGGAGTACTCATAGTCATAATGCTGGTAACCAAGGCGCATAAAGGCCTTACCAAACTTAGAGATGGCCTCGCCGCCGGGCAGATCGTAGATCATGTAGAGTTCGTACACAGAACCACGGGTCTGCAGCTTGGAGGAGTACATGTCATCATGGCCAGGGGTGAAGGCCAGCCAGTACTCGGAACCCCAGTTGTACTCAGCACCGAGCTTCAGGCCGAGGTCGTCGAGGTCGTAGCGGACACCGACATAGACACCGTAGCCATCCTGATCCTCTGGTTCAGCATAGGAATCACTCAGCAGGCTGATACCCATCTCATCAAAATCATCATTGGTATCAGTATGGCTCCAACCCAGGGTGGCGAAGTAGTTAAGATTGGCGATTTCGTCCATGTAGACGGCCGCGGTATGGAAGATGTTACCCATATTCTTACGATCAAGTACACCATTGTCGTTCATGCCGTTGTTGGCAGTAATAACGTCTGCTTGGGCTTGGGTTATGGTGTCGTCGGCAACAGCAGCAGCAATTCCCAGTTCATATGGGCTTGGGAAAACAGTGTCGCCGGGAACGTTAAAGATGTTGAAGGCGCCAAAGGACTGGATATTGACAAAGCGGGCGCCCTTCTTGTAGACATCCCAGCTCAGGCCGGCAAAATCAACGTCATTCATACCGGTGTCTTCTATGGAAGAACCGGACTCAAAACCACGACCGTAGCAGAACCTGATCCGGCCCGGGCCATCGGTGAGACCGAAGAGATTATTGTAGGCATAACCAAGGGAGACACCGTCAAAGGGGTAGTCCATGTAGTTGACCGGGGTGGCCATGCGCTGGTCTGAACCCATGCGGAGCTGGGCTGGTGGGCCATCGGTGGTGGGCCGGCGACCAATGGAGAACCATACCGGAGAACCGGCGATATTGTTCCAGTTCATGAAGGCGCGGTCCAGGACGATGGCGCTGTCGCCGGGCTGACGACCCACAGTGCCGTCAAAGGAACGGGAGTTGAGGAAGTAGGGGTTGGCATCGGTGACATGGGTGCCGAACTCGTCGGTCTCACCATTCTGGCTGGTTTGGTTGCCCCAGAACTTATAGGCCACGGCCCGGGCCTTGACCTCGATATTCTCGGTGGCCTTGACCCGCATATTCATGCGCAGACGGGTGGTGTAGCTCGTCTCGTTCTCGTAGTCCTTACCCAGGCTTACGTTATAGCCCATGGCGGAAAACATGGCCGCTTTGTTGGCAGAGGTCATGTTGGTCATCAGGCTAGAAATTCCCTGAAAGGTACTGGCAGCGCCGGCCAACTGAGTTGTCAGCATGCCGGTGTTGGCCTGCAGATAGGTTGACATGGCTGGGTCAGTAAACATATACCAGAAGACATTGGCCTGCTGGACGGTTAAACCAAAACCGCCGGTGGCAGCAACAACCCAAGCGGCCTGGCCGCCCGCCATAGCGGGTCCGAGGCCGGCGAGCAGGTCGCCAACCGTGGGCATGCCGCCGGCAAAACCAGTAATAATTGGGCTATAAATAGCGATAAAGTCGACAGCGCCTCTTGCAACGGTGCTTGCCATGTAATGATCTGCAGTGGTTGCCTGATGGAAATCAACACGGTTACGGATGTCACCGCTAACCTGGATGCGGGAGGCAAGGTCCCAGCCTTCGGATTTTTCTTGCATGTCTGCAATCTGGCTGCTGAGCTCTTCGATTTTCTCCTCGAGCTCTGCGTTACTAGCGGCGCTAGCAAATGCTGGCAGGGCGATGAGCCCGGCGAGAGCAAATACCGATAATTTCTTAATCATTCTCTTCCTCCTGAACGGATGATTCAATGCGCAGGTCTGCCTCATGCAGCCTGCCCCCCATGAAAAAAAATATGTGGCTGAAAACTCAGCCTCGTTATCGTGAATGACGGTAACGACGTTAACACCTGTAAGGCACACCAGCGTGTTAAATTAAGTATAAAATTAAATACTTGACAACATTATAAGCTAACCTACATCATCTACCGTACCACTTTTGTTTTGTCAAAAAAAAATTGCCGGGCTGGGCGATTTCTGATCTTGTCAGACGATATGAAAAAACTTTTGCCAGCAGCGCAGAAAATGGGTATGTTCACGCGTTTGTACACAAGAAGATGATGAGGTGCCGAAGGTAGAGAAATAAAGAAGGTAAAGAAATAAAGAATGGTTGGCCTTTCTCACCCTTCTTCTTGTCTCTTCTCTAACTCCTTTACCTTCTTTATTTCTCTAACTCCTCGCTTAACTATATTTCACATTAAAATAATTCATGTATTTTCAGGATATAATTTTTGAGTTGAACCGTTACTGGGCTGAGCAGGGCTGTGTTGTCATGCAGCCTTACGATATGGAAGTGGGGGCCGGCACCTTTCATCCTGCCACCCTGCTGCGGGCCCTGGGGCCAAAGCCCTGGAAAGCAGCTTATGTGCAACCCTCCCGCCGCCCCACTGACGGTCGTTATGGCGAGAATCCCAACCGTCTCCAGCATTATTATCAGTACCAGGTGGTGATGAAACCATCGCCCAAGAATTCCCAGGAACTCTATCTGGAAAGTCTGCGGCGCTTTAATCTCGATCTTCTCGAGCATGACATCCGTTTTGTCGAGGATGACTGGGAATCACCCACCTTAGGCGCCAGTGGTCTAGGCTGGGAGGTGTGGCTTGATGGTATGGAGATCACCCAGTTTACCTATTTTCAGATGGCAGGAAGCCAGGAACTGCATCCGGTAACGGTGGAAATCACCTACGGCCTGGAGCGTATTGCCATGTATCTGCAGGGCGTTAATTCCGTCTATGATATTGCCTGGAATAACGAAGTCAAATATGGCGATATTTTTCTCCAGGCCGAAAAGGAGTTTTCCGCCTTTAACTTCGAGCATGCCAATGTTGATTTCCTCACCGGCTATTTTGACTCCTGCGAGGCCGAGGCCTTAAAGCTTCTTGAGCTGAATCTGCCCCTGCCTGGCTATGATTATTGTTTGAAATGTTCCCACACCTTCAACCTGCTTGATGCCAGAAAGGCTATTTCGGTTGCTGAACGCACCCGTTATATCGGCAGGATTCGCAATATCGCCCGCCGGGTGGCGGAGATAATGGTGGCCAAGGGTGATGGAAATGCAGAATTAAGAATTAAGAATTAAGAAGGCAGGGTAGAAAAGGCAGAAAAGGTTGTGCTGAATTCTGAATGCTGTCTCCTGAATTCTGAAAAAAAGTGGCGGAAGTGCATGGGAATCGAACCCACCTACCAGGCTATTAACCCGGTACACCGGATTTGAAGTCCGGGAGGGCCACCAGTGCCCTTTCCACTTCCGTTTTGGAAGAGATTGAGTAGAATAGTTTTTATTTTTCTTTGAAGCAATGTTTTTTATGAAAGCCATTACCTCTTGAGATTATTATGGAATGCCAACGATTAAATAAGATGATTCGAGCCTGGTATGTCCAGGTTCAGGACGAAACCCTGGCTCCCGCCCGTATGGTGGAGTTTATGGAAAAACATGTCAAAAGCTGTGACGACTGCCTCTTGGATCCCGGTATTAAGGATGAACTCAAGAAGATCGTCGCCATTGTCCTGCCACCCTCTAAAATGACCAAGCCGCCCAAGAAAGCCAGGGATGACGATGATGCGCCGTCGGCCCGTGACCTTGACGACATTGAGGCGGATGATGACGAGACGGTTGAGGACGATGAAGAAGAAGATGAGACCGTTGATGACGATGAGGAAGAGGATGAGGATGAGGAAGAGGATGACGATATTGAGGTGGACGCTGACGTCGACCTTGATGACGTTGAGATTTAGGCGATCGGACTTGTCGTAATTTTACCCTGGATCAGGAAGAACGCCGATAGTAACCGGTCTGCCTGTCCTATTAAAAAAGAGGCCAACGCATGCTTTTTAGCATGCGTTGGCCTCTTTTTTTTTATGCAGCATTTTTCTAAACCCAAAGGCACAAAGACACAGAGAGGGATTACATAAAGACAACCTTTGCACCCCTCCAGGGGGTATTGAAAAGAATGTCTTTGTGTCTTTGTGTTTAATAAACAACCTTTCCCTGACGGCGACGATGAAACTTCTTTTGAACCGGATTGGCGTGGACAATGGATACATTTAAAAATAATTTCACTCAGACTGTCGAAGGGTCACATGGGCAGGATGTGGATTTCCTCTTTCACCGGGTGTCTGCCCTTGACAAAGAGGCCCTTGCGGCCGTCAATGGAGATCCAGTCGCCGAAGCGGATGGTGTGTTCATTGATGACGCAGCGTTCCTGGGTCTCGTAGACCTGCATGGACTGACAGCCCACCACGCAGGTTTTTTCCAGGCGCAGGGTTATCACCGAGGCGTGGGAGGTCTGGCCGCCCCGGGCCGTCAGCAGGCCATCGGCCAGGGAAATTTCCTTGATGTCCTCGGGTACTGTATCCTGTCTGATCAGGATGAGGGCGGCCTGTGGGTCTTTGCGCCGCAGCTCCTGGATATTCTCCACCGTGAACACCGCCCGGCCGGAAAGGGCTGAGCCGCTGACGCCGATACCCTTGCCTAAGATTTCCCGGGCAAATTTGGGGCTGGCCTCAAAAACGCTGAAGCGTTCTCTTTTCTTGATGGTGATCATGTCCCTGGTCTGCAGGATGGCAAGATCCTCCTTCTTGGGGCCCTCAAAGGTGAACTCTATCTCTTGGGGGTTCCAGCCCTTCTCGTAAACCAGATTTCTGGCAATGGTCAGCAGTTCCTGATATATCTCCGGCGCCTTTGTCTCCAGGCTCTCTTCTGCCGGTCGGCCGTCTATTTCTGCCTGCTCCACGGAGATGGGGCAGGCGGTGACCAGGCCGCTGACAATATCCTCGCCCTGATCGCCGCTGGCATAGTCTCCCCACAGCGCCACCCGCCGGACCTTGCGGTAGGGATGGGCGGTAAAGACCACGCCGCTGCCGGCGCTTTCATCCTTATTGCCAAAGACCATGGCCTGGACAATAACGGCTGTTCCCCAATAATCGGAAACCCCCATCAGGTTACGATACTCCTTGGTTTTAGCGGTGTCCCAGGAGGTCAGCACCATCTCAATGGAGGCAATGAGCTGGAGCCAGGGATCATCGGGAATACCGATGCCCAGGCTACGAATTTTCTTTTGGTACATGAGGGCCAGTTCCCGCATCTGACCTGGTGAAAATTGGGCTTTTTTGGTGATGGAGTAGCGGTTCTTGGCCTCATTCATCAGGATCTGAAAGGTCTCGCGCTCCACACCAAAGGTCATGGCCCAGGATTGCAGGAAGCGGCGGTAATTATCCCAGGCCAGATATTTCTGGCGACCTGAGGTGCCAATGGCCTCGGCAATTTCTTCATTGAGGCCGATATTGTGGATGGTGGCCATCATACCGGGCATGGAGATCGAAGCGCCGCTGCGCACCGAAACGAGAAGGGGGTTGTCCGGGTCGCCATAGGTGGTGCCGGTCTGGACTTCCAGTTGCTCTAACGAGGTCTTGATCCGTCTGAGGAGATTTTCCCGGGCCCGGCTGAAGGTGTGCACCACATTCCAGCAGCGGAAGACCTCGGTGGTGATGATAAAGCCGGGTGGTACAGGTTTACCGTCCTTGCTGAGCTGGTTGAGGTTAAAACCCTTGTTGCCCAGCAGAACAAGATTGTTGGCGGTGGCCGTGGTGTCGCCGAGATGATGGATGATCTTGTCCGGATTATAGCTCATGAGCAGATCAAGTTGGTCCTCATCGAGGATTTCCCGCTGTCTTTCCAAGGTGTGATAGATGTTGGTGATGAAGTTGTCCAGATGCTGGAGGCCGAAGGTGGCGGCGATGATATCCCGCATGAAGGCCTCGGAGAGCTGGTGGACAGTAGTGGTGGAGGCCACCGCCTCGCCATTGCCTTGCAGCATATTGCGATATTTGGCCAGGAGATTGGTGGGGCCGATCTGGGGAATGATGATGGAGAGGTTGTTCTGGTGGATATTGGTGTAGTAAGCGTAAATGACATCTTTAACACCCTCGGACAGACCCCGGAAAATATCAAGATACTGGGTGTAGGAGAAGCGGGCTAAGGCCAGGGAGTTTGAGAGCAGGGCAACGTAGGTGTCTAAGCGCCGGCTGGTGATACCGTCAATTTTCAGGGCCCGCAGGTAGAGGCGCAGGCATTTCACCACCCGGATAAAGGTGGACTTGGTGATAAAACTGCTTTCCACCAGAAAAGGCAGCTTTTCAAGGTAGATGTTGGCCATGTTTTCAAGGCGAAAGGTGAGGCTCAAGGCGTCAAACTTTTTCTCTCGGTAGCGGCCATACACCGAAGGAATATCCACGGCAATATGGCGTTTGTGGAAGATGTCTTCTCTGGCCTCAAAAACCTCGTCGCTTAGGATGATGGCCTTTAGTTTCTCAAGATGGGTGAGCAGGGAGTTGAGGCATTGGAAGGTGTCACAGAGCGCCAGGTCTTCCAGCAGGGGTTGCAGCTCAGGGAAGCCGCCATTTACCGCCTCTTCCAGCTGGTGTCTGATCTCCTGAAAACCCAGGTTGTATTTCTGGTCAAGGAGTTTGTACATCTCCACCAAAAGCCTAAAGCGGTTGCGCTCGTCTTCGCTGAGATCAATCTGTAAATTGAGAAAGCTGTTGAGGCGCTTAGAGTCCAGCAGCAGCAGATCTTTTTCCTCTTTAACCTGACTGAGCTGGAAGATACGCTTGGTCAATTTATGGAGTTGGTCGACAAAAACGCCTTTACACTGAATCTGCGGCAGAAGTTCTTCCGGCAGATAGTCCTTGAGATGGGATTTGTCCAGGGTGCGCCAAAAGCGCATGATGCCCTGGATAAAGCCGACAATGAGGTTGGAGCTTTCCACATGGCTCTGTTTGCGCAGAAAGTGGATGAGGATGTCTTTGCGCTTGTGGGTCTCATCAAGCTCGGTGGAGACCTCGCGCAGCCTGCCCTCAGCGCCGATCTCGTTAAAAAAGACCGGCATCAGCTTGCTGAACTGTTTGACCAGGTTGTAGACCGGTTCGATGGGGTGGTTGAGCAGGCTGGTGATGTCGCGTTGGAAAAGATCGGTGTCTTTGACGCAGGTGCCGGAGAGATGGACGTTGATGATCAAGGCGGAAAACAGGGTGGCGCACCATTTGGGCTCCTGCATGATGAGGTGGAGCCAGGCCCGGATATTGGCGAGATGGGCCGGGTTGGTGATGGGCTGCCAATCATCGTCCACACCGCTGACATTGGCGTACTGGAAGCCGAAACGCACCGTTTCCCAGAGAAAGGTTTCCGCCAGGCGGCTGGAGCCGCGCCGGAAGGCCTCTGAGCCGAGAACCTGGATGCATTGCAGGGCAGTGTGCGGGTAGCGCCGGACGTTCTCTTTGAGCAGCTGCATGGTGGTCAGCAGGAAGCTCTCAATTTCCTCAAAGGATTGCTGGTGGATCAGGGTTACCAGGCTGCGGTTGATCTCCCGCAGGGTTTCCTCATGGATGAGGTACAGCCCGGAGGTGTTCATGATCTTAAAAAGGAAGATGAGCTTGCGGTTTTCAGTGAAGCGGTCAGGCAGCTCTTCGCTCTCCGGGGCCGGGGTGGTAATGAGTTTGTCGGGGATATCCTTATAGAGGCGGACGATATCCATATGGGCCGGCAAGGTCAGGAGTTTCTCAAGGGCTTCTGCACTATCGCTGACACTGGCCTCGGCCAGGCTTGCCAGGTGACTGCTGATCCTCTTATGGGAAATAGAGGTGAACAGTTCCCCTGCCTCCCAACTGGTGCACATTTCTCCGCACTCATCCTGGAACCAGGGGAGCGGGTCTTCCTCGGACAGCCAATAGGTGTAGTTTAAGGTGAGAATCTTATGGAACAGGGCGGTGGTGGCAGTGAGGTCAAAATTGTTTTCCCGGGCCGAAGCCAGCAGGTTGGTGGCCATTTTTTTCATGGGATGATGACCCTGAACCATGAACATGATGGCCTGCTCATCAAGCTCGGCCATGGTCTGAAAAAAATGGTCAAGAACGTCCTGGTAGTCGGCAAGCTCAGAACTGATCAGCGACAAGAAACGCTCCACATAGGCAAGGAGTGATTCCATGGCCAGAGCCCGGAGCTGCTCATTGCGGGTGGATTCGGCAATGGCCTGCAGAAAAAGAGCGCTGAATTGCTTGAAGGCTGCCGGTCCTTGGGCGCTGCGGCAGTAGAGCTGGCTGTTCTTAAGGACAAAGGCCCGTAAACGGGGGAGCAGCAGGTTCCAGTTTCGGTAAGGGTGACTTATCTCAAGGAGGAGCTCCTCCACCCCTCTATGGATGCCACGATACTCTTTAACCAGATCACAGAGAATCTGGTGTTCGGTGGGGATTTCCACATGGCCCACCGCTGT
Organism: Pseudomonadota bacterium; assembly: GCA_018822545.1. GTDB lineage: Bacteria > Desulfobacterota > Desulfobulbia > Desulfobulbales > SURF-16 > BM506. The sequence goes on from JAHJKA010000005.1 coordinate 8,537, forward strand.
TTCCTGCAGGTTGGCTTTGAGGGCATCGGATGTTTCGGTGAGTGAGGACATAGGGCTATAGGACACGGGATTCAGAATTCAGGATTCAGAATAAATGATTTTTTCACCTTTCTTCTTAATTCAGAATCCTGAATCCTGTATTCAAAAAGATCGGATCGTTTCGAAACAAAGAAATAATCTCACGATCACCAGGAGATAAAGAAACTTGGAAAGTTGAATTAAAGCATCTTCTGGTTGTCCATGAGCTGGATGAGATCAAGGACTCGGTTTGAATAGCCCCATTCGTTGTCGTACCAGGAAAGGACCTTGACCATATTGCCGATAACCTTGGTGGAATCGCCATCAACGATGGAGGAGTGCTGGTTGCCCTGGTAGTCGATGGAGACCAGCGGTTCATCCGAATAGCCCAGATAACGATTGGCCGCCTCTTTGAGGGCCTGATTCACTTCGGAGACGGTGGTCTCCTTGTCCACCTCCATCACGGCATCAACAATGGAGACGTTGGGGGTAGGCACCCGGATGGCCAGGCCATCAAACTTGCCTTTAAGTTCTGGCAGCACCAGGGAAACGGCCGCGGCCGCCCCGGTCTTGGTGGGGATCATGGACATGGCGGCGGCCCGGGCCCGACGCAGGTCGCTGTGGGGGAAATCAAGGAGGCGCTGGTCGCCGGTATAGGAGTGCACCGTGGTCATCAACCCTTTTTTAATGCCGAAGCGGTCCAGGATGACCTTGGCAAAAGGCGCGAGGCAGTTGGTGGTGCAAGAGGCATTGGAAACGATATGATCGGTGGAAGGGTCATATTCGTGATCATTGACGCCCATGACAATGGTCCGCAGGTTGCCCTTGGCCGGTGCTGAGATGATTACTTTTTTGGCGCCGCCTTCAAGGTGGGCGCCGGCCCGCTCATCTGTACAGAACAAGCCGGTGGATTCCACCACGTATTCAGCGCCGTTTTTGGCCCAGGGAATGTCGGCCGGATTGCGATGATTGGTGATTCTGATGTTTTTGCCATTCACGGTAATACCGGCATCAGTGGCCTCCACCTTCTGGGAAAAGGGACCCATCACCGAGTCATATTTGAGGAGATGGGCCAGGGTTTTGTTGTCGGTAAGATCATTGATGGCCACCACCTCCATAGCTGCAAATTCAGGGTAGAGGGACATGGCCCGGAAGATACTCCTGCCAATGCGGCCAAAGCCGTTAATACCAATTTTTATCGCCATAATAGCCTCCTGGGGAATGTTGAAGTCATAAAAGCCTAGGAAAATCGGTGTTCCTTGTTATCAAAGCTTGAGGACGTTTTGAAAAAGGCGCTCGCCAGGGAACGGCTGAGGGAAGAGCTTTTTTTCGCTCTCTACTTTTGGTCCACGGCCTCTTGGTAGAGTTCCATGTATCGTAGCATAATTTTATCCCAGGTGTACTGTTTTGCGATGGTGTGCACGGCCTTTTTTTGCATGGTGGCAATCTGGGCCGGTTTGTTGTGGTAGAAGGAAAGGGCCCGCCTGATGGCAGTGATGAGGGCCTTGGCAGAGTGCTCCTGGTAGGCGAAACCTGTCTGGCCATCCACCACCTTCACCAGGCCGCCGACATGATGGACGATGGGCAGGTTGCCGAAGAGTTGGGCAATATAGTCGGTGAGCCCGCAGGGTTCATACTGTGAGGGGATAATGAAAAAATCTCCGGCCGCATAGACCTTGTGGGCGAGTTGCGGGTCATAGCCCTCAAGGACACAGATCCGGCCATTATAGGCCTTTTCATTGGTCAGGGAGATCAGACCCTGGGCGATACGTTTTTCTCCGGAACCTAAAATAAGGGCCTGAAAATTCTTCTCCACCGGGAGAAGGAGATGAAGGGCCTCGACAAATTTGTCCATGCCCTTCTGGCTGGAGAAACGACCGATAACCGTGAGCAGGGGCCTGTTTTTGCCGGCATCAAGGCAGCCATGCTGGCTGATGCCCTTGAATTCTTTTTTTGCCAGGGATTTTTCAAGCTCAGCCCGGCAGATTCTTTTGCCCTCAAGATCCCCCTTGGCCACCGAAAAAGGGGCTGGCAGCCCGATCTTGTCCGGCTTCATACTGTCAAAATCTGCTGGGTTGATACCGTTGGTGATGCCTTTAATCTTAATACCTCGGCTCATGAGAAAATGGCCGAGCCAGCCGGTGAGTTCATCCTCGTCTGTCTCCCGCAGTTCGCGGGCGTAATTTTCACTCACCGTATTCAAGATGCAGGAGCGGGAAGCGGCAATAAAGGGATCAAAATCGCCATTAAGCAGGTTTTTATTGATAAACCCGCGGCTGAGGCCGGTGATCGCCTGGGCATAGGGCAGGTCGCCCACCTCTTGATGGTACCCGATGCCGGCATTGTGGATGGTGACCACAAAACCGGTGTCACGGAAAAAGTGGCGGAAGCCGTCAATCTCCCGGGCCATGGGGGGGATCAGGGCAGTGTGGCCGTCATGGCAATGGATGATGTCAGGTCGCTCATGGCGGTACATCAGGTAGCATAAGGCTGCCTTCTGGAGCAGGATGTTCATGGTGAAGTAGTCATAATGACCTTCTCCGGCCCGTTTGAACGGATCAAGTTTTTCCTCGGCCACGGTGTAGGTGTACACTGCCTGTTTGTCGCGAAAACGTGGAGAGTCAACAAGGTAGATGGTGACCTCCCCTGAACCCATTGCCTGGGTTTTCTTGCCCCAGATAACCACCTCTTCCTGCCGATCCTGGGTGGCATAATTCATGGTGACCGCAAGGGAGGCCTTGACCTTAAACCCAAGGAGCTTGGGGGAAAGAAAGCCGTAGCACGGCATGATTACCGAAACCTTGGCTATCTTGCCCAGGGCCTCGGCGAGCTGGCGGCACACGTCTTTAACGCCACCGGCCCCGGCCAGACCGTCATACTCGCGGGAGACAAACCAGATGTTTTTTATTTTTCTCGGGGCCATTTTTTACCTGTAGGAGATGGAAAATTGTTTTTTGGTTCACCACGAGGCATTGCGGCTCTGGTGGTGAGAAAGACACCGTTTTTTTGCCACGGAATCCACGGAAATCACGGAATTTTAATTTTTCAGTGCGTTCCGTGGATTCCGTGGCAGATTTTAAGATTCGTGCCCAGCGTGCGTTTATTCCCCGGTGTCGGGGATCAGCTCACCTGCCTGTTGGCGCAGGAGGTGGTCGGCCAGGGTCAGGCAGACCATGGCCTCGCACACCGGGATGATGCGGGGGATGGCGGAAATATCATGGCGGCCGCCGATGACGACTTCTACCGGTTCATTGTCAAGGTTGATGGTCTGCTGGGGCTTGCCGATGGAGGGGATGGGTTTCACCGCCACTCGGCTGACAATGGCATCGCCGTTTGAGATGCCGGCCAGGATGCCGCCGGAATTATTGGAGCTGAACCCCTCCGGGGTCAAGGCATCGTTATTCTCCGAACCCTTCATCAGGCTGGCGGCAAAACCAGAGCCGATCTCCACTCCTTTTACAGCGCCGATGGACATCAGGGCCCCGGCAAGATCCGCGTCAAGCTTGTTGAAAACAGGCTCACCCAAGCCGGCCGGACAACCGGTGGCCGTGATCTCAACAATGCCGCCCAAAGTATCGCCCTCCTTGCGGACCTCAGCGATTCGGGCCTCCATTTTTTCAGCCGCCGCATTGTCAGGGCAGCAGAGCCTATTTTCAGAGATGGCCTCCTCCTGGAAATTCTCAGCCATGATACCGCCCAAGGCCAGGGTATAGGCCATGACCTTAATGCCCTGAAACTGCAGGAGTTTGCGGGCCACAGCCCCGGCTGCCACCCGGGCTGCGGTCTCACGGGCCGAGGCCCGGCCGCCACCGCGATGGTCGCGGATGCCGTATTTGCAGAAATAGGAAAAATCGCCATGGCCGGGCCGGAAGATATCTTTTAAATGATCATAGGATTTGGAATGGGCATCCTTGTTGTAGATGACCAGGGTCAGGGGGGTGCCGGTGGTAAGGCCTTCAAAGATGCCGGAAAGGATCTCCACCTTGTCCGGTTCCTTACGGGGACTGGTGGCGCCGCCTTTGCCCGGGCGCCGCCGTTCAAGGTCCTTCTGGATATCTTCAGGCTCAAGGGGGATACCGGCCGGACAGCCGTCAATGGTGGCGCCGATGGCGGTGCCTTGTGATTCGCCCCAGGTGGTGACTCTGAAAATTTGACCAAATGTGTTACCTGCCATGATGATGTCCTTATATAAGTCGGGATTGTGTCTGTTGTGAGTGGTTTCGTGATTACCGGTTTTTTTGATAACCCCGGATAATCATATCGACAATATCCTCCAGGCTGGCGGTGGCGTCAAGCTCTAGATGACAACCGGCAGCGTAGAGCGGAGTTCTTTGGCGCAGGATTTCGCTGATTTCCACGTAGATATCCTGGCCGCTCAAGGAGGGCCGTTGACTCATGGTGGCCTCATCGCCTGCCAGACGGTTACAGATTGTGGTAATGTCGGCCTTCAGCCAGACCACAAAGGCGTTTTTTTTCAGCTCAGGCCAGATGTCCTGATGTAAAATAGCGCCACCGCCACAGGCGATGACCTGGCCTGGCTGGCGGGTCAGTTCTAAAAGCATCTCTTTTTCTTTGCTTCTGAAAAAATCCCAACCCCTGGCCGCCACCATGGTTGCAATGGACTGGGCTGCTTTTTTTTCAACGGCGTGATCAGAGTCGACAAAGGGCCACCCCAGCTGCCGGGCCAGAAGTTTGCCGACACTTGTTTTGCCGGTGGCCCTGTAGCCGATGAGGATGATATTTTTCTCTTTGGTATTCATTCCGAATGTAATTCGCTGGGCGCCGGTATTTTTTTAAAAATAATAAAATGATTCACGAAGTTTCTGTTGTACCATAAAAGAGGTAATAGGAAAAAGGATGGAAGATAACGAATTCATTTCTTTACTTGTTTTTAGGAGGGGGCAGTTTCTGCCGGGTTGGGCGGCTGGTCAGAGAATTCTTGCGTAGCCAGTAAAGTTTAGGTAATTTTAACCATAGGGAAGCGTACGAAGGCTACTTTTTAAGGCACCCCTGGGGTGATTTGATTTTAAATTGATTTTTTTTATGAAGGCGTACAAGGTTTTCTGACATTATGATGCAGCCTGACCATACTTTTTCCCATGACCTGCCCTTGGCTGAATTGCTGAGGGCGGGTGAGGTTGTCGCCCTTGTGGACGATGATGCCATGATCCGCGAGCCCCTTACCGAGTTCCTGCAGGAGAGTGGTGTTGCTGTGGTGGAAGCTGATTCGGCTGCCGGTTTACAAAGCATTCTTCGTGAGCACAAGGTGGGCCTTGTTCTTCTTGATATTGGCCTTCCTGATCAGGACGGCTCAGCATTAATCCCGGAAATGGTCATGAACTATCCGGATATGTCTATCGTCATGCTTTCAGGGGTGGCAGATATCCATGTCGCCATTGAATGCATTCGTAACGGTGCTGATGATTATCTGACTAAACCGGTCAAGTTCAAAGAGATTCTTATTGTCGTCCGCCAAGCCTTAATCAAGCGTCGTCTCATCTTTGATAATAAGCAATATCAGGAAGACCTGGAGCAGGCCAATTTCCGCTTTCAACTTCTCCACCAGCTCTCCCTTAAAATAAACTCGGTATACCTTACCACCACAGAGCTTGATAAGGTTCTTCACGCTATTTTAGTCGGCATCACGGCCAACGAGGGCCTGCGCTTCAATCGTGCCTTTCTGGCGCTGTTTGATGATTCGCAAGAAAATCTTAAGGGTCGTCTGGCCATCGGCCCAAGTTGCCGGGAAGAGGCAGGGATTATCTGGTCTGAGATGCAGAACAAAGGGGTTGATTTTCTCGATATGGTCGAGGGCCTCCACGATTGCGCTGCCCATGATAACGCCATAAACGATATTGTTAACAAGCTTCAGGTGCCTGTGACCGAGAGCCAGCATATCCTCATCCGCTCGGCCATGGAGCGCCGGAGCTTTCTGGTCAACGAGGGCAGGGCTGAGGTAGAGGTTGACCAGGGCCTCCTTGCTCTCCTGGGTGAAGGCAATTTTGTGGTTGTGCCCCTTTTTTCCCCCCGCGCGGCCCTGGGGGTGATTATTGCCGATAATTATATAACCCAGATTTCCATCAGGGCAAATGAGCTTGTCATGCTGGAGCTTTTTGCCAGCCAGGTCAGCCTGGCCATTGAGCACAGCAAGCTGCACAGCGACATGGAGAACAAAATCTCCGAATTGGAGCAGGTGACCCATGAGCTTGACAAGAACAAGGATCTGCTTGTTGAGGCGGAGCGTTATGCCGCCCTGGGTCAGATGGCTGCCCAGATGGTTCATATCCTCCGTAACCCCATCACCTCCATTGGTGGGGTGTGTCGGATTCTCTCTAAAAAAATCACCAATGAGGAGTGGGGCCGCTATCTCGATGTGATGATCAGGGAAACAGCGCGTCTTGAAGGCACCCTGGGTGAGCTTTTTGATTTTGTCAGTCGGGCCGAACCCCATAAATCTGTGGACAGCCTTTTCCCGTTGGTCAAGCAAACAGTGCTTCTGGTCCAGCCCACCATGATCAAACAAAATATTACCTGGGAGATGGATTTTGGTAATGGTCAGGATGTCATGGTGGACATGGATAGCCGCCAGATACGCCAGATGTTTCTTCATATTATCCGGAACGCCTTGGACGCCATGGAGTTTGGCGGCCATCTCAAGGTGAGCGGTGAGGTGCGAGAGGGCAGGGCCATTGTCCACATCAGCGATACGGGCATGGGGCTCTCTGATGTAAACCTGAGCCGGGCCAGGGATCCCTTCTTTACCACGAAGACCTATGGTAGCGGGATGGGCTTGGCCATGGTTGATCGTATCATTGAGAGCCATGGTGGCAGCTTCACCTTGAACCGGCAGGAACTGGGCATGGAGGCCATTGTCGAGCTGCCCGTGGCTGGATCATGATCCTTGACAGATGTCTGGAGAGGTCTGGGTGAAGATAACCGATCTCTTTAGCCCTATCCAGAAAGGCAGCTCAAGCTTAGACAGCGACCAGGTGGTCAGGCTTATTCAGCCGGTGCAGCCGGTGGCCCATGTCGGTAAAGTAACCTTGGTGCCGGGCCAGATTCTCCAGGGTGAGGTGGTGGGGGAGGATGTCAATGGCCTTCTTCTTCTCAAATTGGCCGGGGAAATTATAGCGGCCCGTACTCCCCTCAAGCTTGAGGCTGGTCAACAGTTCTGGTTTGAGGTGAAGGAAGCCGGGGCCGGCGAAAGTCCCCTGCTGAATCTCGCCAGCCAGAAAGGGGCGATTCAGGATTTGCTGAAAGGTATCATGGCCACCCGACCTTTTCTGGTCAAGGCGCAATCTCTGGCAAGCATCCCCGCCCCTTCATCTCCTGCAACTGAGTCGATGCCGCGTTTCGTTGATGGGCTTCCTGGTGCTGGTGAAGGAGTAAAACAAGCTCCCTCCACCCCGGCAACGACCCTTGCCCCGACCGGCGGTCAACCCGTGCCGGCAGCTGCCGTGCTGGCCCCGGACGGCAGCTTGCCTCCGGAAGCAGCCCGGCTCATCCGGGCCCTGGTTGTCTATATGAATCAGCCACGGGTCGCCGGTCTCCTTCAGGAAGAAAACCCCTTGCCGCAACGACCGCCGGAATTGATCAAAACCATGGTCTCGTTCATCAGAGAAGGACAGCTGCCAGCAGCCTTTCAGAAAATGGCAGCCTTTCAGGGTGTTATCCGAACTGAAGTTCCAATGACCGTCACCCCATCCCCAGTGGTCCCAAATGGTGGGATGCACGACACCGGCACGGCAGGCCGGGAATTTCTTCAAGCTGCTCCAGCAGTTGAGCAGCTTGGCACGCTGTCGTCGCCGGCATCAGCGTCAGGGATTACGGCGCCGCCGCCCCCTGGAATTTTTGCCCCGGACACCATTAAGATTCTGAATGGTTTGGTGGGGGTGGCAGGTATTAAGGCCCCTGTCAATGGCGAAGAGGCTGGACCATTGCAGCCGGCCCTGAACCCGGAACGGAATCTGGGGGAAATCCTTACCCTGATCGCGCGGGAGGATAAGATTCCCGCACCCTTGCTGAGGCTGAGCTCGTTGCAGGTGCTGATGGGTAATATATCGCACGCGGCTCCTTTGAGGTCTGGCCAGATTGAGCCTGGCCCTCTCTCCGAAAAAAATGAGTTTGCCAGCCAGGAGTTATCGGCTGCAAGGGCGGTGCTTCCCCTGCAGTTTGCTGCGGCCCAGCAGGGTTCAGAGGCCTTGCCCGCCCAACTTCGGCTCCTTGCCTCTCTCATGGGGTTGGGGTCTCAGAAGCATGATATTGAGGCCTGGCAGGAGATTCAAAAGATATTCGGGCGGCTGTCTGAGGCGGAAATGCCTGCGGCAGCCCACAAGCTGGCCTCTTTTTTTGAGGCCCATAGTCGCGTTAATGCGGAAACTCCCCAGGCCCAGAGTAATTTTTACATCATGCCAGCACTGTTCAGCGGGCAGACTGGGTGGGGGGAGTGGCTGTGGAGCCGAGAAGGTTCCGCCGCTGACAATGATGGGCATTTTCAGGAAAGCTTGGTGTTTTTTCTGGAAATGAGCCAGCTGGGAGCCCTGACCATTCAAGTGATTCTTAAAGAGAAAAAACTGCGGGGTCAGATACTTATGGAGGATAAGGAGGGCAGCGAGCTCGTAGCTGCCTTGCTGCCCGGCCTCAGAGAACGGCTGGAAGCCTTTGGCTATGATGTCGTGGACTTTTCCTGCAAGTGCCAAGCGTTAAATGTCATGCAGGAGCTTAAGGAAAGTCTTCATAGGCGGGCGGGATTAGAGCCGATATCTCTTCTTGATGTCCAGGCATAGTTTTAAAACAATTATAGGTTACATTGAATCAGTGTAAATGCTGTTTGGCCTGACTCTGGAAGGGCTTAATACTGTTTTTTTTTGCTATCCCGGCGAACACGTCGCAGAGGTTCATACGTCAGGATTTTAAGGCCTGCAACATGAGTCCCTCGCTGAATCGTCTGTCTGCACAACAGGGGTAGGCTGTTAGGCATGCCAGCGTCTGCCTGTTCAGTAAAGGGGAACAGATAGTTCATCTTTAGTGAACATGCGGACTGTTCCGAGCCAATTTTTTTTGTTGTTTTATCAGCCAATCTCCTGAAATGTCGACCAAAAAAATAAGGTGCATTTTTATTGGCATGTTATATGCTTTAATTACACGAGCGGCTAAAATTGCATTTTTGGCAAGGGCCAAAGGCTGCTTTCTGAAATTTTTCATTTAAAATTTAAGCATGGTAGGGGTTCTCCTGAAAATTTTCATTGTTTAGGGGAAAGCCTCATTGAAAGGATAGGCGTTGTGGATATGATAAAACTCCTGGTGATGATCTTTTTATTGTTGAGCTTTGCGGGGCCTGTCTTTGCCGTTGATGATGAGGTTAAAATTATCAGAATGAATGGCCAGAACTATAAGATATGGACGGACAAAGACGGTATACGGCGGATTGATCCGGTCTATTTTGTGAAAAAGTCAGAAATGCAGGCTGAGACACAAGAAACAGCAGACGTCACGGCCGAGGTGAAAGAGGGGGACGTGGAGGCCAAAAAGGCTAAGGGCGTTGATGTTGCCCTGACAGTGGTGGAAGAAATGACCTATGGAGCCTGCCGCAATTCCCTTGCTGCGGCAGAGGCCATGGCCTCTGTGTATAATGTGATTTTTGATTATCCCAAGGGCCAGAAGTTTACCGTCCTCATGGTTGTTGACAATAAGACGGTCCAGTTGAAGTGTGAATACGGCAACCGCATTACCACCACCTGGGACAATTAACAAAACAACATTCCCCAAGCTTTTCTTCTTAATTTTACCTTCGTAAGGCATCTCTTTTTGCAGCAGGTCGCACTGCCGAGATGACCACCGCTGCTATCCCGATCCCCAAGAAACACAAATAGCAATAATGCAGGGCTGTGACAAAGCTTTCGGCATGTATGGCCGTGTAATCCTTCATGTCAAATCCACCACTTAATGAGGAAAAAAAGTGGGCAAAGGCCAGGCTCGCCAAGGCAATGCCAAGCAGCATGCCCAAGGTGCGGGCGGTGGCCAGGAGCGCTGAGACCGTACCAATGTAAGGCTCACCAATACTGCGCAGGGCCGAGGCGCTGTTGGGGGACAGGAAGAGGGAGAGTCCCACGCCAAAAAAGCCCAGGCGTCCGGCCACCAGCCAGGGGTTGCTGGTGGTGGACAGGGTGGTAAAGGAATACAGGCCAAAGGTGCAGATGATAAGCCCGCTGGTGGCAACAATCCTGGCCTCGGT
>JAHJKA010000028.1 GCA_018822545.1 Pseudomonadota bacterium
AGAGAGATGAAGAGCACCCATATAAGGGAAATCCTTGCCATCCATTTTGACCCTGAGCAGGGCACGCCATACTGGCTGGAGCGTCAAGAGTTCTTAGGTTTTGATGTTGCGGCCGAGATTGCCGTTAGGGATGATTTTTATCGCCTGGGCGTCATGGCGGTCAGTGAACTACGGAGGCGACCCCTTCAGGATTTTATCCCCCGTAGATTTCATAACGAATTATCAACCCTGCTTCTTTCAGAGACCGGCGGCACCACCGGCGAGCCCTGTCGGCGGGTTTTTTCCCCTGCCGAATTTGACAAGGCCTTTGTCCAGCCGTGGCTTACTGCCGTGGAAGAACATGGCTTTCCCCGTCAGGGCACCTGGCTCTTTGTCGGGCCGGGTGGCCCCCATATTATTGACAGATCGGCCCGGGCCATGGCGCGGGCCGTGGGCAGCCTGGAACCCTTCAGTGTTGATTGCGATGTGCGCTGGATCAAGAGACAGGCCCCTGGTTCCCTGGGGTTCAAGCTCTATATGGACCACGTCCTCAGCCAGGCCATGAATGTCATCAACCATCAACAGATCGATACCTTGTTTACCACGCCGCCTTTGCTGCTGGAGTTGGCGCGGCGCATGGATGAGATGCAGCGTGTCCGCATTAAAGGTATCCATACCGGCGGTATGGCCTTGACGGCAGAGAGTCGCCCCGGCCTGCAGCAGCTTTTTCCGAGCGCCGTTATCCTGCCGGGTTATGGTAATAGTCTTTTTGGTGTCACCTTTCCTGTTTTTGGAGAAAAGGGTGAAGAGGATGTTTTTGTCGTAGGCGACGACAATCTCTGGCTGCAGCTCGCTCCGGTACCAACGACCAGCCATGAGGCCCAGGATTTGCGCAAAGTGGTTGCGCCTGGTGAGCGGGGGCGGGTTATTCTTCATCGTCTTGATCCCACCTTTCTCATTATCAACCTCCCGGAACGAGACACTGCCGTGGCCAAAGCAATGGCTGACGGCGAAATGGGGCTGGTTGCTATTGCTCCTCTGGAATTTGCCACCCCGCAGAACAGGCAGGGGGTTTATTAATGGCAACGGATTTTTTCACATTAGAAGTTGCCATCCCCTGTGATTGTGGGCATCTGCAAGGCCGTCTTCTCTATGGTGAAGAGGGCCAGCAGGGACCGGGCCTGATCATCTGCCCGCCCCATCCGCTTCTGGCCGGCAATATGGATAATAATGTGGTGGCGGCCATTGCTGAAACCATGGCCGCCACCATGCCGGTGCTTCTTTTTAACTATCGTGCCGTGGGCACGAGCAGCCACCCCCAACCCGAGCTGCCACTCTATGAGTATTGGCATGGCCTGGATGCCCGTCACCAATACGATGACGTGGTGGCTGACGCGAGGCAGGTTATGGCCTGGTCCCGCGACTATTTTCCTGCGTTCCACCTGCTCGGCTATTCCTTTGGTTCCTACATTGCCCTCCGGGCCTTGGCTGATCGGGCCCTTTCCTATACCGCCATCACGCCGCCTCTGGGCGAGCATGACTTCTCAGCCCTGGCAGCCCTTCACCTTCCCTGTGGCGTTGTCCTGGCAGAAAAAGACGGCCTCCTGGACCGGGGTAAGCAACAACTGCCGGACAACATCCATTGCCTGCACATTCTTAAATGCACGGATCATTTTTTTGTCAAGAGAGAGGCTGAGGTGGCCACCCTGGTCGCCGATTTCATCCATAAGAGAGTGGCCCTGTTGGAAATTCTCTGACAATGGAATAGGGTCGTTCTCACTCGTTGTTTGTTGCCAAGTCTAAGTGTGGCAAGTTCTTCAATAATTCTTCCCGGTTCTTGAAGGTGAGGGTGAGGGTGATCTCATCTTTTTCAAAAAAAGGGGCATGCTGGACAGCTGCCCCTGGCGGTAGATGGAGTGTGCGGCAGAAATCTCTGAATTCCTGCTCGGCCTGGGTGAAGCGGGGGAATTGTTTTTTCTGGAGCCAGACCATGAAATGGCTGGTTTTCTGGGGCGGGTTGAGGTCGGGGCTGTTGAGGATTTCCTGGCATTCTGCATCGGCCAGGAAAGAGGCGATGGTTGTCTTGTTGCGGACGGCAACCTCGCGGCTGATTAGGGTAATTTTCTTCTGATTGCCCACCGACAGCTTCAGGTTCATCATGATTTCAAAGAGGGCCATTCTGTCGAAAAAGGGGAGTTTTTCTAGCTCCCAGGCCACCTTAGGGTCAAGGAAGCCGTCATGGAGCGCCTCCTGGATGACCTCTTCAAGATTATTTAAACGCAGGAGTTTCTGGGCCTGGGAGGGGTGGACCTCCAGGCCTAGGAGAGGGAGAAAGCGCCGGGCAGCATCATCCAGATCGAGCCAGGCGCCTATTTTTTTGAAAAAAATAGCCTGTTCAATAGCGGTGGGCGGCGTAAAGGTTATTTTTTCTTCCAGCAGCAACGAGAACGTTTCCAGGGGTGTGGAGCCGGTTGGCAGCACGCGGCAGTCACAGGATGTAAAATGCAGTTTATGGGCGGCAAGAAGTCGGTTGCGGCCAGAAATGATACGATATCGGCCTCGATCTGCTTCATCAACAAGGGGTGGATGAAGAATGCCTACCCTCTTGATCGATGCCACCAAATCCTGAGGTGGGGTCTGGCAGGGAATGGGTTGCAGGAGGTAGGTTTCGTCCTGGAAATCTATTTCTTTGAGTGTAAGGCGTTTAAGCTGCATGGTTTCTCCTTTTTAATGATAGCCATAAATACCTTGAACGGACTGGGGCAGCAAGTTGAAAACGTAGTATCCCTTGCTGGACAACCATGATCGGCTCAGGCATGATAGAGATACCAGGTTTCTCTCTTTTCTCATCGTGACGCTATGCAGACCATATTAGAACAAATAGACAAACAGTCTCAGATCATGGGCCGACAGATTTATGTGGTGGGTGGTGCTGTCCGTGATCTGCTCTTGGGACGTTCATCCCCTGATGTCGATCTGGCCATTGACCGTGATGCCTTGGCATTTGGTGATCATTTGGCTGGTGTGCTGTCAGGGCGATTTATTATCCTTGATGGGGATGAAGGGGTCGGACGTCTCGTCTGTCATGGTCACGTTGTCGATATCGCCGTCTTTAAGGATAGCTCGGTTACCATTGAAGAGGACCTGGCCAGACGGGATTTTACCATCAACGCCATGGCCATTGCCCTTGGTGATTGGCTGGCCCATAAACAGGGTGCGGCCATAATCGACCCCTGTGGCGGTAAAACCGATCTGCAGGGCCAGCTGATAAGGCTTGTCTCGCAGAATGCCTTGCTGGATGATCCATTGCGTATCCTGCGCGGTTATCGTTTGCAGGCCCTTACAGGTTTTGCCCTGGATCAGGATTTTATTACCCGTGCAGTGGCGCACAGAAATCTCCTTGCTCTACCTGCAGCTGAGCGCATCAGCACAGAGTTGCATTTGATCTTTGAGAGTTCCCGGGCCTCTGAGGTTGTCGGGGCCATGGCTGCAGCAGGTATCCTTGCCCAGGTTTGCCCGGAACTCATGAGTGGTTCCGGGGTGGAACAGCCTGCCAGCCATCATCTTGATGTCTTTGAACATAACTTGGCGGCCTTGCGGGCCATGGATGACATTATCAGGCAGCCTGGAAAATATTTTCCAGACTCAAGCCCGGTAATCACAGCCTATCTTCAAGAAACAAAGCGGCGTCGCCAGTTGCGCTGGGCCGCTTTGTTTCACGATCTTGGCAAGCCCCATACTCAAGTCGTGCAAGAGGGGCGGATCACTTTTTATCAGCATGACATGGTGGGTGCCCGTCTTTTTACAAAAATGGCCAAACGGTTGCGATTTACCAAGAGTGATATCAAGAAGATCTCCCTTCTTATTTCCCAACATATGCGCCCCTTCCATCTTTGTAACATCCTGCGGCAGGGTCCGGTGTCGGCAAAGGCCTGTTTACGTTTGGCAAAAAGTGTCGGCGAGGATCTGCCAGGTCTTTTTTTGCTTGCCATGGCTGATAGCCTGGCAGGGCAGGGTGAAACCAAGCCAGAGGAGATGGAGAAGGAGATTGCCATCTTGTTTGGTCAGGTCCAACAGCAGATGGATTTGTATATTGCCCCTTTGTTGGCCGGTCCGCCTCTGCTCACCGGACATGATCTTGTCTCCGCTGGATTCCCTCCCGGCCCTGTCTTTAAAGAGATTCTTGAAGGGTTGCAGCAGGCCCAGGTGGCTGGTGAGGTTGTGGACCGCGCTGCTGCGTTCACGTGGCTGGATGGTTACAAGTCTTGATAATGTCCCATTTCTTAATGAGTTAATGGCTGGTGCTTTGCAAGTGGCCAGCAAGGTTGGCTGAAGTGAGAGGGTAATCAGATTATCATTTGACCAGCAAATTCTCGCCATTGTAAGCTGTAGCAGTCCCTTATTGATCCGAAAACAGATTGTGGCATCTCCACAACAAAATATTCTTACCCAGGTAAAATGATGGCAACTTCGAGCAAGAAAAAGATCGGTGAACAAAAACTTTATGACCATATTTTTGGTGAGGCATCGGCTGAAAATATAAAAAAATGTATCAAACACCACCTCTTGAGTTTCCAGGGTCGTGACCCTGATCGCGCCGGCCCTCGGGACACCTTTAAGGCCTTGGCCTATACCCTGCGCGATATCATGGTGGAGAAGTGGATTAACACCCAGAAAGAGTATTATGATAAGCATCAGAAGCGGGTTTATTATCTTTCCCTAGAGTTTCTTGTCGGTAGATCCTTGGGTAATAGCCTGATCAATCTCGGTCTTCTTGATGAGGCCACTGAGGCGCTTCACGAACTCGGCCATAGCCTCGAAGAGATGCGAGATTTGGAAGAGGATGCTGCCCTTGGTAATGGTGGTCTGGGACGTTTGGCCTCCTGCTTTCTTGACTCCATCGCCACCCTGAAGATTCCGGCCTATGGTTATGGAATTCGTTACGAGTATGGTCTTTTTTATCAAAAACTTATCGATGGATTTCAGATGGAGAGCCCTGATAACTGGGTTCGTTACGGTACTCCTTGGGAGTTTCAGAGAAGCCAGCATCTCTTTCCTGTCCATTTTTATGGGAAGGTTGAGAGCTATATCGACAAAAAGGGCCGTTATCGTTCCAAATGGGTGAACACCGAAGATGTCATGGCCATGGCCTGTGATATGCTGGTGCCCGGGTTTAATAATGATCATGTTATAAACATGCGACTTTGGGCTGCCAAGGCATCCCGTGAGCTTGATCTCGGTTTTTTTAATCAGGGTAAATATATCAGCGCGGTTCAAAGTAAGGTTGCCTCGGAAACAATATCCAAGGTTCTGTATCCCTCCGATATTATGGTGGAGGGCCAGGAGCTTCGTTTCAGGCAGCAGTATTTTTTCGTGGCAGCAACCTTTCAGGATATTTTCAGGCGTTATAAAAAGAAGCACGCCACTTTTGATCTTTTTCCGGAAAATGTGGCGGTGCAACTCAATGACACCCATCCGGCCATCGCTATTCCTGAGCTGATGCGCCTTCTTATTGATTGGCAGGGGCTGGGATGGGAGCAGGCCTGGGACATCACGGTGCGGACCTTTGCCTACACCAACCACACCTTGATGCCCGAGGCCCTTGAGACCTGGTCGGTGGACTTGGTGGGTAGGGTTCTTCCCCGCCATTTGGAAATTATTTATGAAATAAACAAGCGTTTCCTCACTCTGGTTGCTGAAAAGTTTCCCGGTGATGTCGGCAAACTTAAACAGCTCTCCATTATTGATGAAAATAATGAAAAAAGAGTTCGGATGGCCCATCTGGCCATTGTCGGCAGTCACTCTGTAAATGGTGTTGCCGAGCTTCATACCCATCTGTTAAAGACCCTGATTTTCCCCACCTTTCATGCCTTGTATCCTGGCAAGTTCAATAATAAAACAAACGGTATTACTCCACGGCGCTGGCTCTTAAAGTGTAACTCAGGGCTGGCCGGTTTAATAACCGAAGCCATTGGTACGGCCTGGATTACCGATCTTGACAAGCTGCGGGATCTCGAGGGATTCATTGATGATTCTTCGTTTCTTGAACGGTGGCAACAGGTCAAGTTTGCAAACAAGGAGTGGTTCTTAAAGAAGATTAACGATCATTGCGGTGCCGTGGTGGATCCGCACTCTCTCTTTGATGTCCAGGTGAAGAGAATTCACGAATATAAGAGGCAGCTTTTAAACTGTCTGCATATTATCTCCCTCTATATTCGCATCCTTGAAGATCCCCATTCTATTAAAACACCGATCACAAAGATTTTTTCAGGAAAGGCGGCTCCTTCTTACATTCAGGCCAAACTTATTATCAAGCTTATCTGTTCCGTGGCCAAGGTGGTAAATAATGATCCACGGGTGGGCAAGATGCTCAAGGTTTCCTTTATTCCCAACTATAACGTGTCAAAGGCAGAGGTGATTATACCGGCAGCGGACCTTTCCGAGCAGATCTCCACAGCAGGAACCGAGGCTTCGGGCACAGGTAATATGAAGTTCGCCCTAAATGGTGCTTTGACCATCGGTACCCTGGATGGTGCAAATATTGAGATTTTAGAAGAGGTGGGCAGAGAGAACATTTATATTTTTGGGCTTACTGCTGCAGAGGCCGAGTTTGAGAAAAAACATATGAGCCGCACGCCAGCGCGGATATGTGCTGAAAATGAGCATGTCGGCCATATCATTAAAACCATCTCAACGGGCGTTTTTAGTGATGGGGATAAGGATTTCTTTAAGGATATCACTCAAAGTTTAATGAGCGAACATGACCAGTATCTGCTTGTTGCCGATGTTGAACGATATCTGGAGTGTCAGGCCCTTATTGAACAGGATTTTTGCGACAAGGCGAGCTGGGTACGAAAGTCTATTTATAATGTGGCTCGCATGGGCAAGTTTTCCAGTGATCGAACTATCAAGGATTATGCCCGAGATATCTGGGGGCTGGATGTGTGATCTGAAAAATTCCGCAGATGATATGCACCAAGATCATCTGCGGAAGGTGTGTTATTTGATCTCTATTTGATCGTGAATATCGGCGACAAGCTTTTTGCCGATACCTTTGACCTTGGTCAGTTCATTCGGTGAGGTGAAATTGCCGTGTTCAGTTCTATAGGTGATGATCGCAGAGGCCTTTGAGGAGCCGATGCCTGGCAAGGACTCCAAGGTTTTTTGGTCTGCAGTATTGATGTTGACGCCGGCCATGGCGATCTGAGCCCAGAGCAGAAAGAGGGCGCACAGGGTGACAAGTTTTTTCATAGAACACTCCTTAATGATTGAATATGGAACGAGTTATGCGAAGGGCATTGGTGCGTTGTAACTCCCAGAGAAACAGGAGCTTGCTTCTTGTTTCAGCACTTTGATTGATGGTAACTAATCTGCCACATGATTAACGGAATGGTCAAGAAGAAAGTTAGGGTTAGGCTATTTTTTTACGTTAGGCTTGAGGGGTTTGGTGAGAGGTTCTGGTAGTGCTTATTCGTTAAAGGTGATATGCGTTGGTTATATTTCCTGGCCTATAGTGGAAGCTATTGGCCTTAAACGGCTAGGCACGAATTACTATTTGCATTTTGTTTGAAAGTTGCTAAGCTGTTTTTTGTTAGCTGTTTCTCTTGCATGGTGTAGAGGGAAACGATTTTTGAATTAGAATTAAGAAAATGACTGTCGATCAGTCGAAGTTGAGGGAATTATGGCAGAAGGAACTGTTAAATGGTTTAACGAGTCAAAGGGAATTGGATTTATTGAGCAAAAAGAGGGCAAGGATGTTTTTGTTCATTTTTCTGCCATAAAGGCTGAAGGCTTTAAATCATTGAAAGAGGGAGAAAAAGTGAGTTTTGATATAGTTGATGGTCCCAAAGGCCCATCTGCTGCCAATGTCCAGAAAATATAATCTTTTCTCTTCATAGATAAAGCAAAAAGCCCATTCGTTTGAATGGGCTTTTTTTTTGTGCGGCTTTTCCTACAGGATAACTGTGGGTGGCTGGTACAAAAAAACGACTGGTTCCTGGCATGGAAGAAAGAAGAGTAAAAAGTATGCTGGCTGTATATGTCGGATTGGGGGCTAATGCTCTGCTTGCCATACTTAAGGCGAGTATTGGCATTATCGGCTGTAGTCCAGCTCTTCTTGCTGACGGTATTAATTCAACATCTGATGTGGCCTATGGCATAGTGGTCACGGTCTTTCTTAAGTTGTCAGGTAAACCCGCTGACCATGAACATCCTTATGGTCATGATCAGCTTGAAAGCATTGCCGCCGTTGTTGTAGGTGCCTTTGTTATCACAACAGCCATCGCTATTTTCTGGAACACCATCAATCATGTTTATGAACTGTTAACCACCACCAGTGACTATTCTGGTGCCAGCATCTGGGCATTCTGGGTCGCCCTCTTTGCCATCGTCTTGAAGTTTTGTCTGACAGGATGGACCTATGTTATAGGCCGGCAGACAAAGAATAAGGCGGTGATTGCCTTGGCCCATGATCACCGTAATGATATCTTTGCCTCTCTTGCGGCCGCAGTTGGTATTTTTTTTGGACGAATGGGCGCTCCTTGGGTTGATCCCCTGGCCGGAACCGTTGTCTCGTTGATTATTTTCCACACTGGTATTGATATTATCCGTTCCTCCACCGAGGATCTGATGGCAACCTTGCCAGGGAAGCAGTTGGCTTCTGACATCAAGTTGTTGCTTCGGCCTCTTTCCGAAGTCAAGGCTGTTGAAGAGGTTCATGCCCATCGTTTTGGGCCTTACCTGGTAGTAAATCTTACCATTGGGATTGATGGCGGGTTGACTGTCTCCCAGGGAGATGACATTGCTACTGAAGTTGAGTTTGCCCTGCTCGAAAATATTGAATTCATGCGCAGGGTCTATGTTCATTACCATCCGGTATGCCTCGACCAAGATTCGGCAGGAGATAATGTTATTGCGTAATGGGCTGTTTTTTCAAAGATGTGTTGCGGATATATTGATGATCTGCGGCTGAAGAGTTTGTTGTGGTGGAACAGGGTGGGGTAACGATGCTTGTAACTGCCGAGATGATCCTTTTTCTCCTTTGGGTGAATCTGCTGCCCCCTCTTACGCACCTACTTCTTGGTGAACGCCTGCGCTGGCGGCTTGATGGTGGTCTTGTTTTTTTTGATAAACAACCTCTGTTTGGTAGCCACAAAACAATCCGTGGTGTTGTGGCTAGTGTGCTGGGGGCGGCGGTTGGTTCTTTTTTCTTTGGGTTGCCTTGGTGGCTTGCCGCTTCTGCCGCTTTTCTAGCTATGGTCGGGGACTTGCTGTCGAGCTTTATCAA
This sequence comes from Pseudomonadota bacterium, assembly GCA_018822545.1. Classification (GTDB taxonomy): domain Bacteria; phylum Desulfobacterota; class Desulfobulbia; order Desulfobulbales; family SURF-16; genus BM506. The sequence continues at coordinate 9,266 of JAHJKA010000028.1, forward strand.
GCGACGGCTGCAGCTGCCGGTGGGCAGTTCGGTCTTTGTTCTTGATCAGATATTTGAGGCTGTTTTTCCGCTTTTGCTCATAAACCGCTATACCTCTTTGGGCTGGCTACAATTTGCCCTGGTGCTCATTATCTTTATGCCTCTTGCCTACTTGGGGGCGTGTTTCTGGCAATATATTTCCTTTCACCCCCCTCTTGATAATTACCCTCGTTTCGTCCGATCTACAGTCCGTTTTCGTGAATGGCGATCCTGTCATGAGCCCTTGGCACGCTGGCAAACTGTCCTCAATCTCACAAGTTTTCTTTCCGACCAGATTTTCTTGACTGTTTTCTTTAAAATTACCGGATTGTACGGGAGGGGGGTGGCAAACGCTCTTGCTATAAAGATTGACCATCAGGATTTTTGGCTTGCAAATCTGCCCGCGTCTTTTGATGGCTTTAAAATTCTTCTTCTTGCAGATCTCCATCTGGATGGGTTGGACGATTTAACCGAAAATATCATCAGCCATGTCCAGCACAACGAGGTCGATCTTTGCCTGATTGGTGGAGATATAAGGATGAAGACCTATGGCCCCATTGCCCCCTGTCTTCGTCATCTGCGTAAGCTCATACCAGCCATTCGGGCCCGATATGGAATATATGGTGTTCTTGGCAACCATGATTGTATTGAAATGACGCCGGATTTTGAAGAGGTTGGCATTAACATGCTTATTAACGACTCTGTGCCCCTGGTGTCCGGTGATGACACTCTATGGCTTGTTGGTGTAGATGATCCTCATTATTATAGGACTGCTCATGTGCCTCAAGCCTTTCGGAATATTCCCCCAGGGAAGTGTGTGGTTTTTCTGGCCCATTCACCAGAGGTGTATAAAGAGGCGGCGCGTCATGGGACATCACTCTACCTCTGTGGTCATACCCATGGTGGCCAAATCTGTTTTGCTGGTTGCGGACCTCTGGTCACCAACAACAGGGCACCGCGTTTTACCGCTGTCGGGAGATGGCAATTTGAGAGGATGGCAGGATATACCAGCAGAGGTGTTGGGGCTTCAGGAATTCCCCTTCGCTTTAACTGCCCTGGCGAGTTAAGTATTATTACCCTTCGTAGCGGTACACGTGACCACACTCAGTTGCGCGGCTGAGAAAATATTTAAAAAAGGCTGAATGATGCGATTTGTTCCAAATATCTTATCGAGTTTGCGGTTACTGCTGGCCCTTCTCTTTCCCTTTGTCCCGGAAAATTTCTGGATAGGGTTTGTGCTTGTCAGCGGGTTTTCGGATTTTCTCGATGGCTGGATCGCCCGGCGATTCCAGGTGGCGAGCTGGCAAGGCGGACTCCTTGATGCGGTGGCGGATAAGACCTTTGTCTTTGTTGTTTTGCTCTCCATGGCAGGGGCGGGGAAATTTTCTTTCTGGTTCCTGCCAGCTATCGTCGCCCGCGATCTTATGGTGGCCTTTGCTGCTGGCTATGCCTTTTTCTTACGGCTCTGGCATTCGTTTCAAGAAATGGATGCCCGGTGGTCCGGGAAAATGGCAACGGCTGGTCAGTTTCTTTTGTTTGTTGTTGTTCTTCTCTTTCCCACCTACATAAACTATGTGCTTATTGTGGTGGTTTTCTTGAGTTCGATTGCCGCACTTGATTATGGGTGGCTTTTTGTCCAGGCGTTGGTTGACCGGGCAAAAAACAAAAAAAATATGAGCGTTTAATTTCTTTGACGGCCATGGCCACGAAGAGGTTGAAAATGTTGTTTTAAGATGGGATAACATTCCAGGCTGTTTATGTTTTTTCACCCTAATCTTAGATTATTCTCTCCTGATACAATGATTCCTTGGAAATTACTTGATACCACCTTGGTTCCCGGCACCAGTAAAGAACTCAGCCTGCACAAGAGAGGAAGTGAGTTTTCTATTCGGATAAATGGTGATGAGCTGATGAACAGCAGGGCGCATAGCTCTGAAGACGCTCTTGCTGAATTTGTCTGCGCCTGCCTGGTGAAGATCGCCGAGCCTAAAATCTTGATCGGTGGTCTTGGCATGGGTTTCACCCTTGCCGCCACGCTTAAAGGTCTTGGTGACTCGGCTCGGGTGGTGGTGGCGGAGCTTGTTCCTGCTGTTGTTGCCTGGAACCGTGGCCCCTTGGCCGACTTTGTTGGTAATTCACTGGAAGATGACCGGGTAGCAGTGCGTGAGGTGGATGTTGCCCTTGTTATTCAGGCGGAAAAGAGAGCCTATAATGCCATCTTACTTGATGTCGATAATGGCCCTGATGGCCTAACCCGTGCTGCTAATGACTGGCTTTATGGCGATGCTGGATTGCTGGCTGCCTTTCAAGCTCTTCGGGTAGGAGGAGTGCTTGGGGTCTGGTCGGCAGCTCCGGATGAGGCCTTCACAAAACGTCTTGTCAAGGCAGGCTTTCAGGTTGAGGAAAAGATGGTAAAGGCCCGTGGCGCCCAAGGCGGCAGCCCTCATATCATCTGGTTGGCCACTAAGACTTCTTGATTGAATATCTTAAGATTGGGTTGCTTTATTTGCAGAATACCCTGGCATTCCAAGTGTCAAAATTCCACAGGCGGTCATGCTTCATATTTGCCAGAATGTTTCCATTCCCGATGATGAGATCGAAATTACTGCTATTCGCGCCCAAGGGGCCGGCGGTCAGAACGTCAACAAGGTTTCATCAGCGGTTCATCTCCGTTTTGATATTGGCAATTCATCTCTCCCCGATTTTTATAAGACACGCCTGCTTAGTTTAACCGACCGGCGACTTACCAAGAATGGTGAAATAATCATCAAGGCCCAGAGGTGTCGAAGTTTTGAGAAAAACCGGGAAGATGCCCTGGAACGTTTACGAACATTAATTGCAAGTGTCACTGTGGTGCAGAAAAAAAGAAAAGCCACCAAGGCAACTTTTGGCTCAAAACAAAAGAGATTAACTCAAAAGACGCAACGAGCCAAGGTCAAGACCCTGCGCCGTAAGGTAGATGATTAAAGAGAGGGAAGTGTTTGATAAACGGATTTTCCCGGATTTTGGTGACGATCAAAAAAAGTTTCATCATGGATTACCATGGAACCTCTGGGTTTAAGTGTTTGTATTTTGTTTTCCCCATCCAGATCTGAGCGAGCAAGGAGCTGCGCAAGGCGAAGAGCATTGCAGTATGTCTGAGCGAAGCGAGTTTCTGCAATGCCGCCTTGAACAGCGGAAGGCGAGTGGTGCCGGAGGCCAGGACTGTTCGGGTGTGCCCTTTTTGCCCACTCCGCTGGCTGGTTCGTTTTTGGGCAAGCAAAAATGAACAAAACAACATTCGAGACAAGAAAATAAACACAGGAAATAGACCTTCCCACGGTAATCCGTGGGAACCCAAAAAAAAGTGGTTGCTCCATCACTGGAGCAACCACTTTTTTTTGATCGTTTACCGGGTAGGCTTACTTCTGAATAACATTCTCAGCTGCAGGTCCCTTGGGGCCTTCAACTATGTCGAAGGATACGCGAGCGCCTTCCTGAAGGGATTTGAAACCTTCGTTTTTGATGGCAGAAAAATGAACGAAAACATCGTTGCCACCATCCTGCTCAATAAAACCAAAACCTTTTGCATCATTAAACCACTTAACTGTTCCTTCTGCCATCTCGCACTACTCCTTTGAACTTGGTCCTTGGGGACCGCTTTTAATATGACCGGCATATGGGATTATGTCGGCTTGTTAGTTTGGTTTTCCAAACTAAATAAAATGTACTTTTTGACGTTTTAAACGTCTTTTTTTTCATCAACTGGTTTGGGGGGAGTGCAGAACGAGAAGAAAGCAACTGGTGAATACTTCGAGAGGAGGATATTCCGGAACTGCTAGGCTTGGCACAATTTTCCGAACTTCTCTGCATCTGCATCTTTAATTCATAAATTCAAATAATGGTGTCAATCAAGAGAGACATAATAAAGCAAATGAGTTAGTCGCTGTATGTTGACGATTCGTTTTCCTCTTAGTAGTGCTTGAGAGCTTTTTGGTATATTGTCAGATTTTATATCGGTATAGGTTGTTTTGATATTGTGCTTAAAGTTTTTGTCCTAAAACTGTTTACAGACGCTGACGTATCTAAAAAGAAAACATTAAATGAAAAAGATGCACACTGTCTATTAATTAAAATTATTACTAATTTTTACAGACCATTTTTTTCTTTAGCAAGAAAAAAATGGTCGTGGTTGTGAAAAAACTTTTTTCAATTATCCTTAGTAATTACTAAATTCCTGACAAACAGGAAGGAGAAATGAGTTAGTCTATGAATTTACTATCAATTTTCTTAATAGCCATTGGCCTTGCCATGGACGCCTTTGCTGTTTCGATTGCCTGTGGTGTCTCCATTAAAAACTTAAACATACGGCATATCCTGCTTATATCCGGTGCTTTTGGTTTTTTTCAAGGCTTTATGCCTCTTGTCGGGTGGTTTGCCGGGATGGGGTTTCGTGACTTGATCGCCAGTTTTGATCATTGGGTGGCTTTTGGTCTGCTCCTTGTCGTTGGTGGCAAAATGATTTATGAGTCTTTTGCACTGAGCGAGGATACCCCGGAATCTGACATAGCCTTAAACGCCAGCCGACTTCTCCTGCTTTCCATCGCAACGAGTATTGATGCCCTGGCCGTTGGTTTGACATTTGCCTGTCTCGAGGTGGAGATTATAACTCCAGCTCTTATTATTGGGCTTGTGACCCTTGTTCTGTCCATAATTGGGGTGGTTATTGGTGACAAGATAGGGCATCTTTTTGAGGGGAAAATCGAATTTGTCGGCGGCATGGTCCTCATTGGCATAGGAACCAAGATTCTTTTCGACCATCTTGGTCTCTTTGGCTTCAGCCTTTGATGACGGACAGGGAGTACAGTCCGATTTCGTTATCCACAAACTCTGCCTGATTGATCGGGCTCCGTCACCTGATCGAGAGCCCTGGCCTCAGCCAACGATAATCTTGAACGATATAGCCATACAAGCTCGCTGTTATCTGGTGGCTTTTAAAAAGGCAGCGGCTGATAGACCCCAGAAGGAGGTGAAAACGAAGACAAAAAGAGGTGCTGTGGCACCGAGTTGTGCGCCATAGAAGCCAAAGCCCATTTTCGGAAAAATGATCACCAGCATGACAATGGCCTGGGCAATGGCAATGACCATACCCTTTTTATAATAGGAGGTGGTCCAGAAGGGCAGCAGGAATGCCAGGCCCCATATGCCACCCTGGAAAAGGCGAGGAGCAAGCCAGGGCAGGGATAAGTGGGGAGTCATGGTAAAGCCCAAGGCGGTGGAAATACCGAGAACTCCCGAACCCCAAAGTCCGAGACTGTTAACAAGCCCACCGATAACACCGGCCACCAGGGATAAAATTATTTTTTTCGCCATTGTGGTCTCCTTTCCTTTTAGGTTTTGGCTAAAAATGCATGCAAGGCCTTCTGGGCATCAACCACATGTCGACCCCACTGGAAGGCAAAGGAGGCTGTCCAGTGAAAAACAGCGCTGGACCGTTTTCCATCCATGTAGAGATCAAGACCTTCCTTGATCTCAAGATAGATATTCTTCAGATCGATTCGGATGTCTCTTCTTTCTGGGAGCTGCTCTTTCTCGGCAAGGGGATCTATGATGGATTGATAACGGTGAAAGGGCAGTTCGTCAAAGCGTTCAATGATCTCCGGGGCATCGCGGTGATGGAGGCCGAGAAGGTCGATATCTTCATAATGGGGTTCTACTTCCGGCAGGGCAAGAATCTGCTGGTAGAGAGAAGAAAGGAGATTAAGGGCTGAATAGATTTCATCCTCGTAATCCTCTGGACCCATCTCGACCCATTCGCAGAATTCGTCAGCGATCTCGGCAAAGGTGAGGATGGCCTCAAGTTCTTCACTGATGAAGATGTCATTGGGGTCAAGATCATGGTTTATTGGGGTCATTTTTTGGGGAGGGGGAAATTATGAGGGACCGGAATTATTTTTTCCGTCTTTTCAGGGTCGGAGCACCGGTGAGGACAAGCTGGAGCCAGTCATAGCCGAAGGAGAGCAGGGCCAGGTCATCACGTTCAATGGAGCGGATTCTTGTGGCTGGCATCTTAAACTCGGCAAGAATGTTTTTGTCACGCAGATAGTCCCGGAAACCATCGATATTATAGCAGGCCAGAAAGGCGAGCTTTTGGCGGGGGCCGGCGGCACCTTCACCGGCCCAGGGGTTGGTGGCAAACATGGTGTCCATCTCGGCCCAGCGGTCGGCCTGACTGTTGTGGATCATCAGATTCTGGTCGCGTAGCCACTCTTTCACTGTCCACTTTTTGTCTTCCGCGTGGCCTTTGCAGTACTCATGGTTGGTGAGAAAATAAAACTCGTCGGCGCGGCCTTTGTTCGCGGTGCGGTCAACGGCTCGTTCCAGAGGATACATGCGACAGGCCGATGGTCTGCTTTCGTAGACAGAACAACCTGCCGGGCCCAGGAAGGGACAGGCGTTGACCAGGGTCATTTTCATCATCAAGGATGGGAAACTGGGGTTTGCACCCCGAACGACATTGACGTATTTTTCCAAAAAACGATCGGAGCGGATGCCCAAATGATTTTTCAGGAGGATAATGTCATAAGGGTAGAGAAGCATGTCGACATTCCGGCAGCAGATAAGCCAGCAGGAAACATCGGAATGGCAGGAAAAGGTAAAGGTATTTTTCCCTAAGGGAACCATACCCTCTGGAAATATTTTCTCTTGGTTGTCAGCAGCGCACATTTTAGTATCAGTTAGAAGCCGACAATAAGTCGGTTAATTTAACAAACGAGGCATCATATATAGACGCCCTCTTTACCATTTGTGCCCTGCGGGGTCAAGCAATGGGATTTTTTAAGGCTTTCTTCAATACCTTCTTTGTTTTTTTGTCTTGTGGGCTGGCTTAATGGCAATTAACCACAAGAGGCGAGGGCTTACACTACTGCCCACTTATTTGAAAAAAAAATCGGATCCATGAACTGCTTGCCAAGCTTGAGCTCGGGAAGTGGCAAGGTAAATATCAGCTCAGTTGCCTTCGTATCTCTTCGGTTTTCATCATGGCCTCAAGATACAAGGAGTTGACTCGGCTTAAAGGCAGAAGAAGAGCGATGGGGTCAGTTACGTGGCCCTGTTCAAGGGCCATAGCAAGATTGAGGTTGGCGCCATAGGGGCCGCTCCGGTAAACCAGGGCATCTTTCATCTCGGTGGGGAAGGGTAAATCTTTAACCAGTTCTCGCATTGGTTGGTTCAAAATGGCGTCAAGAATAGAAAGAAGACCAACGCTGTAGCCGCTATCGGGTATTCCTGAGTGGAGTTCTTCGGTCAGGGAGTGGCAGAGTTGAGCGCGAACCAGGCCTGTGGTAATGATCTCGCGTGTTTTGAGATGCATACCAGCCATCACAAAGAGTGTGGCCCAGATGCGCAGTCTGTTTAAGCCGATGAAAATGACAGCATCCTTAATTGAGCTGATCTGACGATTGAGTCCAATGGCAGCAGAGTTGATAAAACGCAAGATTTTAAAGCTCAGCTTCGGATCTTGGCTGACCAGGGTGGCAAGTTCATTAATATCACAGCGTGGATCATTGATTCGGGCGACAAGTTTCAAGAGCAGAACTTCATTGCTTTGCAGCCGATTGGTGCTGAGAATCTGCGGTTTTGCAAAGAAATAACCTTGAAACAGATCAAAGCCCAGGTCGGCAGCAAGGCGTTGTTGCTGGTGAGTCTCGACTTTCTCAGCAAGAAGTGTCAGGCCTCTTTTTTTCAAAGCGGCAATCTTGCCGGCGTGTGCTTGAAGGTCGATATCCAGAACGTCAATTTTGATTATGGAACAGTAAGGCAGAAGAATGTCCCATTGGGGGGAGAAATCGTAGTCATCCAGGGCAATGACATAGCCGTAAGCATGCAGGGTCTGAATTCCGGCGATGACTTGCGGATCCGGTTCAATGCCTTCTAGCACCTCAAGGACAAGCCGTTTTTTGTCCAAGGGCAGGGGCTGGACATCGGTAAAAAAAGTGCGGGTAAGATTGATGAAAACGCGGTGGTCACCAACCAGCCGTTTCATGCCGAACTCAAGGAAGGTGTTCAGCACGGTGCGGGCCGTTGCCAGGTTGCCTTCATGGTAAGGACCCGGGCCTTGATCTTCATGCCGATAGAGTAATTCGTAACCATAGATCTTATGGTTACGATCCAAAATGGGTTGACGCCCCACCTGGACAATCTCGGTAGGACATTCCTGCGCAAAGATTTGAAACGTATTTTGCATGAATTAAGGTTGGGCTGTGATTCTGAAGAATCGTTATTGTATGTTGATTACTATTTTTAAATATACCACATTGTCGTGGGTTGATGGAGATATGGTTTTCAGTTTGCTGTATTTTTTAAGTGTGGATGGAAAACTATTTGGTCATCGTGATGGGTAGGTGACTATATTTTTTGGGGCTTCGCGTCTATACCGTCATTTTCTTACAGAGTTGTTTCCTCATTATGGTGGTGGTCATTTTCTGGTTACTTGTCGCCAGTTCTTTATGTAAAGACTGCCTCTAGGGACTTGGAAAAGGGTGGTTTCTGTATTTTTTTCCTTATAATTATATATGGTTATGCGTGTTTTGATGAGTTGTATTTTTTGTCATTGAGTGTGGTGTCAGAATTGCTTGTCTTAAGTGAGATTACTCGTCATGATTGCAGGGATATATTCCCCCTTAAAGTCTGCAGGAGATTATGGGAAAGAATATGAAACACATGTTTATAGTGACCGCTCTTTTTTTTATACAGCTGTTCGTATTAGAGGCCTTCTGTCAGGCGCGTAGCCTTGTGCTTAAGAAAACGACAGATCCACCTATTGTTGATGGCATTGATACAGATCAGGCCTGGCAGAGCGTTGATCCCCTTGTTGTTTTTGATCAGGTGGCAGATAGGCAAATCAAGGTTCGGGGTGTGTATGATGCTGAAAAGATATATTTTCTCGTGTCCTTTTCTGATCCTGATGAATCAAGGCTTCATAAGAGTTGGGTATGGGACCAAGGACGAAGTCAGTATGTGATGGGGAATATGCGAGAGGATGTTTTCGTTTTTAAGTGGAGTATGGAAAAGGAGCCGGTTGATCTAAGTATCCATGCAGATGATGCGTCTCGGTCCGACGTCTGGTTCTGGAAGGCAAACCGTACTGATCCGGTGGGGTATGCCGATGATAAAATGCATATCCTCAGCCAGATTGACAGTCGCGATAGTACTCAAGTTGTCAGTAAAACAGGAAGGCTCATGTACCTTCTCCGTCTTGAAGATGCCGGGCGTAAGGCCTATGAAATTGATCTTCTGGTTGATTATGTCGGGGATGTACGTAATCGCTATAAAAATGAGATGCCTTCATTGAGCAGGGCGGATGTTCGTGCCAAAGGTCTTTGGCAAAAGGGCTCCTGGACGATTGAGTTTTCCCGAGCACTTGTTACCGGTCATGGCGATGATCTCCAATTCTCCAACTTGAATCAATCCTATCAGTTCGGCGTGTCCACCCTGGAAATTGCCGGCCGGAAAGAAAATCCCGTCCTTAGCGAACCTCTCTATGGCAGTGGTGATATAGGTGAGGTGATTGATTTGGTTTTTGGCGGTCGGTGAGGTTTGCGGAATATGAAGAATACCTTTTGGCAGCCTGGTCTTTTGCTCATCATTTTTTCCTGGGTGACGCTTGTTGCCAGTTGCGGCGACCGGGGGTCTGTGTTTGCCGGTCAGCGGCTTCAGATTGTTTTAGTGCCGGAACAAAATATCTACCAACAGCGCCAACGGTATGGGGTTATTGCTGGCTATCTCTCCAAACATCTGGGTATGGATGTTCGTATTACCATGATGCCGACCTATGGCAAGGTGTGTGATGCCTTTCTGGAGGGCAAGGCGGATGCAGGATTTTTTGGAAGTTTCAGTTATGTGCTGACCCGGGCCAAGGCCGGTGTTGAGCCCCTTGCCCGCCCGGTGTGGCTTGATGGCAGCTCTACCTATAGCGGCTATATCTTTGTCCGTAAGGATAGCGGCATTAGATCAGTGAAGGACATGAAAAATAAACGATTAGCCCTGGTGGATAAGGCGACCACCGCCGGCTATATTTTCCAACGGACTTATTTTAAGAATCAGGGCATAGAACGTATGGAAGAGTATTTTCGGGAGATTTATTTTGCCGGCAGTCATGATGCCGCTGCTTGGGCAGTCTACACCGGCGAGGCGGATGTCGGTGGTGCTAAAAATCATATTTTTAACGGCTTGGGAAAAGAATACCCGGATTTCTATGATAAGATGCTCATCCTGGCCAGGTCCGCAGATGTGCCATCAAACGGTATGGTGGTGAGGGCTGATCTTGATCCCCAATTGAAAGCGCGACTTAAAGAACTTCTTCTGGGTCTCAACGATAGCCCAGAGGGACGCTTGGTCCTGAAGGAATTTGGCGCCATGAGTTTTATTGAAAACAGGGATGAAGACTATAGTTCGTTATATAAGATGGTCGAAGAGCTGGGGTTGGATCTCGCAACGTATCAATATTAAATACACCCACGCCAAGAGGGTATTTTGGATATGACATTATCCTATCGAACCACCAGAAATATGGGGTTTTTAACCCTACTGCTCATTATCATATTTGAGAGCATTCTTATTTTTTCCATCAATGCGAAAAATTCAGAAAGACTTTCCTCGTTGATCAAGGTTGATCAGGTGAAACTCAGCACATGGTATGACGTTGCCGAGATTATTAACAACGCCAAAGACAGACTGAATGATTTCCGGCTTGGCAAAAGCGCTCTTGTGGCGCCAATTGATCTGTTGGTCAACAGGGCCATGACTGAGGTGGGGACAATCAAAAAAATATCTGTTGCTCAAGAGGACAGAGATCGTATTGATGAGATCGTTGGAAATATCCGCAAGCTAAAACAGGCTGTCTTTGTCTATTCGGCTGAGGTGCAGGAAGGGTATAGGGGCGGGTCTTCAGCCCGTGAAATTGAGGATATTGCTGTTGCCACTGCGGACCATATAGGGCAGCTCACCAGGGCGGCTGTGGCCTTTGAGACCATGCAGATCACCGAAAAGCAGCGCCAGATTCTGGCCATGAGCAATTTTTCAAAGAAGCTGCTGGCCATCATTCTGGTGGTGGGTGTCATTTCGGTTCTTGTTGTCGCGTTCCTGCTTGAGCGTGCTATTTCAAAGCCCTTGGAAATCCTTGTCGACGGCACAAGGCGTTTGGCCCTTGGTAATCTTGATCATCGGGTTAACATTGAGTCGGCCGATGAAATTGGTGTGCTGGCCAGCTCTTTTAATACCATGACCGCTGAACTGAAAATCTCCCATTATAAAATGCAGAAGGCCAAGACCTACGTAGACAACATTTTAAAATCAATGAACAATATTTTGGTTGTTGTCGGGCCTGATGGTGTGGTGCAAACGGTGAATCAGGTTGCCTGTGACATTCTCGGTTATGAGGAGGAATATCTCGTTGGCCAGCCGCTGTCTCTTATCTTGAAAGATTATCCCTGTGAAGAGGAGGGGCTGGGAGAAATTTTTGCAAAGGATTACATCAATAACAGGCGGACGAATCTGATCACCCAGGATGGCAAAACCATTGAGACATTGCTGTCGAGTTCAGTAATGCGTGATGAAGAGGGGCAGGTTCAGGGGATAATCTGTGTTGCTCAGGATGTCACTATCCAAAATGAGGCATTACGGGCCGGGCATTTGGCCTCAATAGGTGAGCTTGCTGCCGGCGTTGCCCATGAGATCAATAACCCTGTTAATGGCATCATTAATTTTGCCCAGCTTCTTATTGACGAGTGTGACCAAAGCAGTCCCCAATCAAAAGAGATGTTGCAGCGGATTATCAACGAGGGGGATCGTGTTGCGTCTATTGTCAGCAGCCTGCTCTCCTTTGCCCGCAAGGGTGAGGATCATCCCGGCAAGGAAACCATCTTTCTTCAGGAGATCATGAAGGAGACCCTTTGTCTTGCTGAAGTACAAACGAGAAAGGATGGCATTGTCCTGGAGATTGATATCCCCGAGAATCTGCCTGCCATGAAGGGTAATCTCCAGCAAATGATGCAGGTTTTTCTCAATATCATGAATAATGCACGCTATGCCTTGAATGAGAAATTCCCTAAACTTGATCCCAATAAAATCTTGAGGATCACAGCCTCAAAAGAGCGTGTGGATTCCCAAGATGTTCTACAGATTGTGTTCTATGATCAAGGCGTGGGAATCCCTGCCAAATTCATTGATAAGATAGCAAATCCGTTTTTTTCAACCAAGCCGGCCGGGAGCGGAACCGGTCTGGGGCTGGCAATTAGTTACGGTATTGTGAAAGACCATGGCGGCAAAATGAACATTGTGAGCCAGGAGGGGTGTTATTGTGAAATTACCTTCCAGTTTCCCGTCGGTGGTTGATTGGATGTAGTCGCTTGTCTTCCCCTGATCTTTGCTAGCGTTCAAAGCCTTTTTTACTCTTGATGATATGGTATCATGTCTCTGGCCACCCCTTTGGTGGTAATTCCAAAAAAGCTGGTGGGAAGTATTTCTTGGTAATATACTTTTTGTGTTTGCCTTTACCCCAGAAACCCGGAGATACCATGAAGATATGTTCAGCAGCGCAGATGCGGTTTTTAGATCAAACGACCATTAATGAGAAGCATGTCTCAGGTCTTGAGCTGATGGAGAACGCCGGTAAGGGAACCGTTGATCTCATGCTTGAGTATTACGGGGACTGCAAGGGGCGCCCTGTTGCTGTTTTTGTCGGTTCCGGCAATAACGGCGGTGACGGCTGTGTCGTAGCCCGTTATCTTCACGATCTTGGTGCTGAAGTGCAGCTCTTTTTGTTGACCCCTCCGGAGAAGATAAGCGGTGATGCGGCTGTTAATTTGAGCCGTCTTGCTGAAGATATATCTGTGACAACGCTGCTGGATGAAAAATCGGTCAGCAATCTAGCCCTGCATTGTGATTTTATTGTCGATGCCCTGTTGGGCACCGGTTTGACCAGGGACGTCGGTGGTGTGTTTGCCCGGGTTATCGAAGTCATCAATAATACCCCTGTTCCGGTGGTTGCTGTTGATCTCCCGTCTGGGCTCAATGCCGATAGCGGTGTTTTGTGGGGTGCATGCGTGAAGGCTGATTTGACTGTTACCTATGGTCTGGCCAAATCAGGGCTCGTCCAATATCCGGGCGTTGATTACGTCGGCTGGCTTGAGGTGGTTGATATTGGTATTCCGCCTTCAGTGGTCGATCAGGCGGACATCAAGGCATTGTATGTGCTTGAGGAAGTGGCTGCCGACTTTATGCCCCGGAGGGAAAACATGGGTCATAAGGGTGATCATGGTCATGTCCTTCTCCTTGCGGGTTCCAGGGGGAAGACGGGTGCGGCTGTGCTGGCCTGTGATGGGGCCCTGCGAAGTGGGGCTGGTCTTGTTACGCTCTGTGTCCCAGAGAAGTTGAATACCATTTTTGAGATCCATTGCCTGGAAGCCATGACCCATCCTGTCGCAGGTCTGGCTGGCTATGCCCTGGCAAATAGTGATTATGCGGAAGTTGCGAAGGTAGCTTCCGGCAAGAGATGTCTGGTGGTTGGGCCTGGACTTGGTACAGCTCCAGAAACGGCGGCCCTGGTCAATCAGGTGGTGAAGAATTGTTCGCAGCCCATGGTAGTCGATGCCGACGCCTTGACTATCCTCGAACTTGCAACCCTTGCGACCAGGGGGAGTGATCTGATTCGGATTATGACCCCGCATCCCGGAGAAATGAGCCGCTTAACAGGTCTCAGTACGATCGAGGTGCAAAAGGATCGCCTCCAGGTTGCTGCCGCTTTTGCCAAAGAATATGGGGTGGTTGTGGTTCTGAAAGGGGCAGCCACTGTCATCGCCGCACCGGATGGCAGGATTGCTGTTAATTCCAGCGGCAATCACGGCATGGGTACCGGCGGTATGGGGGATGTTCTTGCTGGGCTTATTGCTGGTCTTGTGGCCCAGCAAGTAGAGCCCTTTCAGGCTGCTTGTCTGGCGGTGTATGCCCATGGCAGGGCTGGTGATTTTTTGGCTGAGACAGGCCCCTATGGCTATCTTGCCTCGGAAGTGGCCAGTGTGCTGCCCCAGGTTTGGGGTGAATTGCAACTGGTATCTTAACAAAAAGCTGTTTTTTACCCTTGATTGATCAACTCAACCTGCACCAGGCCCCTGACTGAATTGCCGAGATAGAGGGTGACGCCAGGGGCGCTTAAATCCGCTGCAAAAAGGGTCTTTTCTCGAACCCGCTCAGGAAAGGTGGTGAGGAGATAGCCTCGGAAGATGCCGGGGAGAAGCCCGGAGGTAACCTGGGGTGTATAGAAAACACCCTCCTTTTCCACAAAGATGTTTGTGATGGCGCCTTCGCTGATTTCTCCTCGTTCGTTTGTGAAAATAATATCCATGTATCCTTCGCCATGTGCCTCTTGCCAGAGACGGTCATAGACCTTGCGCTGGGTTGTTTTGTGATAGAGAAAAATGTCAGAGGAATCTGTTTGCTCAGCAGCCAGACGTGTTCTGGGCAGAGAATTCTTGCGTGCTTGAGGAGAAGACGGCAGACCGGGATTTTGTGGGAAGGGGCATGGGGTATGGGAGATAGTTATGTTGCCTTCCCTGTCAACCAAGAGGCGGACCCTGGCGGTAACCTCGGTTTGTGTGCCTTGATAATGGAGAAGTTTTGTTGTGATTTCTGCTTTGTCAAACCGATAGCCAAAATAACGGGCAGAGGCCTGTGCTCTGTCGAGATGTTCATTCAGGAGCCAGTAACCCTGATCCTGCGACCAGAGCATGGTTTCAATGAGTTGAAAGTCTGATCGTGGTTTGCTGAGGAAATGGGATTTTAAGAGGCACTCTTGCCATTCTTTCTTAGCAATGGAGTCGGCGACAATGCCTGAACCAATCCCCATCTCACCCTTTTCGCCGTCGAGAACCACGGTGCGGATGGGTACGTTGAAAAGGGCGTCACCAGTGGGGGTAAGATAGCCGATGGCGCCGGTGTACACCCCCCGAGGACTTGTTTCCAGTTCTCTGATAATCTCCATGGTGCGTATTTTGGGGGCACCGGTAACGGAGCCACAGGGAAAAAGGGCCTTGAAAAGAGGGGCCAGGCTCAGATCGGCAGAGGTTTTGCCGGTGATGGTGGAGGTCATCTGTAATAACGATTCATAGGTCTCGACATCAAAGAGGGATTTTACCTCAACCGAGCCCATGTTTGCCAGTCGGCCTAAATCATTACGCAGCAGATCAACGATCATGACATTTTCCGCCCTGTTTTTTTCGTCGTTTTGCAGGGAAACAATGCGTTCCTGGTCCTCGCTTAAGGTCCGACCACGGCGGCTGGTACCCTTCATGGGTCGTACTGTGCACAGCTCTTTTTCTTTGCGAAAAAAGAGCTCCGGAGAGAACGACATGATCCGTTGGTTGTTGTGGCAGATATAGGCGCTGTAGCTCACCAGCTGGTTGCGCCGGAGCTGCAGGAAGAGTTCGTCAGCCGAGCCATGAAAGTCGAAAAGAAGTTTTAAGGTATAGTTGACCTGGTAGGTGTCGCCCGCAGCAATGTAGGACTTGATCTTGGCAATGTTTTTCTCGTAATTTTCTTGTGTCAGGTTCAGTCGGATGTTGGTCACCTGGCAGGAAGCCTGGGGTGGCAAATCTGTAGGTACATCCGTATGGCTCCAGCTCCCTTGGCGGTGATCGTAAGAGCAAGGAGAATTGAAAACGCCGAGATCTGCAAGGATTGTTTCTCTAGGGGGGAGCAGGGAGGCTAATGTTGGCTCAAGTCCGAGGCCGAACTCATAGCTGAACCAACCTGCCAGATAGAAGCCATTGTCCAGCATATCCTGGCAGCTGGCAAGAAATTCTAGAGGGCTGATATCTCCCACGCATTGCAACCGCGCAACGGGTTTATGAAAGAGGAGACTTGTGTAGTTTTCGTCAGTGATCTTGCCTGTCTCCAGGAAAACAAAATCATCCTTGAGGCCGGCCAGTAGTGCGGCCGTTTGGTGCTGAGAAAATGGGTGAAGAGGGTGAGTCATAGTTGATGAGGAAAGATCGTCGAAAACAGAAAATCAGGAATGATGTGAGGGGCGTATATTTTTTTGAGTAATGGTGGAAGGAGTTTACACCTTGTCGCCGACAATCTACACATGGAAAGCTAAAAAAGCAAATAATGTACGGTGAGCGTAACGAAGGCTACAGGCCAGCCAATAAATTTATTTTTTACTCTGTTATCATCATGAAAAAGTGGCCTTTAAAAATATAATGAGAGTCTGCAAACCATTCCTTCCCTTGCCCCTCGTTATTTTCGTTAACACGGTGGCCTGCCTTGCCGCCTGTAATTTCAGGCATTGGCGGAATAAGGTGCTGGAATAGCAGAAAATAAGGCTGTGCTAAAGTATGTTTGGTATGGAGTTAATCTGTAAGATATGATACTATTGCTAGGTAGAAATACATACGCCAAAGAAGTGCCAACATTGTTGCGAGAATGGCTGGAATATTTTATAAAGAACTGTACGAAAACCATCGTGATTTGTCGGTAAATCAAGGGCGCGTCCCTTTGGATATTTTATTTCGTTGAAAAACAGTCTCACTGGGAGGAGAAATTAATATGTTGATTCAAGATTGGATGGCGAAGGATGTGGTAACCGTTGATGAGAATACCTCTCTCATGCGTGCCACCAGGATAATGAAGGAAAATGTCATTCGCCGTTTGCCTGTTGTTTCCCACGGCAAGTTGATTGGCATCGTCACCGACCGTGACGTCAAAGACGCTTCACCTTCCAAGACCACCTCTTTGGATGTTCATGAGCTTTATTATATCTTGAGCGAGATGAAGGTTAAAGAGGTTATGACTCATAATCCTGCGACCTTAAACGGCTTTGATTCTTTGGAAAAAGCCGCTGTCATTATGCTGGAAAAGAAGATTTCTGGACTTCCCGTGGTTAACAGTGAAGGGCAGATTGTCGGGCTTGTCAGTGAGACAGATGTTCTGCGCGGTTTTATTCATTCCACGGGGATTAAGGATGGTGCTATTCAGTATGTCTTAGATCTCAAGGATGTTCCCGGTTCCGTTACAAGCGTTGTCCAGACCATGCGTGATTATCACGCCCGGGTGATCAGTGTTTTGACATCTTTTGAGGATGCCGGTGAAGGCATGAAGAGGGTGGCTATCAGGGTTATTGCCGAAGAAGGCTGTGATTGCGAAGATCTTACTGCTGAACTTAAGAAGAAATTCATCATGGTATATCATGGTATGGATGAACTGAAAGAGTAATCTATTCTTTTTGTTCAAAACCAATTAAAAAACCCCGGTCCTAAATAGGATTCGGGGTTTTTTAATTGGTTTTGAGGGCGAAATGGTCAGACCCTTTGTTGCTAAGCTGCGTTTCGACATTGCCTGTCCAGAATGGCAGCCAGCGTGCCTTATTACGAATGGCTGGGTCATAGGCGCCAGTATTGCGATCGGTGGGCAGAAAGGTGATACCTTCCGGAATCTGGAATCTTTCCGGTTTCATGCCTGTCATGGTTTTTTTCATAAAATCAAGCCAAATGGGTGCGCAAGCAAGCCCCCCTGTTTCTCTTTTGCCTAAGGAACGTTTCAGATCAAAACCCATCCAGACGCCGGTGACAAGGCTTGGTGTGTAGCCGATAAACCAGGCGTCTGCATTCTGGTCGGCGGTGCCGGTTTTGCCGGCTGACTCACCAGGGAGTCCCCAGGCATTTTTACCGGTTCCTTCGGCAATCACATCCTGCAGAAGGTGGGTTACCTGATAGGCGGCTCGCTCATCAAGGGTGGTATTTTGGCGTGGGATATTGTTTTCCAGAATCCTGCCGTAGGGATCAAGAATTCGGTCAATAAAAATGGGTCGACAATATTTACCCTGATTGGCAAAAGCGGTGTAAGCGGCTGTCAGTTCTAATAGCGACAGCTCTGAAGCTCCCAAGGACAAGGAGAGATTGGGGTGAAGACTTGATTTGATACCCATCTTGCGGGCCAGGAAAATGACATTCTGGATACCTATTTGCTGGAGAAGTTTGATGGTGACAATGTTTCTTGATTTGATAAGGGCGGTGCACAGGGTAGTCGGCCCGTAGGATTTGCCGGAGAAATTTTTGGGTTGCCAAAAGACACCACTCTGGTGGCCGGGAAGGTGAAGAGGTTCATCAATAATGACAGAGGCCGGATTGAAACCGGAGCTGAAGGCCTGCGCATAAACAATGGGTTTAAAGGCGGAGCCTGGTTGTCTTTTGGCCTGGGTCGCCCGGTCAAATTGGCTCTTGTCAAAATTAATACCGCCGGTGAGGGCGCGAACCTTACCCGTCCTGCTTTCCATGGCCACCAGGGCGCCTTGAGGAGTAGTACGGCGGCCTTGGCCGCTGCGCAGGGCCCAGGCTGCAACGCCTTTTTCAATGGACTGGGCAGCTTGTTTTTGGAATGACAGATCAAGGGTTGTTTCAATAGTCAGGCCACCCTCATAGAGAATATCCCGGCCGTAGCGTTTGGTAATATCGTTACGGACAAATTGCAGGAAATAGAGGGCATCAGGGTGGTTATCTTGGCGAGGTGCCCAGATGAGAGGTTGCTCAAAGGCCTTACTTGCCGCCGAAGAAGTGATAAAGCCTTCAGCTGCCATGCGGTTGAGAACATAGCCCTGTCTTTTCTTGGCAGCTGCATAATTATTGAATGGTGAGTAGCGGCTTGGTGCCTGGGGAAGCCCAGCTAAAATGGCAATCTCTGCCAGGTTCAGTTCAGCGCTTTTTTTAGCGAAATACGTGGCGGCCGCCGCTTCCACGCCGTATGACTGGTCGCCCAGATAGATTTGGTTGAGGTAGATATGGAGAACTTCGTTTTTAGTCAGAACCTGATCAATGCGATAGGCGAGAATAGCCTCTTTAAGTTTGCGTATATATGTTTTTTCTCTGCTGAGCAAGAGAGCGCGGGCAACTTGTTGCGTAATGGTTGAACCACCTTGGCTCTTGCCTCCGGTCCTGAGATTGTTGATAAGCGCTCTTATAATGGACCAGGTATCCACCCCTGAATGTTCTAAGAAACGGGCATCTTCTGCGGCAATAAAAGCCTTGGGTAATAAGTCTGGCATGGCAGAAAGAGGAACGACTACCCTGTTTTCGGTGTATACCCGATCAACAATACGGCCATATCTGTCCTTTATGAGGGTGGTCTGCTTAGGCTGATATGATGTCAGGGAGTCGATGCCCGGTATGTTCAATGTGACAAAGAGAATGAGGAGACCGGCGATAAAACAGGTGAGAAGGAGTGCTGTTGTCAGGAGCGCAATGCCGAGGTGGAAATGATTCCAATACCAGATGCGGGGCTGTGAAGCCGGAGTGAGTTGCGAACGACGGGAAGACATGGTGCAGAGTATATCTTGATATCCGGAAAATGTCAGCAGGCAAGTGGTGATCGGGAAAAGCGGGGAAAGAGATAAAAAA
The DNA here is from genome assembly GCA_018822545.1 of Pseudomonadota bacterium. GTDB lineage: Bacteria > Desulfobacterota > Desulfobulbia > Desulfobulbales > SURF-16 > BM506. The sequence goes on from JAHJKA010000028.1 coordinate 28,708, forward strand.
AAAGCTGCCTGAAAAGGCAGCCTTTTTTTATCCACTAGAAAAAGAAAGCAGGAGGATTAGCAACCCTCAATGGCTTTTTTCTTAGCTGGATGACAGGTTGGGCAAGCGGTAGGAGCATTTTTGGTCTTGTGACATTCCTTACAACCCTCTTTATGGGCGTAATCCTTGATGGTGGCCATCTTCTTTACGTCAAGAGCTTTATGGCAATCGTCACAGGCTAATTTTTCCTGATGTTTGGCATGGGGAAAAATGGCAGGTTTCTTGGCGTCTGCGGTGGTCAGGGTCATTTCGGCAGGACCTTTGTCCTCACCCATGGCGGCACCAGCTACAGTGAAACCGAAAAGCATGGTGAAAGCTGCTGCGCAAAGTACAGATTTTTTCATTTTCTCTTCTCCATTGTTTGGTATGTGAATTGAGGTAAACACAATATAAAACTCGATATTGATTATTCTGTTCAGAACGGTTTGTCAAGTTTTAAGCAAAGAATTTTCCTAAGAAAAATGCTGAAAATAGACCTCGTTTTGTGGGTGCATTTTGAGCCTTATTGGCCACCGTAACTATGCAGGCCGGAAAGCAGATAATTAACCCCGTAATAGGTGAAAACTACGGAGAGAAAACCACCTATGGCAAGCCAGGCAATGCGGCTGCCATGCCAACCTCTGGTGAATCTGGCATGGAGAATAGCGGCGTAGAAGAACCAGGTGATCAGCGACCAGGTTTCTTTGGGGTCCCAACTCCAGTATGTGCCCCATGCCGAGTTTGCCCATATGGCGCCGGTGATAATTCCGGCCGAGAGCCAGAGGAAGCCGTAGACCATACTCTTATGGATAATATCGTCAATGACCTTAAGCTCAGGCAGAGTTGAGAGCAGGCCGGTACTTTTTGGTGAGTTATTCTTAATGAGATACATGACTGCGATCCCGCAGGCCACGGCAAAGGCGGCGTAGCCAATGAAACAGGTGACCACATGGGCGATGAGCCAATTGGACTGCAGGGCCGGTATCAGGGGGTTGATATTTTGGTCAACCCACCCTGAAGAGGCAAAGGCCATGGCTATAAAGGCAAAAGGCATGGCAAAGGCACCCAGGTTCTTATTTTTAAATTTATACTCAAGAAGCAAGTAGAAGGAGGCGATGGCCCAGGAGAAAAAGACCAAAGATTCATACATGTTGGTCAGGGGGGCATGGCCAGCGCCGATCTGATACGATTCATACCAACGCAGACCTAAGGATCCGGTCTGCGTAAGCAGAGTCAGGGCTGTGAGGATGGTACCGGCAAGCCCCACTTTCTTCGATTTGAACAGAAAGGCAGCCAGGTAAGCACCTGAAGCAGCGAGATAGCCAAAGGTTGATAAGCTTAAGAGCAGAATACTGTCCATTATTGAACCTCGATTTGGTTAATGTCAGCCACCGTGTCGCTGAGGGCATTAAATTCTGTGTCAAAACCGGCCTTGTTTTTGTTGGTGGTGCCGGCAAGAAAAATTTGAGTGGTATCATTCTCTCTGCGAACCAGTATCCATATGCGTTTGTGAAAGACAAAGAATGCAACGCTAAGACCGATCAACATGAGAATGCAGCCAATATAAACGATCCAGACACCAGGGTCTTTTGAAACCTGGAGACCGGTTGAATAGAATTCTTTTATATGAAAGGTGTATTTGCTGCCATCGGCCAAACTGATGGTCATCTGTTGGTTGTCATCAAGAAGGTAGAGGCTTTGGGCCCCTTTGCTGTCGGCAATGAGGAGTTTGTATTTATAGGTGCCTGGAATAGAAGTAGGGACAAGGTCTTGAATACCAAAAAGAAGGTTCTCAGTTTGCCAGCGCACCGGTTGTTGGGGTGGAGCCAGAAAACGTTCTTCTGTCATGGTGCCAATGTTGGCCACCGAGATAATAAATTTTTGATGGGATTCATAGCTGGATTGGTAAAATGTCCAGCCTTTATAGCTGAGAGGGCCATTGACCTCGATAGTTTTTTTGAGGATTTCCTGGCCGTTTTCAATGATGACAAGCTCAGACTCATACTCCTTGGGAGCGCCATTCGGGTACTGACTGAGGTGAAACCAGTTACATTTGACAGTAAAGCCGAGATCAATGGGGGCGCCTGAGCCAAATTGATAAATTTTGTCGGTGGTCAAGGTCTCTGGAATGTTGACGGAGCCTTTTTGCCCCCATATTGATCCAATAAGGGCACCGACAAAAATCATTAAGATTGATGTGTGGACGACATAAACACCCAGTCGACTCCAAGGAGCTTTTTGGGCAAAGAGCAGGGTGTCGCCGTCGCGGTCACGCGCGCTTGTTTGCCAGCCGCGTGATTTTAACTTGGCAGAAATGGCCTCGCAACTTTCTTTGACGGCAAGGGTGGTCGTATACGTTCTGCGGTTTCGCATATTAATGATACGATCAAGGCTGGAGTCAAGATTATCCAGGATAACTAATCGCCAGACATCAGGAAGGCGCTCAATGGTACAGATAATAAGGTTTAACGAGAGAAGGAGAATGAGACTTCGGAACCACCAGGATGCATACATGGTGTCGAGGTCGAGCTGAAAGGTGATTTTGGTAAGAATCTGGGCGCTGTTGTGACTCAGACCAAGGGTAGTGCTGTAAAATTGGCTGTAAACGCCAGGGACTTCCCCCTGGGGTAGAATAGTGCCGATAATCGAAGCGGCAGCAAGAAGAAAGAGAATAAAGAGCGCCAGCTTGACTGACGCAAAAAACATCCAGATACTGTTTCTTTGTTTGCTCATATGATTAGGAGGGTTTCGTCGAAACCCTTAGGAGGCACGACTTTTGTCTGAGGTTAAAAGTAGTTACAGTTACCATGACTTTTGCTGGAGTGTCAAATCAATTGCGGATTGGGTTTACTGGTGGAGGTTATGGGTGGATTTTGCAAAGTTTTCAAAGTATTCAACTATAGACATTCTCTGACAAGAAAGTTCCCTTAAAAAAGCATAAACTCTTTATGCGTAATGTCCTTGGTAAAAAAAAGGATAAAAATCTTGCCAAGAGCTGTGGGACGAGTTATATAATCTGCTTTTCTTTCCCGATAAACGGGATGGGGATTTTTTTGGCTTAATTGTAAATTAATAAGAGATCGGTTGGCCACTTTATGCCGCTGATTTTTCCTTGTAAGGAGATAGTGTTATGGCTCGTGAATGTGAAATCTGCGGAAAGAAGCCGATTACTGGCAACAATGTAAGTCATGCCCATAATAAGAACCGTCGTCGGTGGTTGCCAAATCTGCAAAGTGTCAGAATGGCCGTACCTGGTGGTAATTCAAAGAAGATTCGTGTCTGTACCCGTTGTCTTCGATCCGGTGCCGTTGTTAAACCGCTGGTGCGAAACGTATAGAACACGTACATAAGTTTTGATAAAAAAAGCCCACTGGAGTATTCCAGTGGGCTTTTTTTTATCTGATGTCCCGTCCTGAAATACGTTTACACTTCGGAGACTTATTATGGACACTCCAGGCAGGAAGGTTAAGAAACGCACTCAGCGTGATTACACCATGGGCTTTAAACTGCAGGTAGTAGCCCCCGCAGACTGGGGCACTCTTCCCCAGGTATGGATAAACCTGCTTACCCCTTGGGAAAAGGCTGATCTGACCTGAGTGATCGCAGCCCTCACATGGTTTTTTCTTATAAGCAGTACCACGCAATCCTTCCCTCATAACATTATTGCTGCCGTTTGGCCTCCATCACGCCACTCAATTGCCGGATGTGCTGCAGGACAGTGGAGAGGTGATCAAGACTGACTACTTCGATGATAAAGCTGATATGTGCCACCCTGTCTTTCGAGGAGTGGGCATCAATATTGACGATGTTGGCATCGCTATTACTCAGCACATTGCAGAGCTCGGCTAGAAGACCTTTGTGGTCCTGGGCAATGACATGAACTTGGGCGCGGTGGCTGTTCTTCTTGTTATTATTCCAGCGTACTTTGAGCCAGCGTTGCGAGTCACTATTCAGGAGGTTGGGGCAGGTGGCCTTATGGACGGAGATGCCGCGTCCGGCGGTGATAAAACCCATGATTTCCTCACCAGGCATGGGCATGCAGCATTGACTGATGCGGATCATCAGATCGTTGATGCCATCAATGGTGATAGCGTCATCGGATTCTTTCTCCGGAGGAGGCGGTAAGGTTGGAATTTCCTGACTCTTCAGTTCATGTTCTTCTGTTTCTGTGCTATTGGGAAAGATGAGGGTGATGAGTTGTTTGGCAGTAACCTTGCCAGAACCAATCTTAATGAGAAGCTCTTGCAAGGAGTTGCAGCGCAGCTTTTTAAGGATAGTTTTGAGAGCACCGTCTTTAACCAGTTTCTTGAGGGAGAGAGAGTGTTTTTTGAGCTCTCTTTCACTGATTTCTTCGCCGATTCTCAGGGATTTCTCCTGCTCTTCCTGGCGCAGCCAGTGACGTATACAACTTTTGGCCCGCCCGGTTTTGACGAGATTGAGCCAGCCCTGGTGTGGGTGTTGGTTCTGGCTGGTAATAATCTCGACAGCATTACCGTTTTTGAGCTCAGTCTTGAGTGACGCCATGGTGCCGTTAATCTTGGCACCGGTACAGCGGTTACCGACCTCGGTGTGAATGGAATAGGCGAAATCAAGGGGGGTGGAGCCGGCTGGCAATTCTTTCACTTCACCATTAGGGGTTAGGACATAAATTTTCTTGGCTTGGGCAAGCTCTATTTTGACGGTGTCGAGAAATTCCTTGGGGTCTTTGAGATCCTGCAGCCAGTGAACAAGTTGTTTGAGCCACTGAAAGGTGGAAGCATCCCGTTCGGATATTTTGGCGCCTTCTTTGTAGGCCCAGTGGGCAGCGATCCCTTCTTTGGCAATTTTGTCCATTTCCCCGGTACGGATCTGGATTTCCATGAATTCGCCTGAAGGTCCGATCACCGAGGTGTGCAGGGACTGGTACATGTTGGATTTAGGCTGGGAAATATAATCTTTGATCCGATGATCAATGGGGGTCCAGAGGGAGTGAACCATGCCCAGGGCCTGATAGCATTCACGCACGGTGTTTAAGATAATGCGAAAGGCGACTTTGTCATAGACCTTGTCCAGGGTAATTTTCTGGACAAGGAGCTTCCTGTAGATGGAGAGCAGATGTTTTGGTCGACCCAGAATTTTAAAATCGCTAATGCCTTGTTCGGTCAGTTTCTCAGAAAGCAGTTTCTTGATGTCGGCAACGTATTTTTCACGATCTCCCAAGGATGAGTTGATCCGACTTTCAAGGTCCTTATATTCCTCAGGGTGCAGTACGGAGAAGGCGCGATCCTCAAGCTCACGCTTCATCCAGTCAATGCCCAGGCGACTGGCCAGAGGAGCATACAGATCAAGGGTCTCCTGGGCAAATTCAAGCTGCTTTTCAGGGGAAAAATCAAGAATCTGCATGTCGTTGAGGCGGTCGGCAAGCTTTACCAGCAAGACCCGTATATCCGTTGACATGGCAAGGAGCATCTTGCGGATATTTTCAGCCTGATAATCAATTTTCGAGTTGTACTGCACCTCGGAAATGATGGTGGCGCCGCTGACTATATGGCCCACATCCTTGCCGAATTTTTTACTGATCAGCGCCTCGTCGACCCCGGTATTAGGGTCCTTGAGGATACCGTGGAAGAGACCGGCAACGATGGTGTCAACGTCAAGACGCATTGCCGCTAAAATTTGGGCAACCGCGAGCGCATGGGTGATATAGGGATCACCGTTTGGACGGAAAGAGCCCTCATAGGCCTTTGCCGCAAAGGCGTAGGCCTCTTCGATAACCGGGATATGTTGAGCCGGAAGGTAGCCCTTTGCCCGGTTCAGGAGGTCATCAATGGTGATGTGGTGTTCTGAGTGCGCCATCTTTTATCTGCTGATGTCTTACGTGTGGACCTTATGTTAAGCCATGGCCTTCTTGATGAGATCAGCCACAGTGGAAATGGTGTCGGCAGGGGAAAGAGTGAATGTTTCGCCATCAGAACGCCGCCGCACTTCGATTGTTCCGTCTTTGCTGAAACTTTTACCAACCGTGATTCTGAAAGGAATGCCTATGAGATCGGCATCATTGAATTTGATGCCGGGCCGTTCATCACGATCATCCAGAATGACCTCGATATTTTCTTTGCGGAGATTCTCATAAATCTCTTCGGCCGCTTGGCTTATCTCTAAATCTTTGGGAGAGAGATTGAGAACAAGGACCTTGACCGGGGCAATGGCGACAGGAAATTTGATGCCGTCTTTGTCATGATGCTGCTCAATGGCGGCAGCCACCACTCTGCTGACGCCGATACCATAACACCCCATGATAAAGGGTGTTTCTGCACCCTGATCATCAAGGAAAGTTGCTTTGAGAGCGGTTGAGTATTTTGTGCCAAGCTTGAAGATATGGCCGACCTCGATCCCCTTGGTAAGTTCCAGCTCGCTACCGCATGCTAGGCAGCGATCCCTGGATGTTACCTTGCGGATATCGCCGCTTATGGTTGGCGTGAAATCACGATTCATATTGACGTTACGAAGATGAAAATTTTTCTCGTTGGCACCCACGACAAAATTGCTCATCGAGGCCACTTCCTGGTCGGCAACGAGCCTGATTTTTAGACCAATGGGACCCAGGTAACCGGACGGAGTGCCGGTGGCATCAAAGATCTCTTTGTCATCGGCAAGACGCATATCTTCATCGCTGATGCCAAGAATATTGGCAAGCTTGATATCTTCAACCTCATGGTCGCCGCGCAGTAAAACAGCAATGACTTCATCTTTAACAACGTACACCAGGGTCTTAACCAGTTCAGAGGCCTTGATGTTCAGAAAATCACAGACAACCTGCACCTTGCGTTTGCCCGGGGTCTCAACCTTTTCAATCTCTTTAAGGGTAATGGCATCAGAGGCGCTGCTCATTTGGCAGGTCGCCTTTTCCATGTTGGCGGCATAGGAGCATGATGGGCAGACAACAATGGTGTCCTCGCCGGTCTCAGCCAGAACCATGAACTCATGGGAAAAGCTGCCACCAATGGAGCCTGAGTCGGCATCCACGGCGCGAAAGCTCAGGCCGCAACGGTTGAAGATGCGGTGATAGGCAGTCTTCATTTTTTCGTAGGTCAGTTCAGCACCCTGATCCGTGGCGTCAAAGCTGTATCCATCCTTCATGATGAATTCCCTGCCGCGCATGAGACCGAAACGGGGCCGGGCCTCGTCACGATATTTTGTCTGAATCTGGTAGAGATTCATGGGCAGATGCTTGTAGGAATGGATGTTCATCCGGGCAAGGTCAGTGACGACCTCTTCGTGGGTGGGGCCCAGGCAGAAATCACGGTTATGGCGATCCTGGAAGCGCAGCAGCTCCTTGCCATATACCTGCCAGCGTCCTGACTCCTGCCAGAGGTCGGCAGGTTGCACCATGGGCATTAAAATTTCCTGGGCACCGGCCAGATTCATCTCCTCGCGGACAATCTGCTCAACCTTGCGAATGGCGGCAAGTCCCAGGGGCAGATAGGTATACGAACCACTGGTGAGTTTGCGGATGTAGCCGGCCCGTAAGAGGAGCTTGTGGCTGATGACCTCGGCCTCTGAGGGGTCTTCTTTTAAGGTGGGGATGAGGAGCTGGGAGAAGCGCATGGGAAATCCTAATAAAATTGAGTGTTATTTTTATGAAGAAAAGAATGTAGTGAATGTAAAGAAATAAAGAATGTAAAGAAGTGAAGAAAACATCATGAAGCACGTAGGTTAGAGTAATAATGAGATGACTGAGCAGTTTCCGTTACTGGCTGTTATTCTTGGCCTTCTTACATTCTTTATTTCTTTACTTCTTGCCCTTCTGTTTCTTTGCTCATGGCGTCGAGTTCTTTAATAAAGACCTCTAAAAGGTCGGCTTCGGGTACTTTTTTGTAGAGCTGGCCTTTTTTGAAGATGATGCCGACACCGTTGCCGCCGGCAAGCCCGATGTCTGCCTCTTTGGCCTCGCCGGGCCCGTTCACAATACATCCCATGACCGCCACCTTGAGCGGGGTATCCATTTTTTGGATGTGGGCCTCCACCTTCTCTGCCAGATCAAAGAGATTGATCTGGCAGCGGCCACAGGTGGGACAACTGATCAATTCGGGGCCGCGCTCTCTGATTTTCAGGGAACGCAAAAGCTCGTAACAGACGCGAATTTCTTCCACCGGGTCACGAGTCAGGGAGATGCGAAGGGTGTCGCCGATTCCTTCGTAGAGCAGCATGCCAAGGGCAACACTTGATTTTACAGTACCGCCGATGAGGCCGCCGGCCTCGGTGACTCCTAGGTGCAAGGGGTAATCTGTGGCGTTAGAGAGCTTACGGTAGGCGTCAATAGTGGTGAGGACGTCAGAAGACTTGATGGAGATTTTAATTTCGTGAAAACCGAGGTCTTCAAGAAGGGCAATATTTTTGAGGGCGCTCTCCACCAGGGCTGCCGGGGTGGGGTGGCCATGTTTTTTTAAAATTTCTTTTTCAACAGAGCCGGAGTTTACCCCCACTCGAATGGGGACATGGTGGCTCTTTGCTGCATCGACAACCTTTTGTAATTTTTCTCTGCCACCGATATTGCCGGGATTGATGCGGATTCCCTGGGCGCCATGCTCCATGCTGGCCACAGCAAGGCGATAATCAAAATGGATATCAGCGATAAGGGGAATGGTGATCTGTTCTCTGATTTTTTTGAGGGCAGTTGCTGCCTCAAGATCGAGGATTGCTACCCTGATGATCTCGCAGCCGGCAGCTTCAAGGGCATGGATCTGCGCTACCGTGCTGGCCACATTACGGGTATCCGTATTGGTCATCGACTGGACGGCAATGGGGGCATCGCCGCCTATTTTTACGTTCCCGACTGCTATCTGGCGTGTTTTTTTTCTGATAATCATGATTGACTCAATATGCTAAAAAAATAAGAAGCGAATCAACATACCGGAAAAAGGGTTTTGCGGCATCATTAATCAACTCTGTTGGGGTCCGATACCGAGAAAAAAAGGATATTCCTGCGCGGCAGATTGAGGATGATAAAGCAAGCTGTTGAAATAGCTGACGCCACTTGCTACTATGCCGCCATGAAATTACTCATCTCCCTCATCGGTATGGTATTGATTTTTGAGTCCTTACCCTATATTGCTTTTCCCGATTCTATGCGGCAGTGGCTCAGGCAGCTTTCGGAGATGGAATCTCCTATCCTGCGTATTTTTGGTTTTTTCGCCCTGGGCCTTGGCCTGCTTCTCTGTTATCTGGCCCAGCGCACCTTCTGGTTTTCTTAATTATATTGCCTAACGTGAGTTCAGATCTCTTTGATATAAGGGCCTATGATTTTCATCTGCCCCCTGAATTAATTGCCCAGCATCCTACCGTCAATCGTGATGGCTCAAGACTGCTGTCTTACCATGCCAAAACAACAATGATTGAAGATCTGCCCTTTTCATCAGTGGTGGATTTTTTTGCTCCAGGGGATGTTTTGGTGGTCAACAACACCAAGGTTTTTCCTGCCCGGCTGCTTGGTAAAAAAGATACAGGCGGTAAGGTGGAACTGTTGTTGCTGTCGTTTCCAGCCATTGAGCCCACAGAAATTGCCGGGTCCCCAGGTTGGCGGCAAGTGGAAGGGGTGGGGCTGGTTAAAAGTTCCAAGCGGCCCCGGCAAGGCACGGTTTTTTCCTTTGGTGACGGCCTTGATGCTGTTGTGAAGGAGGTGCTTTGCGACGGGAAGGTCGTTGTTCAACTTCGCTTTACAGGGGCTCTTTCTGATCGCCTTGATAGTCTTGGGCAACTTCCCTTGCCGCCCTATATCTCAAGAGATAAAGGCCAATCGGCTGAGGATCGGCAACGCTACCAGACAGTATACGCTGCCCATACCGGCGCCGTTGCCGCACCCACTGCCGGACTCCACTTTACCCCGGAGTTAATAGAGCGTATCCAAGCAAAAGGCGTGGTCATTGCTCCTGTCACCCTCCATGTCGGCTATGGTACCTTTGCCCCGGTGCGGGTGGAGGATATCCGCGATCATCAGATTCATTCCGAGTATCTGGTGGTTTCCGAGGAGACGGCGGCCCAGGTCAACAGGGCTAAGGCCGGAGGCGGCAGGGTATGGGCGGTGGGTACCACCAGCGTCAGGGCCCTTGAATTTGCCGGAGACAACCAGGGGCGTCTTCATGCCCGGGAAGGGGCTTGCCAACTCTATATCTATCCGGGCTATCGTTTTAAGATTGTCGACAATGTCATCACTAATTTCCATCTCCCCCAGTCATCATTGCTCTTTTTGGTCAGCGCCCTGATGGGAAAAGATGAGTTGCTGCGTTGTTACCGGCATGCCATTAAAGAAAAATACCGTTTTTTCAGTTACGGAGATGCCATGATAATTGTGACAGTCTGAAATGCTTGAGTGTTTGGGGATTTTCGACGGGCTGGTTGTGATATCGTTGACTTGGAAATAAAAAAAAAGCCGCCAACCTTAAAAGGCTAGCGGCTTGAGAGAAATGGGCTGAGAGTAATTTATGAGGCGCAGGGACACGTTGCAGCATTGGGGCAGGCGACTTTTTTCTCTGGGCTTGCCACGCTGTCGCTGCTGGTGTTGGCCTTACCACTGGAGTTGCTGTAGCCATCGGAATACCAACCACCGCCTTTAAGATGAAAGGCGCTCTGGGAGATAATTTTTTTTACTGGTGCAGCACATTCCGGGCAGGCGGCAAGGGGTGCTTCAGACATGGATTGCCATAATTCCACAATTTTATGGCACGCTTCACATTCATATTCATATATGGGCATTGGATCACCCTCCAGTTGAACTAATTAAATTTATTCGGGAATTTTGCAGATATTTTACTGATATCTTGATAGCTTCTAAACATAATGGTGGAGCCACTTTTTGTCAATGGTGTCACGTGAAAAAGGAGCTGCTAAGCGGTTATTTTTTTGTTTCTTGTTTAAGTGGCTTTTTTATTTCTAGTAATTGCCGATGTTCATTATATATCTTGTATGTTTAGGTAGAAGCAAAGTTGTTCAACTAAAATCAAAATGTAGGCAGCAACGTGCAGAAAATTCTTTGTCAACAGGCAGCCGAGGGGATGGTGCTTGCCAGGGATGTCCAGACCCCGGAGGGGCGAATCCTTTGTGGGAAAGGTACAGTTCTTACCGAGGCTATGGTTGCCCGTTTTGTCAAAATGGAAATCAGCCATATTGCCGTTGAAGGTCATCCTGTGACGGTTGCAGGTGAAAAAGGCTTGAAAGAAGAGCTCCTTGATATTGAAAAAAGGTTCTCCCGTGTCAAGCATGTGCCTCCCCTGATGTTTTTAAAAAAGAGAATCATGGAAAGAATGATTGCTTCACGTAAGGAGCAGGAGGGCTAATGGATAATGATCGTAAGGCTGAATTCCACAAGGCTCTTCGGGAGGTGAAAAACCTTCCCACCTTGCCTGGGATTGTTGCTAAGTTGACCCGGATGGCCGATGATCCTGACACTACAACAGAGCAGATGGGCAAGGTGATCAGTAAGGATCATATTCTGGCCGCCAAATTGTTAAAGCTCGTTAATTCGGCATTTTATGGTTTTCCACAAAAAATCAGCTCCCTGTCAAGCGCCATCATTCTGCTGGGTTTTAGTGTCATTAAGAGTCTGATCATCAGCGCCTCAATTTTTGAACTGATGGAGAGTTCTGATGTGGAATTATGGGAGCATTCCCTCGGTACAGCGGTTGCTGCAAGTATTCTGGCTAAACGTCTGGGAATTAAAGACCCGGAAGAGGTCAGTACGGCTGGGCTTATCCATGATATCGGCAAGGTTGCCATAAAGATGGAGTTACCGGAACAGTATGATGAAATTCTTAATACTGTTGAAATGAAGAAAATTTCTATGTTTGAGGCGGAACGGCTGGTTCTCGGTCTTGATCATGCCGAGGTCGGAGGCTGGCTTGCCAAGGGCTGGTTTCTGCCCAAGAAGCTTGTTGAGCCGATATCCTGCCATCATTTACCGAAAAACGCCGAGGAAGAACCTCTTGCCTGCGCTATTTTGCATTTCAGTGATGTGTTGATCCGCGGTCTTGGTTATGGGCACGGCGCTGATATCTGGGTGCCACCCATGAGTAAAGTCGCCTGGGATCTCTTGGGGCTTTCCGCTGCCGACCTTGATGAAGTTCTGGCAGAGGTGGAAGAAAACCTGTGGGATGTTAAAGGTTTTAGCCTTGATATCCAAGCTGAGCAGAGAAATAACAATTAGTGCACGATTCAGAGGAGTCTTTTTAATATGACGCGCCTTCTTTTTGCCGGTGATGTCTTGGTCAATGATGAACCGAGTCTCATTTTGAAGGCCAAGGGCTACCAGATCCTCAAGTTCAGGGCGTCCAGTGATGCCATAGCCCTTGTTTTGGAAGATCCGCCAGACATGCTCATTGTTGACAAGGCCCTCCCTGGCTGTATGGACCTTCTTGATGCCGCCCGTGCCTGTTTGCAGAAAACAAATATGCCCATTCTCCTGGCCGTTGAAGCCAGAGAGCTCAGTAGCCTTAATTGGGAAAAATATTTCGTTGATGATATCCTCGTCAAACCGGTGGATGCTGAAAATCTCTTTGCGCGCATCGGCCTGGCCCAAGCCCGAATGGTCAGAGTTTTTGACAATAATCCCTTAAGTCGTCTACCGGGCAATACCTCAATTCTCCAGGCTATCCAGAAGACTATCGAATCGGGTGAGAGTTGCGGAGTTTGTTATGTGGATATTGACAATTTCAAACCATATAATGACCGCTACGGTTTCTCCCAAGGGGACGATGTCATACTCATGGTGGCCAGGATTCTTGTCAATGTCATGGAGGAGATGGCTCGGCATAAGAGTTTTGTTGGCCATGTTGGTGGCGATGACTTCTTGTTTATCATTCCAGAAGACATGATCGATGAAGTATGCAAACGAGTGCTTGCTCATTTTGAAGTCGTTCGCAATATGTTCCTTTCTAAAGAGGATCTTGAAGCGGGTTGTTATATTGAAAAAGACAGGCAGGGGAGAGAAACAACGTTTGGCCTGCTTAGTCTTTCCATTGCCGTCATTCCGACAGGTAATCATACCTTCAGCCATTCCGCTGAAGTCTCTAGCGCTGCATCACAGCTAAAACATTTTGTTAAACAGAAGGAAGGATCTAATTATGTGATAGATCGGCGGTCTACTAAGGGCTGATGATCTTTTACTCTCTTTCTTTTTTTAATTCTTCTGCCTTTTAGGATTTGAAGCAGGTTCTGTCTTTTATGATCTTTCTGATTGGCGGGCAATGTTCTGCCAACTGTATATTTTATATTTTCAGCAGTTCTAGTAATCCCATATGTGGTCGTTGTTGGAAAATTTTCATATAAAAATATTGATCAAAATTTGATATTAACAAAATGGAGTGATATGGTTATATTCGTTTTTATAAATGCGTACACATTTCAATAACAATCGAACAGAGATTACTAGGGAGAAAATTATGGCGAAATCACTTTTGGAGATGGCTGCTGATATTGTTAAATCACAATGTCAAGGTACGTCAATGACCACCGAAGATGTTACTGCTGCCTTGAGCAACACCTTTAACTCGTTGCAATCCTTGCAAGCGATGGAGGCACAAGGAGAATCCTGCGAGTCTCCTGACGCAACTGCGGCTGCTGTAGATGTGAAACCAGAAAAGTCAATTTTGAAAAATAAGATTGTCTGCCTTGAATGTGGCGAGTCTTTTAAAATGCTTTCTCCTAAGCACCTTCGCTCCCATGGCCTTGATGGCCGCTCCTATCGTCAGAAATATGGCCTGCCCTTGCGTCAGCCCCTGTGTGCCAAAGCGCTTTCTGATAAGCGGAAGAAGGCTGGTAAGGCCCGCGGTCTTCCTGATAACCTTCGCAAGGCTATTGCCGAAAGAAAGGGAAGTCCCAAAAAGAGTGCCGGGCGCCCACGCAAGAAGAGTTGATTTTAGTCCAGTGTTGATGTTTAAACAGGGGATCTGGTCTTACGGCCAGATCCCCTGTTTAATTTTTTGCCCGGGACCTGTTTTCTATGGTAAAAAAGCCAGGGTTTTTTAAAGGATGCTGTTATTGGTTTTTGTAACATTGAATGGGATTTAATTTTCTTATGGGTCTGTTATGATCGGCATTTTTGATTCTGGTGTTGGTGGGATGACAGTGGCTCGGGCTGTTGAAGAGGTTTTGCCTGAGCGTTCGATTATCTATTTTGGTGATGTCGCCAGAACTCCATATGGTTCCAAGAGTCCAACCACCATTAGTCATTATTCCCGTCAGAACTGCGATTTTCTCCTTTCCAAAGGGGCCAAGATTATTATAGTTGCCTGTAATACGGCGGCAAGTGTCGCTGGGCATCATCTGCAACAGGAGTATGATGTGCCCATTATGGAGGTGATCAGCCCGGCAGTTGCCCAGGCTGTACAGGCATCTGTTTCCGGCCGTATTGGAGTTATCGGCACCAGGGCCACCATTAATTCCAATATATATGAGCGGGAGATCTGTGCCTTGAACCCTGCGGCCCGGGTCTTTTCGCAACCTTGCCCTTTGCTTGTGCCACTTGTTGAAGAGGGGTGGCTTGCCAAGAGGGAGACCGCGATGATTCTCCGTCGGTATCTTCATCCTTTAAGGTCCCATGGCGTCGACACGCTGGTTTTGGGCTGTACCCATTACCCTTTGCTCAGCCACATGATCAAACCGCGAATGGGGCGCCAGGTAAAGGTGATTGATTCCTCTCTGGCCGTGGCCCATGAGCTTAAAAAATATTTAACCGATCACCCCTCCTTGGCCGAGAGCCTGGCGAAAGATGGTGAACGTCATTATTATGTTTCAGATATTACCGAGGCGGCCATGAGTACGGCCAGTCGGATTTTTGGTCGGAAAATGAATTTAGAACTGGTACAGATTGCTCAATGATCTCTTTACGCAACAACCTGATACTTCCTTTTCTGCTGCTCTTCTTTCTGGGCTTTCTGCAACCCGTCTATGGGTTTGATGCCCAAAGCGTTGCCCGCATGGTCCAGGAAAAATATGACACCATGACCTCCATTGAGGCGAATTTTCAGCAATCGACATCCCTGAGCGGTTTAACCTCCAGGGCCCAGAAGGCGAGCGGTGTGGTGGTGATCCAGAAACCTGGGCGTTTGCGCTGGGATTATACAAAACCACATCGCCAGGTCCTGGTCTGTGATAATGATGAAGTTTCTTTTTATCTGGAACGGGAAAATCAACTCATTGTCTCCAAGGCCTCAGCGTATCTTGCTGAAGACCTTACCTATGCTTTTTTCACCGGCAAGGGCAATCTGCTCACCGATTTTTTGCTTGAGAATGCCCCTGAGAACATGGCGAAGCCGGGGAGTTATTGTCTGCGACTAACGCCGAAAAAATCCCATGCCCAGGTCCACCATCTATTTCTCTGGGTTGATGGAAAAAGTTTTGACCTCCAGCGTATCCGTCTTGTTGATCATCTAGACAGCGTTACCGATATCAGCTTTACCAATATGGTTTTTGGCAAGAAGTTTGAAGACAGCTTTTTCCTCTTTGTACCCCCAAAGGGGACAGAGATTATTCTCCAGTAATTTCTAATCAATGCGCCACTTCCAGCTGCAAAGCGGAGCGTTTATATTCTTCGTTATCTGCGAAGTTTGAGAAAATTCATGCCGGCAAAACAACCAGGATCAGTTTTTTATCTCGGCGGCTGCCGGAGCGGTAAGAGTCGTTTGGCCGAAGAGTTTGTGGTCAGCAACTTCAGCCGCCCCTGTTATGTGGCTACCATGACGCGCGGCCAGGACGTAGAACTGCATGACCGCATCGACATTCATCAAAAACGGCGGGGTGATTGTTGGCAGCTTATTGAGGAACCCCGAGACCTTGGGCGTATATTGTCAGCCCCAAATGACGCTGACGTGGTGCTTATTGATTGTCTGACCATGTGGTTGACGAACCTCCTGCTTGCCGATCTCTCTGATGACGATATTCGTAAGGTAGTTACAGAATTTGTTCAGGCCATCAGCTGTTGTCAGGTAACAGTGGTTTTGGTTGCCAATGAGGTCGGCCTGGGCATTGTTCCCGACTCAAGTTTGGGGCGCCGCTTTCGTGATCTGGCCGGTTGGCTCAATCAGCAGGTGGCTGAGGTGTGTCAGCGCGTTATCTTTGTTGCTGCCGGTTTGCCCCTTATACTAAAGGACAGGTAAGCAGATGGCTTTTGTGCATGGCGGCAATATTATCGCAACAGCCAGTTCTTTAGGGCTGCGGGTTGATGAACTGATCGACATGAGCAGTAATCTTTCCCCTCTTGGCATGGTGCCTGGTCTCAGGGAGGTGCTCGAAAAAGGGATAAGTGAGATCGCTTATCTGCCGGAGGCGACAAGCAGCTCGCTCTGCGCCTTGTTTGCCGACCATTACGGCTGTAAGCCCCAGCAGGTTATGGCCGGTAATGGCACCACTGATTTCATCTATGATCTGCCGGCCTTGGGCCGCTTTAAAAAAGCCGTTATCGTCAATCCGACCTATTCCGACTATTCTTTGGCCTGTGAATATGCAGGCCTGCCCTGGCAGAGTTTTACCCTGGAGTTTCCTGATTTTGCCATTAATTTTGCGGCGCTTTCCGACACCCTTGAGGGTGGTGAGCTGCTTTTTCTCTGTAATCCGAATAATCCCACCGGTCACATGGTTGATATTCATGATTTGCGAACCTTCATTAACAACCATCCGCAGACCACCTTTGTTATCGACGAATCGTATCTTCCCTTTACCGGAGAGGCTTCTCTGGTAAGTGGCGAGCTGCCTGATAATCTCTTTATTCTCTGTTCATCTTCTAAGATTTATGGTATTCCGGGCCTTCGGTTAGGCTTTGTGGTCAGTAGCAAAAAGAATATGGCCATCATGATGGAGCGCTGCCGGCCCTGGTGCGTTAACCGGTTGGCTCAGATTGCCGGAGAATTCTTACTAGCCCATGGTGATTTTTATGTTCGTGATGTCCAGGCCTTTATGGCAAGCACAAGACCTTCTTTTGTTGCTGAGCTGCACGCCATGCCTGGCCTGGTTGTGGTGGCCGGGGTTGCCAATTTTATCCTGTGTCGATTAACGGCAATGACTGCCAATGAACTTGCTGAAAAAATGCTCGCCGAAAAAATTATGATCCGCAACTGTGCAAGTTTTGACGGCCTGGATGACAGTTATTTTCGAATTTCCCTCAAAAACGGCCGTGATAATCGCCTTTTCCTCGATGCGATGGCCGCTGTTTTTAAATAGATAAGTTTTCATTTGCCATGCGTATTGCTATTCTTTCCGACACCCATGATCATATTCCCAACCTGCGTTCTGCTGTAACCTATTGCAACGCCTATGGCGTGCAGATGATGATCCATTGCGGTGATCTTATTTCGCCCTTTATGCTCATTGAGCTTGCCGAATTTTCAGGTGCAGTCCATCTCATCTATGGCAATAATGTCGGCGATCAGCATCTGATATCCCAGTCGTGCGGGACTAAATATGCAAATATTACCCATCATGGTGTTTTAGGCGCCGTGGAGGCGGGTGGCAGAAAATTCGCCTTTAATCATTATCCCCAGCTGGCCCGGGGCATTGCCCTGCAGGGCAGTTTTGATGTGGTGTGTTGCGGTCATACCCATCGCTATCATGTTGAAAAGATAGGTGAATGCCTGTTTGTTAATCCCGGCGACCTGCATGGCGGTAAGGAGCAGCCCGGTTTTGTTATTTATGAAACAGCTACGAAGAACTTTGAAAGGGTCGACATTGGTACGGCCTTTTTTTCCGGATAATCCGGCGTAAGAACACGAGGATATGTCGATGACAGAAGAAAAAGAAGGTATGGCCGAGTCCATGGAAAGCTTTGCCGATATGTTTGACTCTTCCCTTGTTGAGAGCAGCAAGATCGAGCCGGGCCAGAAGGTGGATGCTGAAGTGGTTCGGGTTGAGAAAGAGTGGGTTTTCCTTGATGTCGGCGGCAAGAGCGAGGGGGCTCTGGCCTGTTCTGAACTGCTTGGCGATGATGGTCAGCCAACTGTTAAAGAGGGCGACACCATTACTGCCTATTTTCTCTCTGCCAATCAGGGCCAGATGCTTTTTACCACCAAGATGAGCGGGGCCTCTGCCCTGGCCCATCTTGAAGAGGTCTATAAGGGCGGTATTCCCATTGATGGCGAGATCACCAAGGAGATAAAGGGCGGCTTTGATGTGAAAATAGCCGGCACTGCCCGTGGTTTTTGTCCTTACTCTCAGATTTCCTTACGTCGGGTGAGTGATTCCAGTCAATTTGTCGGCCAGATCCTGCCCTTTGTGATCATCGAGTACAAAGAAAAGGGACGAAATATCATCCTTTCCCGTCGCGCCCTTTTAGAAGAGGAGCAGGCCGAAAAGAGAGAGGCCTTGAAAGAAAAGCTGGCGGTGGGCGATGTGGTGCCAGGCACCATTACTTCTATCCAGAATTTCGGGGCCTTTGTTGATATTGGTGGTGTTGAAGGCCTTATCCCGGTTTCAGAAATCAGCTGGGGCCGCGTTTCCGACATCCGGGCCACCTTGGAAGAGGGGCAGCAGGTTGAGGTTACCGTGGCGAAGCTTGATTGGGAAGCCAACCGTTTTTCCTTCAGCCTCAAGGCCACTCTTGCCGATCCCTGGGAGAGCGTGGAGTCCCAGTTTAAAGAAGGACAATGTCTCACAGGAGTTGTGGCCCGCATAGTTGATTTTGGTGCGTTTATTAATCTTGCCCCTGGTATTGACGGGCTTGTTCATATTTCTAACCTGGGTGCCGGACGGCGGGTTAACCATCCCCGCGAGGTTGTCGCTGACGGTCAGGAACTTGAGGTGCGTATTGATCAGATTGATGTGGCCAATAAGAGAATTTCTTTGTCCATTCCCGAGCTTGAACGCAAGAAAGAGGAGATGAACAAGAAGAAGGATGCGGCAAAGAAAAAGGAGCCTGATCTCCGCGCAGAGTTTGATCAGTTCAGTAAGGACAAGAAAGAAAAGAGCAGCACCATGGGCACCTTCGCCGATCTGCTTAAGGGGAAAAAATAAGGTTTATCAAGGATTACCAGGGGAAGGTTTGTTGCCTGGATTGATTCTTTAGTTTCAAATGTTTGTCTGGTTCATTTTTGCTTGCCCAAAAACGAACCAGCCAGCGGAGTGGGCGAAAAGGGCACCCCGACCAGCCCTGGCCTTCGGCACCGCTCGCCTTCCGCCGAAAAAGGGGAGTTGCAGAAACTCGCATCTCTTCGAGGATGCTCAGCCATGCTGCGCCCAGCGGAAGTGCCCTTGGGGTGCAATTCTCTTTCCCTTTTTCGGCTCCTTGCTCGCTCAGGTCTGAATGGGGGCACTGCCAAAAGATAAGATACAATTGGAGGCTCCGCAGTAATCTGTGATAAGCCGAGGTGTGGAGTTTACGGGGAAACTGTAAGAACGTTGTCCCGTCCTAAAATACGTTGACGGTTTTTACTGAGCCACCTCCCTTATGGAGGTGGCTCTTTTATGTGTTTCATCTGGTGTTTTCATACCCAAGCTCAGGTGTGGTCTCATACGATTATAGATCTCTACGGATTCTTTG
>JAHJKA010000029.1 GCA_018822545.1 Pseudomonadota bacterium
ATAAAGCCGTGGGGATCACAAAATAAGATCATGTCCTTGGAGCTTTCAAAAAGGCCGCGAAATTTCTCCTCTGAAAGCTGGAGTTGCTGGGTGCGCGTTTCAACCCGCTGTTCCAGGGTCAAATTGAGATCGCGCAGTTCGACGTGGGCATTTTTCAACTGCTCATGGGCCATAGACAGAGACTGCGTGTCCTCTGCTATCCTCGTGATGACGCTATGGACATTATAGTAATAAATGGTCAGGACAGCGACGGAGGTAAAGATTAAGGAATTCAAGCCCCCGAAGAAAGGGGCAAGCTGGCGCCAGATTTCGGATTGGCCTGCCAGAATCAAGATGTATTGGAGGACATGGGACATACTGCGGGAAAGAGACAGGGTGACCAGGGCGGCGCTGAGCCAGAAGATATAGGTCCAGAGCACATTTTCCTTTTCCATCCTGACGAGGCGCCGGGCATAACCCAAGGCGGACAAGGCCAGAACGATCATCAACAGGGCGCCGGAGAAATCAACAAGATAGATGGGTAACAGAGGCAGGCCATTATTCATGGTCGGCCTCCTTTTTTTTGGCGTCCTGGGTGATTTCCAGACAGAAGGTCTTCAGGCTCTGGAGCAGAAACCAGATTCCCGGCAGGCAGAGCAGGTGGTCAAATCTGGTGATGTAATAAAGCAAAGATGAAACGGATAACTGGACGTTGAAACGATGGGTCCAGAGCCTGCCCTCAGTGGCAAAGGCCTCGGGAGGCAGGTGGTGGGCTAACAGGTGGGCGGTAAATGTCCAGAGATTCCACAGGAGAAAGAAGAACAGGGAAAGTTTGAAATAATGCCAGGCCTTGCCCTTGCCAAGGGGGCGGGCATGAAGAAAAGCGAGCATGAACACCAGGGCGACGGTGAAAAAGAGATGGGCCATCTGATGGACATAATAGCCTTCTGGCGGGCCATGGACCTGAACGGCCATGGCCGGAGACGCCTCCAGGACGACAAGGGCAAAAAAAGCTCCTGCGGCAACCTGTGGCGAACAGAAAATCCTGAGGGGCGTCGCCAGGAAAGCCAGCAACGGGCTGAGCCGTAATTTTGCAGCAAAAGTTCCTTCCTTGTTTCCAAGCATACCTCTGTGATATCATCTGGTTATTTTGAATTCAAGGATCATCTTTGTCAGCCCTGAAACTGTGCTCTCCTTGCCATTTTTCATTTGAGGCTTCAGCCACGCTATTTTATGAATTCTGACAGCAATCCCAAAACCCATTCTGGCACAAAAACAGCCTTGCCGCGGCTTCTCATCGTTGATGATGACAGTGACATGTTGCTCATGCTCCGCACGGTTATTACCAAAAAATGCCGGTGCGAGATCGAGGTTGCGGATTCCGGGGACAAAGCTTGGAGCCTGCTGGACAACTGGCGCCCCGATGTCATTCTTACCGACATTAAAATGCCCGGCCTTGACGGTCTGACCCTTCTCAACCATGTCAAACAAAAAGACCCCACGGTGTCGGTTATTGTTATGACCGGTCATGGCACCATTGAGATTGCGGTGCGCGCCCTCAGGGAGGGTGCCTATGATTTCTTTGAAAAACCCTTTGATAACGATCATCTTCTTCATGCCCTGCAAAGGTCTCTTGAGCGTACCGACCTGCTCCGTGAAAATCGTACCCTCCAGGAAAAACTGGCCGGCAAGGCAGCCCATGTTGGGTTTATCGGCACCTCGCCGAAGCTTACGCGTGTTTTTGATCTTATTGATAGGGTGGCTGACACCGATGTCTCGGTGCTTATCCGTGGCGAGTCAGGCACCGGCAAAGAGGTGGCGGCCCAGGCCCTGCACAGTTTAAGCAGTAGAAAGGCAAAACCCCTGGTGGCGGTCAACTGTCCGGCTCTGCCGGAGCACATCCTGGAAAGTGAGCTGTTTGGCTATGCCAAGGGCTCTTTTACCGGTGCCACCAGGGATAAAAAAGGTCTTTTTTTTGAGGCGGATGGTTCGACAATTCTTCTCGATGAGATCGGCGATCTTCCCATTAATCTACAGACAAAGCTCCTTCGCGTTCTCCAGGAGAGGGAGATTATGCCCCTGGGCCATACCAAACCGATCAAGGTTGATGTCCGGGTCTTGGCATCCACCAACCAGGATTTGGAGGCTAAAATTCGCCAAGGTCTCTTTCGGGAAGATCTCCTCTACCGCCTCAATGTGGTGACCATCACCATGCCGTCTCTCAAGGAAATTCCTGAGGATATTCCTTTGCTGGCTGAACATTTCCTGCACAGCTTTCAAAAGGAGTATAACAGGCCTGACCTTACTTTTACACCAGCCGCTCTGCAGCACCTCATGACGCAAACGTGGAAGGGTAATGTCCGCGAGCTACAGAATGTTGTCAAAAGGGCAGTCCTGCTGGCATCTGGTTCCCAGATCAGTGAATGCGATTTTGTCAATCCGTCCCACGCTGCCGAAGCAGTAAAGAGCCCCTGCCCTGATTTTGGCTCCCTTACGTATAATCAGGCGAAAGAGGAGTCCATGACCCTCTTTTCCCAAAAATACCTGACCAGGGCCCTGGAGAATGCCGTCGGTAACATAAGCGTTGCTGCGCGTCAGGCCGGCATTGGCAGACAATCCTTTCAGCGGCTGCTCAAGCGTTACAGTATCGATGCCTCGACTTTTCGGACAGGGTCTGCGAATAATTCGTAAACGATCCTTTCCATTCCCGTACTCTATCCAGCATCTTATTTTAATGGTGCATCAAACAGGATGCAGTGCATCCTGTTTGATGCGTATTTCTCGTTTAAAGTAAAGACGATCCCTTCGCCTCTTGTGGGGCACAAATATGTGCTCTCCCTGTGGACATAGGCAAACAAGGCTCATTGTTGTCTCCCTGTGCCCTATGGCACCATTATTGCTCTTAGCAAGAACATACCATTTTTGCTGCACCTTACCCACCGTCACAACAGGAGGCCTGAAGACAAAATAGGAGAGGAGTTTGCACTCGTTTCACACCAACTAAGGAAGAAGAATCTTAGTAACCTTGCATTATAACAATGGAGGAAAAAGAGGATGAGTCGAAAAAATTTATATTTATTTCTCGTAACCCTATCACTTGCCTTTGTCGGCATGAGCACTTCCCAGGTTATGGCGGCTACGGTTCCTGGTTCAATTAAGGCCGGAAAACCATTAACGATCGAGGGCAGTATTACGCCCGGTTTGGATCTCTATGTGGTTATTGGTTCCGAGGAGCTGTTCAAATCATCCGACGCTATCGGCGCCAAAGAGAAAGGCCAATTGGTCAAAAAATTCGCTGACACGGCTATTCCCCAGACCTACTATGTGATAACCACGGCCCCGGAACAACTGGCAACGCCAAAGGTTTCTGCCAAGGGCCAGACCAAGGGTATCTTTGCTTTCCCGCCTTTTAAGTATGATGTCCGGGTGAATAAGATCAATGAGTGGTCAGCCATCCCGGTCCAAGCCAAGGCCATGCTCGGCATGGTGACCAGCGAAGATCAGTGGAACTATCTGGTTTACACCCATGAGGACAAGTTTGGGATCAACACCATTGCCAAAGAGCAACCCATCGGCGGTGGCAATACCCGTATGGTTTTGTCCGATTACAGTGTCAGCAAAGAGGGGTGGAACAAGGGCGTCAGCGTTAAGCTTGACAAGCTCACCGGTAAGTTCTCCGTGGCCATGACTCCCTACAAACACATTGCCCCCGACTCAAAGCTTGCCATCTATGTCAACGGTGAGAAAGCTGGGGTCACCAGTATTGAAAAATCCGCCTTCTTCTTTAAGACAGGTGGTATTTACATGAACCCGCTGGTGGTTTTAATCGGCTCTTTTATCATTGGTGTTCTTTTTGTCATTATGGGTGCTGCCGGTGGTCTTTTCACCGCAGCCTTTCAGGTTACGGTCCTGGGCACCAAGGGTCCCCTTGGCATCAACGCCGCCAATACCATCAAGCCGACCAACCTCTTTTTGACCCTCTGTTCCCCCATCACCGGCCTGATGACCTACTTCAAGGAAAAACGGTTTGCCTGGCCCGTGGCGATCTTTTTCGCCCTCGGTATCGTTATCGGCGCTTTTTTCCTCGGGCCCAACTTTTCAGCCAAGTACCTGCCCTTAAAGGCCTACAAATTCTATCTCGGTATCATCTGTCTGGTGATCGGCATCAAGCTCTTTATCGAGAGCCTGCCCTCGTCCATTGAGAAGAAAAAGGCCATGAAGGCCATTATCCAGAAATTCAATGCCGCTGTTAAAGAAGCTAAGTCCACGGGTAAGGCCATGGAACTCGGCAAGGTTGAATTTGAGAAGTTCAACATGGTCAAATTTGACATGCGGTTCTGGGGTGAGACCTTTGTCGCCCGGCCGCTGATCATGCTGTTTGGCGGTGTCCTCATGGGAATGATCGCCTCCTCCTTCGGTGTGGGCGGCGGTTTCATGTTCATGCCCTTTATGACCACGGTTCTCGGGTATCCCATGTATCTTGCCGTGCCCATCGCCCTGGCCGGCACCTTTGCCACCTCGGTGGGCGGTATTGCCAAGTATATCCTCATGGGCTACCAGCCTGATTGGATCATGGCGGTGTGTATTGCTGCCGGTGCCATGGCAGGCGGTATGGTTGGGCCGAAGATCCAGAAACATCTTCCTGAGATCTTTCTCAAGAGGTTGCTGGCCGCCGCCCTGATCATTGTCTTCATGAATTACACCCAGCTTTTATGGTTCATGAGGTAGGTGGAAGCGGCATGATAGTCACCATTCTAGATACAATAACGGGGGGGCTCGACTGGCTCTTTACAGCTCTTGTTGCCCCCGTTTTTATCGGCATAGCTCAGGGGCTTGATTTGTTATTGCTCAGGCCCCTGACTTTTCTCAATATCCCCATCGCCTGGCAAACTATCATTATTGCGGCCTTGGCCGGATGCCTTTCCTTGGGCATCCGGGCTGTGCTCAACGTTGAAAAGAAAGAGGGGCTTTTTCGGGAGAGGTTCGTGGACAAACGAACCAGACAGAAAAATATCGAACTCATCTCTGACTGGAAGACCAGAGATGCTTTTTACCGCACCACGGACACCGATATTGATGAGGATTTTAATACCTATCTGGCCCAGCGTTTTGCCCGTCATACTGCGGCGTATCTCCTGCCAATTTTCCTGACCCTCTACTGGCTGGAAACGGCATTGCCCAGAGAAAAACTGGTGGAATTGGTGGGGGGACCTTATGCAATACCCCTGCCCGCAAACGGTTATGGCATTGAAGGACTGTCCGTGCCTTTTGTTTTTCTGGTGGCCTATGCCATGAGTTTGATCGGTCTGTTTGTCGCTCGTAAGTATCTAACAACTAAAAAAGCGTCAATATCCCTCCCATCATGAGCTCAGGCCGGAGGCAGATGTATTATGGCAAGAATTCTCGTGTTAGATGATGTGTTTGATGCCGGGATTATGATCCAAAAAATCCTAGGCAAAAAAGGCCATGAAGTCGCACCTTTCACAGAGGAAGAAGAGGCCTTGCAGTATGCCCGAAACCATGATCTTGATCTGGCCATTTTAGACATCAAGTTGAAGAAAATGAGCGGCATTGAGGTGCTGGAAGAATTGAAGAAAATAAAGCCCCATATCAAGGTCATGATGCTCACAGGATATCCAACCCTTGAAACGGCCCGGCAGAGTCTGGAGATCGGCGCTGCCGAGTATTGCATCAAACCCATTGATAAGGATGAACTGACGGAAAAAGTCTCCGAGTTGTTAGGCGGCTGATTGCCTCCCGTTGATGAGCTTTTATGAGGAGAATATGTACATGAAAAAAATAGTCTGGAGCATGTGCGGAATGTGCACGGTCCGTTGCCCCATCCGTGTCGAAGTTGAGGACAACAAGGTCACGTGGCTCGAGGGCAATCCTCACCTATTACAAGGGGCCTTATGTGCCAAAGGTTCGGCAGGACCTGCCCTGGTGGCTGACAAGGAACGTCCCCAGCAGCCCCTGATCCGCCGCGGCGGCAGAGGCGCCGGGCGCTGGGAAGAGGTAAGCTGGGAGTTTGCCCTTGATTATGTGGCCGACAAGATGAAAGCCATCATCAAGCATCATGGCCCCGAAGCCATCATGGCCAGTTCACGTGGCGGTCCTTTTCAGGATATTGTCAAGGCCTTCACCCATGCCCTGGGGTCGCCTAACTACTCCAACCACGACAGCGCCTGCGGCCGCAATGTCCACCATGCCAGCAAATCGTTGTTTGGCCTGGGCCGCAAAGGTTTTATCTATGATATAAAAAATGCCAACCACCTGGTGTTGTTCGGCCGTAATATCCTGGCCTCGCTGCGGCCTGCTGAGGTCAACCAGGTCATGGATATGCTGGATAAGGGCGGCAAACTCACCTATGTCGATGTCCGCCAGACCCTTACCGGCATCAAGGCCAACAATTTCTTTCAGGTCAGGCCCGGTACCGACTACGCCCTGGCCCTGGCCCTGATCCATGAGATCATCAAGGCCAAAGGCTATGACGCCGACTTTGTCGCCAAGTACACCAGCGGTTTTGATGAACTCGCGGCCTTTGTCGAACAATACCCGGCAGAATGGGCCGCCAAGGAATGCGGCGTCAAGGTTCAGAATATCCATAAATTGGTGGAAGAACTCATTGCCGACAGGCCCAAGGTGGTTTTTCACCCGGGCTGGATGCTGTCGCGTTACAACGATTCCTTCTATGCCAGCCGGGCCTTGAATGCCCTCAATGCCCTGATGGGCAGTATCGAGGTGGAGGGTGGGCTTCTCTTTCCAAAAGGGCCGGGAGACTGCGGAATCAAGGCCCCTCGCTCCCTTGCCGATCTGTCACCTAAGATCAGCACCAAGAGAGCCGACGGTGTGGGTGATGTTTATAAGCAGTTTGACAAGGGCCCCGGCCTTTTTCATCTGTTCTACAAGGCTATGACTACTGGCAAGCCCTATCCCATCAAAGGGATCATCTGTGTCCGTCACGACCCCTTTAACTGTTTTCCTGATCCCATCGCCCAGAAAGAGGCCTTGGACAACTGTGACCTCATCGTGTCGGTGGACACCCATTACAGTGAATTTGGCTGGTACAGCGATGTCATTTTGCCGGAGGCCACCTATCTGGAACGAGACAGTATGATCGCCGTCCAGAAGGGCCTGAAACCTCGGCTTATCAAACGTAACAAGGCTCTTGAACCGAAAAATAATACGGTCTGCCTGTGCACCATTATCAAAGGTCTGGCAACCCGCCTAGGTCTTGATGAGTATTTCCCCTTCAACAATCTCCAGGAACTGTGGGCCTGGCAGCTTGAGCCCACCGGTATTAAGCTTGAAGAATTTGACGAAAAGGGTTTTGTCGAACTCTCCAGCAAACCGATCATGTATGACCGTGATAAGCTGGACGGCAAATTTAAAACACCCTCCGGCAAGATCGAATTTATCAGCCAGAACCTCACGGAATGGGGCTTTCCTTCCTGGAAGACCTACGTGAGCCCGGATAAACCCCCCAAGGGCCAATTCCGTCTGGTCTTCGGGCGGTCGCCGATCCATGCCCATAGCCACACGATCAACAACCCCCTGCTTAATGAAATGATGGCCGAAAACACCCTGTGGATCAACAGCAAGGCAGCAGGAAAGATGGGTGTCGTGGATGGTGATATGGTGGATGTGACCTCCCAGGATGTCACCAGTGTGGTGAAGGCCAAGGTGACGGAGTTCATCCATCCGGAGGCCGTTTATACGGTGCACGGCTTCGGGCGGCAGATTCCTCTGCAGACCAGGGCCTATCATGCCGGTATGAGTGATCA
>JAHJKA010000030.1 GCA_018822545.1 Pseudomonadota bacterium
CCTGTCGTGACAAAGATAATCAAGAGCGTGAGGTATAGTGTC
Organism: Pseudomonadota bacterium; assembly: GCA_018822545.1. Taxonomy (GTDB): domain Bacteria; phylum Desulfobacterota; class Desulfobulbia; order Desulfobulbales; family SURF-16; genus BM506. The sequence goes on from JAHJKA010000030.1 coordinate 43, forward strand.
TGTCTGCTGCTGACGTTGTTTGTGGTGCACTTTGGCTTTGCTCCTGCCTATGGCAGTGATGCCCCGCACAAGACCAAGGTAGACCCCAGGGATATATATTTAGACCTGGAAGGGCTTTGTGGCTGCGAAGGGCTGCCCTACGCATATACGACGCCCCCGGAAAAACATGTGAAGACAAAAGTCGATTCCCGGGACATTTATTTAGACATGGAGGCCATGTGTGGTTGCGAAGGACTTCCCTATAAATATCTCATTATTCCGAGCAAGTATGTGAAAATTAAGCATGAACCCGAAGACCTTAAGTTCGATCTAGAGAAAATGACGACCGAGGATCCTTCCGTTGTTCCGGATCAAAAAAAATATTAGGGAATGCTAGGTGGGTAGCAGTGCAGCAAGCTTTTTCTGGATGATGGCTTGGCCGCCAGGGGTTTTCTGGTGGTCAGTGCTGCTGCCTCGTGTACAGCCCAACAGATAAGGGGTGGAAAATGATGAAGAGAACAATACTGGTGTCGGCTGTATTGACGGCGTTGGCCCTGCCGAGCGGCATGGTGGGGGCCGTGGAACAGGAGCGGGCTGAAATTCAGGCCCAGACCCAAAAGCAGGAGCGCATCTATGGCAGTCAGCTCATGACCGAGCAGGAGCGCAACGAATATCACGCTAGGATGCGGAAGGCGAAAACGGTCCAGGAACGCGAACAGATTCGCCTGGAACATCACAAGGCTATGCAGGACCGGGCACGGGAGCAGGGGATGACCTTGCCGGACGAGCCACCCATGGTCGGCGGTGGAATGGGGCCCGGGGGTGGCATGGGACCTGGCGGTGGTATGGGCCCTGGGGGCGGCGGCCGCCGCTGAGCCGGGGCCGAACTGGCAAACAAGGGTAACGGCAGGTTTCCGGGAGGAGCGTGATGGCTAAACAATCCCTTCCCCTGGCCAGGGTCTATGGCCTCCTGGAACCGGGTCCGGTGGTCCTGCTCACCACCAGCGGCCCGGAGCGGCCGAACATCATGACCATGTCGTGGCACACCATGATGGAGTTTGAGCCGCCCCTGGTAGGCTGCGTCATCAGCAACAGCAATTATTCCTTTGAACTGCTGCGATCCAGCGGCCAATGTGTCATCAATATTCCCACCGTGGATATCGCCGAGCAGGTGGTGGCCTGCGGCAACTGCTCTGGGGCGGCCCTTGACAAGTTCGCCACCTTCGGGTTGACGCCTAAGCCTGCTGGCCGCGTCAGCGCACCTCTTATCGAGGAGTGCTTCGCAAATCTTGAGTGCCGGCTGGCGGACGCCGACATGGTGGACAGATACTGCTTCTTTGTCCTGGAAGTCATCCAGGCCTGGCACGATCCCGCCGTACAAAATCCTCGGACAATGCATCATTTTGGCAACGGCAACTTCATGGTTGGCGGGGAAACGATTACCCTGCAGTCAAAAATGAAATAGTACCCGGTGCATCGCAAACGGCAGGCGCCGCCTCTTCCTAGGCACATAACATGAAAATTCCACGACTGACGGTGGTTACCCTTGGTGTTGCTGATTTGAGCAAAGCCACAACATTCTATGAAACTGTATTGGCGACACCGCCAAATAATTCTTTCGCAGGCGTTACCTTCATTGAGTTGCCGGGAACGTGGCTTTCCCTTTATCCCCTTGCGGCGCTCGCGAAAGACATATCTCCAGAAGTTCCACTTGTTCACAGTGGATTCAGTGGTGTTACGCTCGCCCACAATGCTCGCTGCAGGGATGACGTCATTGCCATCATCGAGCGCGCGCGGTCGGCTGGCGCCTGTGTTATGAAAGCGCCACAGGAAACATTCTGGGGAGGTTTCAGTGGATATTTCGCCGATTTGGATGGTCATTACTGGGAGGTAGTGTGGGGACCCATGTTTACGTTTGCAGAGAATGGGGAGTTGCGATTAAAAGACAAGGGGTAATAAGATACATTGCAGCTGCGGCCAAAGGCATGGCGTATGTTGAAAGCGAAAAATAAGGTATTTGTGTAAAATCAATATGTTAAGGAGAATCTATTATGGTGAAACTGTACTCTTTTCTCACCGGTCCGGATGACGCGGCTTTTTGTAAAAGAGTTGCGGAAAGGTTGAATGACGGCTGGGAGTTATACGGCAGTCCCTGTCTGACCTTTGACGGGAAAAGCGTCATCGCTGGCCAGGCTGTGATTAAAGAGGTGGCGGGTGAGTTCCACCAGGAAATTACTTTGACGAAGAGATGATCTCACCTCATATCTGGCCGAAAACAGTATTCATAAAATGTATTCTGTTGATGATCCTAAACGGGGCAAGCTTGCCAAGACCGGCTATAAGCTGCTCCGCGAAGCAAAAGACTTTAGTCTTCTGGAAATTGATCTTCTCACCGGCCGGAAAAACCAGATCCACGTCCATTTTGCCGAAAAGGGCTGCCTGGTGGCTGGTGATAAGGTCTATGGCATTAAGGGCAAGGGTATCAAGAGACTGGCCCTGCATGCCTATTCCATCACCATGTTACCTCCCCATTCCAAAGAGGAGATGACCTTTGAGTCAAAGGTCCCTGGTTATTTCTATTCGTTTTTCAATTGAGATAAGCACGGCGGAGTCCTTGCCCCGAGCGGCCAGCCCCTTCGAAGAGCGAAGTTAAAAAAAAGACGGTGAAGTTTCAAACTCCACCGTCTTTTTTTATGCAGCGGTTCTCCAGCCTTCCTACCCCACCAGATCTGGCGTTTGGCTGCGAAGGGCAGAGCTGGTAAAGAGAGTGATCAGGAAGAGGTGCTCGCCTCTATGGCCAGCTGATAAATCTCCTGGTCATGGAGGGGGCGGTGCAGCTGCGTGGCCTGACAGCGCAGGCGCTGCCAGAGATGCAGGAGATCACCATCAGCTGGCCTGGGAATGTGTAGGCGTTCAAGGGTCGCGGCCAAACCATGGCGGCCCACGCCTTTGCCCACCAGGAATTTTCTTGTCTTGCCCACCCGCTCCGGGGCAAAGGGCTCGTAGGTGGCTGGATCTGCCAGGATTCCCTGCTGATGGATCCCTGACTCACATATGAAGATGTTCGTGCCGAGCAGGGGCTGGTGCGGCGGAATCTGGCGCCCTGTTTCGCGGGCGACCTGGCGGCAGAGGGCGAGCATTTCTGCCAGGTGGTATTTTGGGTTATCCTCCTGCAGAACAAGGTATGCCAGGACTTCTTCCAGCCTGCTGTTGCCGGCTCTTTCTCCCAGGCCGAGAATGGTGACGTCTCCCCATTTTGCCCCGTGCCGAAAGGCGCTGAGGGTGTTGGCCGTGGCCATCCCGAAATCATTATGGCAATGCACGGCCACCTCCAGACCATTTCCTGCCATCAAGCCCACAAGTTCAGCCATCATGACCGGATCGGCAATGCCCACCGTATCGGCAACTCGTATCCGAAACGCTCCCGCCTCCCTGGCTAAGGCGGCAAGCTCTCTAAGGAAAGGCCGATCAGCCCGGCTGGCGTCCTCCAGGCCCAGGGCTACTTTCTTGATACCCAGGGAAACGGCCAGACGCACCGAAAAGGCCACCGTGGTCAAGGCCCAGGACCGATCCCTGCCAAGCTTCTTCTCCAGATGGAGATCTGAGGCTGGTATGGACAGGGAGAGGACGGCAGGGCTGAGCGTTGCCGCGAGACGGATATCCTCCTCTTTACAGCGGCACCAGAGGGAGAAGGGCTGCCGGGGGAAATGATCTCTGGCATAGCCGCACAGTTCGGCAAGATCGGTATTGGCGGCAGTGGCCACCCCCAGCTCAATTTCATCAACGCCGCACCTTGCCAGGCCGGCAAAGATCTGCTTTTTAACCGTCGGAGAGAGATAGAGACCGGGGGTCTGTTCTCCTTCACGGAGGGTGGTGTCAATAAGTCTGGCCATAATGACTTGCTGGGTTCAGGTGGATAAATCACGTTTTTAAGCACAGGCCATCCCTGGGAGAGGATCTCTCGACACCGCACCATGAAGGCTTTCGGTGTCTTGGGCGGAAGGGAGAGATGGCTGGTGCCTGTGGTCTTGGTTGCGGGGCGAGTTCCTCGGGCCTCGTGCTTTAAAATTGCTGAAGATGCTTGGTCCGCAGATTTTTTTTTGGGTAATGGCGCAAGCAGGGTGTTTAAAAAACGGAGAGTGCGCAGCTGTTTTTTACCGTCAGGAGATCAACCGCAGCCGGTGCCGGTCCCCTGGCAGCCGCCCTGGCTGCAGCTCTTCTTGGCCCGTCTTTTCAGGGTATTAAGGCCCTCTCCGGTATAGACCCCCTTCAGGCCCGCCTCAATAAAGCCGGACATGGTGATGGGCTTGATGCCCGCCTCCAGGAAAATCTGGCGGGGCGTGTCGCCCATGTCGCTGACCAGCACGGCCCGGCAGTCGTAGAGCAGCCTGGTGAGGGCCTGCCAGCGACCAATACCGCCGCCAGGCAGGGGCGCCGGCCGCTCTTCCACGAGCTTGTAGCCGTCTCCTTCCTGGCCATAGATGTAGAACTTGGTGGTTTCGCCGAGATGCTGATTGACCAGCATGCCCTCAAGGCTTGATACCGCCACATAGGGCCGCGGCTTGTTGGTGGCCGCCGGCATGGTGGCGCAGGCATTCAGACAGCCGGCCATCTCGCCGGAACGGTCCCTGCCCAGCAGACCCACGGCATCGGCCCGGCACCTTTTGCAATGGCGCATCTGGGGCAGATGTTTTTCGCATTTATTACGCAGGCTATTCATGGTGGGCTTATCAGGTTCGCCGAGATCGGCAAAGGGGGTATCGGCATTGGGCAGCATGGCCATGCAGTTAAAGAGATCAACGCCCATTTTCGCCATGACCTTGGCGGTCGCTTCGGCATGGTGGTCGTTGACCCCGGGCACGGTGATAAAATTCACCTTCACGGTGACGCCACGGCTTTTCAGCTTCTCGATGGCCTTCATCTGGCGGGCCAGCAGCAGTTCAGCCCCCTGGATGTCGCGGTAGATGATATTGCCGTCCCGGACAAAGGTATAGATCTTCCTGGTGATTCTGGGATCGATACCATTCACCGTCACCGTGACATGGGAGACGCCGATATCCGCCACCTCGTCCACATGGGGGGCAAGCCCTAAGCCGTTACTGGACAGGCAGAGGATGAGATCCGGGTACGTGCGGCGCAGGAGCTGCATGGTGGTCAGGGTCTCATCGGCATTGGCAAAGGGGTCGCCCGGGCCGGCTATGCCGGCCACGGTGATGCGCGGCTCGGCAATGAGCACCTTCTCCATGTAGGCCAGGGCCTGCTCCGGCGAGAGGATGGTGGAGGTCACCCCGGGCCGCGACTCGTTGACACAGTCATACTTGCGGTTGCAATAATTACACTGGATATTGCACTTGGGCGCCACCGGCAGGTGCACCCTGCCAAATTGGCCCTGCACCTTGGGGTTAAAACAGGGGTGGCGGCTCAGGTCGAGGGATGGTGTTATTATGGTTTTCATGGTGCGCTCCAAAAGTCTTTATTCTTATTGCTGAATTCTCAAATTCTTATTTCTGTCGTGTCACATATAGGCATAGCCCACCGGCGAATCGCTCTGCTTCTTGGCGATCACGGCATTGACCACCTGGTCAAACAGGCTCTGGGCCCCGCGGTAGCCCAGGTGGAGAATGCGCTGGCCGCCCATGCGGTCGTGGATGGGAAAACCCACCCGGATCAGCGGGATTGCAAGCTTACGGGCCAAGGGATAACCCTTGGAATGGCCCACCAGCAGGTCCGGGGCCAGGCCCTCGGCCATCTCGCTGATCTCAAAGAAATCCATGCCCTCATAGACCTGGGGTGGCTCCGGCAGCAGATCACCGGTGGCCGCAGCGATCATCGCGGCCAGCTTGCCGCTTCTGCCGCCCGAGGCGCAGAGTACTGGCATGACGCCGATCTCAGCGAGAAAGGCAGTGAGTCCAACCACCAGATCCTCCTCGCCGTAGACAATGGCCTTTTTGCCGTAGATGTATTTATGGCCGTCCACATAGCTGTCCACCAGCCGGCCGCGTTCCAGGGCGTGTTTGCTTGGGGTCGGACGGCCGGAGAGTCTTGCCAGCTCGGCAAAGAACCGGTCGCTGGCGGTGATGCCCAGGGGCAGGGCCATGCGGGTACACGCCACCTTAAAACGTTCCTTGAGGATCATGCCGCCGCTCTCTTGGGCCATGGTGTGGCCAAACTCCAGGGTGGCCAGATTGCTCCCCATGGTCTTGATCGCCGTAAGCGGCGTGCCGCCGGGCTGGATCTTGTCGTAGGTCTTGGCAGCGACGCCATCCATGGTCTCGGAGATGTCGGGCAGGATGGTGGCCTTCAACTCAAAATCAGCAAAGACCTCCTTGAGATAGCGGATGTCGGCCGGGGAGACAAAGCCAGGCAGGATATTGAGGGTGTCAGGATGTTCCTTATCCTTGGTCGCCAGGGTATCCACCACCGAGGCCACCGCATTATGAAAACCCTCCATGTGGGTGCCGTTATAACTGGGGGTGGATACCTGGACCATGAGGGGCTTGTCGCCTTCCACCTCGCGGTCATATTCGCGCAGGAAGAGTTTGACATCGTCACCGATGGTCTCGGTGAGGCAGGTGGTGGCAATGCCGATAAGTTTGGGTTGGTACTTCTTGGTGACGTTCATCAACCCCAGCTTGAGGTTGGGGCCGCCGCCATAGACCGCATGTTTTTCAGAGAGCGATGACGAGGCAATATCAATGGGCTCGTTGAAATGGCTGATGATATAGCGCCGCATATAGGTGGCGCAGCCCTGTGAGCCATGCAGATAGGGGACAGCACCCTCGATGCCCTTAAAGGCCAGGGCGGCCCCTAGGGGGGTGCAGAGCTTGCAGGCATTGGTGGTGGATATGTAATTGGGCTTGGGATTCTTGGTCATGGTTTCTCTCCTGACTGGAAACGCTCCGTAAAACGCCACACCGGGCTCATCACCGACGAGTAGACCTCCTCGGCAAAATTGAGCATGCCGACAAAGCCGGCCAGGGCCTCCTTGCGCTCATGGTTATGATCGCAAAAGCCGACCCCCAGCTTGTAGGCGATGGGGCGTTCCTTGACGCCGCCGACAAAGATGTCGACGTCCTTCTCTTCGAGAAAGCTGGTGAGCTCCAGGGGGTTGGTGTCGTCAACAATGATGGTGCCGGGATCAGTGATCTCAGCCAGCTCACGATATTCCTCTTCGGTACCGGTCTGGGAGCCCACCATCACCACATTCATACCCAGCAGGCGAAAGGCCTTGACCAGGGAAAAGGCCTTGAATGAGCCGCCCACATAGATGGCGGCCTTCTTGCCGGTCAGCGCCTTTTTGTAAAACTCCAGCTTTGGCAACAATACCTCAAGCTCGGACTTAACCAGCTCCCGGGTACGGCGCATGATCTCGGCATCACCAAAATGGTCTGCCACGTCATAGAGGGCCTGGGCCATGTCTTCGACGCCGAAATAGGAGACGCGCATGGAGGGCACGCCATACTCATCCGCCATTATCTTGGCCAGATCCATGGTGGAGCCGGAACACTGGACGACGTTGAGGGCAGCGCCATGGGCCCGCTGGAGATCAGCGACCCGACCATCGCCGGTGATATTGGCCACCACCTCGACGCCGATCTTGTGAAAATAGTCGCGGATCATCCAGATCTCGCCGGCCAGGTTGAAGTCGCCGAGGATATTGATGGAGTGGGGGGAGATGCCCGTGGTGTCGCCGGTGCCGATCAGTCTGGCCATGGCGTTACAGGCCGCCGTGTAGCCGGCCCGCTTATTACCCATGAACCCTTCTGATTTGACGGGGATCACCGGGATGCCTTTCTCCGCCTCCACTTTCTTGCAGATCGCCTCCATGTCATCGCCGATGATGCCGACAATACAGGTCGAATAGACAAAGGCGGCCTTGGGGCTGTGGCGTTCGATGAGTTCGATAAGGGCGGCATAGAGCTTTTTTTCGCCGCCGAAGATGACGTCCAGCTCCTGGAGGTCGGTGGAAAAAGAGAGGCGATGCAGCTCCGGGCCGGAGGAGAGGGCACCGCGGATATCCCAGGTATAGACCGCGCAGCCAATGGGGCCATGGACCAGGTGGAGGGCGTCGGCAATGGGGTAGAGCACCACCCGCGAGCCGCAGAACACACAGGCTCGCTGGCTGACCGCCCCGGCCAGAGAGTCTTTGTTACAGACCAGATTAAAGGGCTTCTCGCCGGTGCGGTGGATCTGGTCCTGTCTTTCGTCGAGTGCTGCTTCCATTTTATTTTCCTAATTTTTCAAGGTGGGTAGAGTGGCCTTGTCTTGGTTGGGGTTTATATCTCTCTAGAGCAATGGCTGTGCCAGAGGTGGGAAAGAGTTTTTTAAGAGCGGTATTCCGGGAGGTTATGACAGGAATTGTGGTGGCGAGGGTGGTGTGGGGAGGGGGCGGGAATTGTAGGAAAGGTTACAAAAAGGAAGGGGGGTTTCTGTTTTGTGGAGATGGGGAGGGAAAGTGACAATGATGAGCGATAGCCTTTAAGAAGAGCTATCCGATGATTTGGAGTATGACGGGGAAGTACTAATTACAGGAGGGGATTGAGTTGGAGAAGAATGGGGTTTGTGGCGATTAAGACTGTTCAGGTTTATGAGTTTTGTTCCTTTTTGGCCAAACAAAAAAGGGACAGAGACTTAAAAAGGGTGAAAAGGGGGACGGATTTATTTTATCTGACCTAAAAACAACAAGTTGAGTTTTAGCAAAGACTAAAAAAAAGGCGGTGGAGTTTTAAAACTCCACCGCCTTTTTTTAGTGGTGCCGATCTTCAGCCGCCCTACACCCACCAGATCTGGCGTTTGGCCGGGTTGCCGTTTTTTTCAAAGACATCACCGGACTCTTTGAGCACAGCGGCAAGCTCTTCAACGGTGAAGGTGTAGCCGTCGGCCGCGGCTAAGGTAACAAACTCTTCCATGGTCGCCGGAACATCATATTTGGCGCGAACATGTTTATCCTCGCCACCGGCGACAAGCAGGTCTTCTACATCTTTTTTTGCCATGGTCTCTCTCCTATAAATAAAAATGATTAATGAGCAATTTTGTTCAGCGTAATGGCCTGCACCTCTTTGGCGAGTTCCAGCATTCTGGCAATCTCGGCCATGGTGGGAGGTGTAATATTATAGCTGTCAATATCGCAGATCTCCTGAAAGCCATCCAGGGCCTTGAGCTCTGCGCCAAGGTTGGCCAGGTCGCCGGGCAAGAATTCCTCCATGGACTCCACCAGGTCGTGCATGGTGTGGTTATAGGGGAGATTGCCACTTTTCATGAGCAGGGCCATGATCAGTTTTTCAATGGCCATACCCACAAGATTGTAGAGAATTTCAGAGTTGAAAACCTGTTGGCGTCGTGCATAGCCGTTTGCGGCCGTGGCCAAAAACTGGTTGCCCTCCTTAAGAAAATCCTGCCAGCCCATGATCGGATGGCGTTTTATATCTCCAAAACCAACCAGTTTGATTGGCGGAGCTGTTTGTTTTTCCAACATGGTTGTACCTCCTCTATATTGTTTTCCCGTGCAATCGTTTGCGGAGACAGATGAGCTCAGTGCTCTGCCAGCCAAGTTTGTTATAAAACTCCAGGGCTGTCTGATTATTGCGGTCGGCCAAGAGCTGGATACGTTCGACATTTCTGGTGCGGGCCCATTTTTCCAGGGCCTTTAGTAATTTTCGCCCCACACCTTGGCCCTGCCACGCCTCGACCACCGCCACATCCTCCACCAGCAGGGCAAGGCCGCCCTCGGCTGTAGATATGGTGAGCTGGCCGGTACACATGCCGATTACCCGGTTCTCTGTCTCGGCAATCAGGATAACGGCACCCTGGAGGGCAAGCATCATGGCCAAACCCCGGCGCTGGCGGGGCGCATCAAATTCGAAGTCCGCCTCAATAGTAAAGAGGAGGCGCAGAAGGTCAACCAGCTCATCAATATCGGTGAATCGAGCCTGACGGATATGGGCGGTTGTCATGGCCAAGCCTTCTTCAGGTAGCAGGGACAAATTCAAGGCGGATGTTTTCATCATCATCCTGGCTCAAGACGTAGTCCTTGCCTGTGAGAAAACGCATTCTATTACTGCGGGCGATCTCCTGTAACCTGATGATATCGTGGCTCACCATTGACTCGTCTGCCTCTTTGTTCTTGTGGACTACGACCTCTTGGTCATTGTCGGTGAACTGGAGCAGATAGGAGTTATGTTCCAGAAATACCAGGTCCTCATAGGCATAGGAGATATCCATACCCGCTTCCTCGACGATATTTTTGACTATGCCCAAGGGTTTTGTTTTCATTTCTTCTCCAGGCAATTCTGAACTTGGCGCCAAGGTATTGATTGGCAGCTTATAAATCTTCTGCCTTGCTCAAGCTGTAAATGTCTCGCCATCGGGCACCGCAGGTGGCACAAAACATCGAAACATGCACCGTGCCTGTTTTTATCTTTTCCGGTGGGGCACTTGTCTTAATGGCCTTGGAGCCGCATTTGGGGCATTCTTCACCGCCGGACTCAAGGTATGATTTAAAGGTCATCTGCTGCCTCCTTTTTGCTCATCGCAGGACAAGGTTTGTAGTTTGGGACAGGTAGTGACATTCTCACGGCCATCCCAGTCACCCAGGAACGGGGCAAGGCGTGGATCAGTAAAGCCCTGGATACTCAGACCATTCACGGCGATAAGGGGACGCTTGATGAGGATGGGGTTTGCCACCATCAAGTTCAGGGCTTCATCAAAGAAGAGGCGTTCATGAACGACCTCTCCTTTTTTCACAGCAGGAGCGGTGGAGTTGATCATCTCTGATGGTTCTTTGCCTGCGACAAATATCAGCAGCTTTTCAGGGCTCCATGGATACTTGAGAATATCAATACAGCTCAGGCTATGGCCGGCGGCGCGCAGAATGGCCTTTTGTTTGTCGCCATTGATACAGCCCGGCTTTTCAAAAAAGATGATCTCTGCCATAACCGTTTCTCTTTTCTATGAGGCGATGAGGTAGTCAGCCGCTGGTTCGTCGTCTTCCAGGCCATCGAGGATGCTATCGATGGCTTCTTCACTGTCTACTCCCTTGAACCACCAGTTTTCGGGTTGGATCACCATGATCGGACCGCTGTCACATTGCTTCAAACAGGTGGTGGCGGTGATCAGGCAGTCCAGGCCTCGATCAAGGACCTCTTCTTCGATGTATTGCAGGAAGCCGTCAGTCTGCTTGTGGCAGATGCCTTTTTTGTCACCTGCGACACGAAAGCTTTGGCAGAGAATTATTTGTCGTGCAGGGATTGCCATGGTGTCTCTCTCCTTAATGTTTTCAAAAATGAGAACTGATTTGAAATCAGCCCCCGATCACTACTTTTATAAATAGCAATGGCTGTGCCACGGACAGCATAAATAAAAAAATGCAGTATTGCGGAGAGATACACAACAAAAGCCCAGAGAGGCGCCAAAACGAGTCCTCGAAAAATGTAGAAAAGGTTACAAAAAGGGAGCCCCCTCTCTTTTTTGTTTCAGGAAGAGAATTACTTACTGCACGGAGCTTGACTCCTTTGTTTTTCAAGGATTTCAACGGCAGATATAAAAGGGGGGAGTTTGGGCGTGGAAGGCAAAATTGATTTACAAAAGGGGGTAGGCAAGGCCGGTGCGGGGAGGGGGTACCAAGTCCTATTCGATTACTGAGGGAGAAGGATGTAGCCCAAAGGTGTCTTCTTGTTAAAGCTGAGTTGAGCAGCTTGTCTGCTCAAACGAAACTTATGCCCCTTAAGGGGGTACTGAAAAGACTGCCCTTGCGGTATAAAAAGGGATAGAGGTGGTGCAGATGTGCTGCTTCTATCCCTTTTTACATTTGCCTTTTTTGCCACCGCCATAGAGCACATCCACTGTACCTTCAACATTGTCATCAATGAGGATTATGGGCAGGCCGGTGGTGCCTAAAATCTGGCGGGGCTTCTGCCCCGCACTTTCAGCCAGCAGGACAAAGCAATCGTCTAAAATCTCGGCCACCTGCTGCCAACGGCCTTCGCCGCCGCCAGGCTCAGGCAGATCGCGGGCCTCAAGCAGACAGGTCAAACCGTCTACCCTGGGCCCGTAAATCAGGGCCTTAATGGCCTGGCCCAGGTGGAGATCAATATCCATACCGTTGGAGCTCAGGACTGCCACGTTGGGACGTGCAGCCGTGGCTTTAGGCAGGGCGATGGTGCCGCAGGACTTCTCAGAGGTGATATCGTCAAGACTTTCCCCGTGTAACGGCTCAACAATCTTGATGTGCTTTGCCGCCGATGCGCTTAAGCGTGCCATTATTTCTGAGGTAGGTAAGGGCAAGGGGAGCTTCTCTTCACCCTCTGACCAGCCTTTACCGGGTAGCAGGGTCATTGATTCGGCACCAAGGTCAGAGGCGAGGAGGGCGATTTCCGCCACTTCTCCTTCGTTGACATTGCTATAAACTGAGGTATGGACAACCACCTCCATACCGGCTGTGCGGCAGGCCGCTATACCCTTGGTCTGTTCCTCAATCAGGGTTGCCGCGGCTGTGGCTATTTGCATATTCCGTTTACCTGGCCTGATCCAGGCATATAGCTTCTTTATCACCTCTGGATGTACGGCATCCAAGAGCAGAGTAACCTTGCTGACGCCATGCTCCTTCAACAGCTCAGCATTGTCGGCAAGGCCTAAGCCCAGGGTGGTAATGGCAAAGGCAAATTTCGGATGCTTCTCCTGCAGCACGTGCAAGATCTCCAAGGTCATGGGCATGCTGGCCAGGGGATCACCCGGACCGCGTATGTCGAGACCGGCAATGGAGGTACCTCGGGCCTGCAGATCATCTATCCAAGTAAGAGCCCCATAAAGGGGAACAGCCTGGGGGAGTTTTTCATCTCCACTGAAACGGGAGCGGGCCGCAGGGTTCGGGGCCACGGGTAGGCTGATCCACTCCGGGGGGTTATTGCAGCCGCAGCCTGTTTTTTTGTCGGGAAGGGGGATAAGGGTCATTGGTTCAACCTGGCTAAGAGATGATTAAGGATGTTTAGGGTTCACGCGATGCTTCCTGGATCCCCGCCTGCGCGGGGATGACATGGTAGAAATCAATCCAAGATCGTCACTCCCGCGCAGGCGGGAGCCCAGGAAGGCTGAATAAAAAAAGCCTACATCACCAGCTCAAACTTCTCTTCCGGCGCATCGCGGTCCTGGCGATCCATCAGCACGCCGAGGATCTTCTCCAGGAGCCGCAAGCCGCCCTTGTAGCCGACAGTGGGGAAGTACTGATGGCCCTGACGGTCGAGAATGGGAAAGCCCCAGCGGACATAGGGCAGGTCTTCGTCCCGGGCAATATACTTGCAGTAAGTATTGCCAAGGAGCAGATCCACAGGCTCGTTTTTGATCCACTGATGAAGAAGGAACATATCACCTTTGGCCTTGACGTTGACCTCGCAACCAATATCCTTGGTGATCTCTTTGATCCGTTTTTCGAACTTCTTGCCCGGTGTACCGGTGATAATGTGGATCGGTTTCATGTCCATGGAGACCAGGAACTCGGTCATGGCAATGAGTTGATCCGGGTCACCCACCAGGGCAACCTTTTTGCCATACAGGTACTGGTGCATATCGGAAATCATGTCCACCAGCTGGCCGCGCTCATGGGTGATCTCGTCAGGGATGGATACCCCGGCAATGGTGCGCAGGGCATCGATGAAACGATCCGTGGCCATGAGACCAAAGGGCATGTCCAGCACTGAACAGGGCACCTTGTAATTGGTGTCAAGGGCGCGGGCCGCATCGGCCGAGCACCATTCACCCAGGGCCAAGGTTCCTTTGGAGTCGCCGCAACTCTTGAGTTCGGCAACGGTGGTGCCGCCATCGGGAAACATCTTGTACTCCCCATTAAGCGGGCCGTTGAGCACGCCGGAGGTGTCTGGGAAGAGGATGGTCTTGACTCCAACGAGCCCGGTCATCCGCTTGATCTCTTCCATGTCGGCAGGCTCCACCCAACCGGGAATGATGTTGACCTTACCGTTCTTCTTGCCGGTGGGCTCCGCCATCATGGCCATGGAGGTGACCATGCTGGCAAAGCCGGTGACGTGCGACCCCGCATAACTCGGGGTGGAGCAGCTGATGACGTGCTTGCCCTTGGGAATCTTACCCTCCGCCTCCGCCTTTTTCTTGATCTGGGGCAGATCGTCGCCGATGGTCTCGGACAGGCAGGTGGTATGGATGGCAATCACCTCGGGTTCATAGACGGTGAATATATTGTTAATGGCCTGCAGCATATTGGCCTGGCCGCCGAACACCGAAGCACCCTCGGTAAACGAGCTGGTGGAGGCGGAGACCGGCTCCTTATAATGCCTGGTCAAGGTGCTGCGATGATAAGAGCAGCAGCCCTGGGAGCCATGACTGTGCGGCAGGCAGCCGTGGACGCCCATGGCCGCATACATGGCACCGATGGGCTGACAGGTCTTGGCCGGATTAATGGTCAAGCCCTTACGCTCGGTGATTTTTTCTGGTGTATGTCGTA
>JAHJKA010000006.1 GCA_018822545.1 Pseudomonadota bacterium
CGCCTTTTTCAACGGCGGTGACCACCTGTAATTTAAAGCCCATGGTGTAATCACGCTGAGTGCGTTTCTTACCCTTCCTGCCTGGAGTGTCCATAATAAGTCTCCGAAGTGTAAACGTATTTCAGGACGGGACAACACCATAAAAAAGGGCGATTGAAATAATTCAATCGCCCTTTTTTATGGTGTTTATGCGGTTGGCGTTGTTAGCTGCTTTTGATGAATTTCAGATCACCCTGGGCCGGGGTAAATGCCGGGTTGGCGGTGATGCGGATTTCCACCTTGTAGCGCTGCTCAAGCTCGGCAATTTCAGCACGTTTTTGGTTGAGAAGATACTGGGCCACCTTCAGGGGCAGATCACAGTGGATGGCCGTAATATGGCGTTTGACCGCCGCAGTCTGGATACGGCGCATCAGGGCCAGGGCCGTGGTTTCCACTGATTTGACCATGCCGTGACCCTGGCAATGCTCACAGATAATATAATTACCCTTTTGGATTGGCGGGCCGAGGCGTTGGCGGGAGATTTGCATAAGGCCGAATTTGGAAATGCGGCTGGTATCCACCTTGGCCTTGTCTTTTTTCATGGCGTTGTTGAGCCGTTTTTCCACCTCGCGAATATTTTTCTTGTCGCGCATGTCGATGAAGTCAACGACGATCAGACCGCCTAAGTCGCGGAGGCGAAGCTGACGGGCCAGCTCATCGGCGGCCTCCATGTTGGCCAGGAAAATGGTCTTCTCAAAATTCTTGTCCTTGGAGGTGCGGCCGGAGTTGACGTCAATGGCCACCAGGGCCTCGGTGGGATTGATGACAATGGAGCCGCCTGAGGGCAAAGAAACTGTGGGCAGGTACATCTGCTCGATCTGCTCCTCAACCTGATACTGGTTGAAGATGGGCTTAGAGCCCTTATGGAGCTGGACCTTGGTCTTGCGTTGGCGGGCCGGCAGAAGCTGCATGAAGTCATTGATCTTGGCAAACACTTCCTCGTTGTCCACCAGAATTTCTTCAATATCCGGGGTATAATGGTCGCGCAAAAAGCGCGAGACAACATCCTGTTCTTTATAGACCAGAGCAGGCGCCTTCATGATTTGACCCTTTTCCTTGATGTCGTTCCAGAGGTTGAGCTGGTAGGTGATGTCCTGCATGAGGGCGGCTTTGGTAACATCCTCACTGGCGGTGCGGATGATATAGCCGATCTCTTCAGGAAGCTTGGCCGACTCAATAATTTCCCGGAGCTTGGCGCGCCGTTCCTCATCGAGGATCTGACGCGAGATGCCATGGGAATCACTGCCGGGCATAAGAACGATATAGCGACCGGGCATGGAGAGATAGGTGGTGATGTTGGCGCCCTTGTTGCCGGTGGCATCCTTGACCACCTCCACCAGAACCTCCTGGCCCTTCATGACAACGTCTTGGATGTTTAAGGATTTCCAGTTGGGGTTGTTACCCACATCCTTGCAATAGTATTCGGGGTGGATATCACCAAAGGCAAGAAATCCGTTTTTGCCGGTACCCATGTCGACAAAGGCAGCCTGGAGATTGGGCTCAATGGCGCTGATAATACCTTTGTAGATATTGCCCTTGCTCTGGGCCTGGACCACGGTTTCGACGTTAAAAGATTCCACCTTGCCGTTTTCAAGCAGCGCGATGCGACACTCTTCGGGCTCATCCGCATTGATCAGCAGCTTATAGGCGATCTTGTCGGGTTCCTTTGCTGCTGGACTTGTGTCGGGTGATTTCTTGGCAGGGGCTTTTCTCCGACTTGGCGATTCGGTTTTGCTGACTTCGACCTTAGTCTCCGGCGTGGTTTCGATCTGATTTTCATCAGTGCTTTGCGAGGAAGTTTTGGCAGGGGATTTTTTGCGAGGGGCCCGTTTGCGCGGCCGACGTTTCGGGGCTGGTTTCTCAGAGTCGTGGTTTGGGGTCGCCTGATTTGTCTCTGGCGTGGCAGCCGTTACGGTGTTGCCGTCCTCTGCCTTGGGCTCTGTCTTTTCTACTGCCTGTGTATCGGCAGGACTCGTGGCGGCAATTTTGGCAGAAGATTTCTTGCGGGGGGCACGTTTGCGCGGGGTGCGTTTCGGCTTTGGTTTGTCCGATTCCGGGGCCGACGACTGTTGATTGGCATCGGCACTGCTCGCGGTTTCGGTGGGGGTGTCTTTTTTAGGGTCTGTTTTCTCTTCGGTCATAAATATTCCTTTGGCAAAAAAATTCTTTGGGCTCAAGCACCTTTTAAGAGGCATGGCTCAAGATATTTTTGCATGTTTCAGGTGCCATCACAGCCTTTGCAGGCTGGGATGCCGCCATCTGTTTGATAACGGCCGCCACAGTTTAATGGGAGTGAGGCGGCTGGTAATAGGTTCGGCCTTGGTGAACCATCTTCAACACCTGTCCCTGATCAGCAAGTTCTTCCATGAGTCTGTTCGTTTGAGCAGGCTCCAGGTTGAGGGCTTCGCTGATATCTGACGCGGTGCAGGGGCGGCGTTGCAGCATCTCCAGAATCTCACCGGGTTCGGGTGAGCGCCAGGAGTCGTGTTCACGTTTGGCAAAACTGGCAATAATTTCCACATTACCGGGCAGTTGCTCGGCGATGCGGCTTAAATCCTCGTGGGTCAGTGGTTTGGCAAAATTCTCCAGGGGAGGGCGAACCACTGTATTTAATTGAACCCGGTCCGGCTTAATGCGCATAATGGCCTCTTTCAAGGCCTCTATGTCGCGGGGTTGATCATTAATGTTCTTGGCCAGCATGACTTCAAGCCATACCTGACCGGAAAATTCTTGGCAGAAAAGGGCAATGCCCTCAATCATTTCTGCTAAATCCACACACTGGGCCGGCCGATCAATTTTACGAAAGCTTTCAGCCCGAGCCGAGTCCAGCGATGGGATAACAATATCAGCGGCCTGCAGTTCCTGACGGACATCGGCGCGGTGCATCATGGCGCCGTTGGTCAGAACGGCAACAGGTTTGCCGGATTTTTCTTTTATGTGGCGGATGATCTCGCCAAGCCCTGTATGCAGGGTGGGCTCACCCATGGCAGTGATGGTGAAGACATCAATGGGCTTTGCCAGGTTCTCATGGCTCAGCAACTCGTCAATCTCGGCGATAATCTCTGCTGTCGGGGTATATTCCTGTCGCTTACAAGTATGAATCAACGTACCCCCTACCTCACAATAAATACAGTCAAAATTGCAGGTCTTGGTGGTGAGGAGATCAATGCCCTGGGACAGGCCGAGCCGCCGGGAATTGACCGGTCCAAAGAGATATTTCATAGGAATGGAATTACGGGCAGGCAGGAGAGGGGAACGCCCATTTTTATGATCGAGGGTCATCTGCATACAAAACAACAAGGAAAATTTTATAACAAGCTTTTTAAGTTCGGGCAAGTAAAAACGCCGTTTTGTCAGTAAGAAAGGGGGGAACTTTTCCTTGACACCCATGGTGCCAGAGCGTAAATTTTGTCCTCCTTGGTTGGCACGAGCCGCTAACGGCAGAAAGGGCGGCGGAACCATTTTTTGCAGATGTGGCTCTTGCTCGTTTCTTGCTGAAATAGCGTTGTTTTCATTGATTTGTCTGCGCAGCTTGTGCTGCAAGAAAAATGCGTTCTAATAATTACCCTCAGATAAAGGAAAAAATATGCGTAGTGATATCGTCACCAAAGGGTTGGAACGGGCCCCCCATCGTTCCCTGTTTAAGGCCATGGGCTATACCAATGAAGAGCTGAGCCGTCCCCTGATCGGTGTTTGTCATGCCCATAATGAGATTATTCCCGGCCATGTCCACCTCGATAAGATTGTTGAGGCGGTGAAAACCGGGGTGCGGATGGCCGGCGGTACCCCCGCTGCTTTTGCCACCATCGGTGTCTGCGATGGTATTGCCATGGGCCATACCGGAATGAAATATTCCCTGGCCAGTCGCGAGATCATTGCCGATTCTGTAGAGATTGTCGGGCAGGCTCATCCTTTCGACGCCATGGTTCTTATCCCCAATTGTGACAAGGTCGTACCGGGCATGCTCATGGCCATGCTGCGTCTCAATATCCCGGCCATCATGGTAAGCGGTGGCCCCATGCTCACCGGACGGCATCGCGGCAAAAATGTTCATCTTGTCTCGGTCTTTGAAGGTGTTGGTCGCGTCAAGGCCAAAACCATGAGTCTTGAGGAGCTTGCCGAGCTTGAGGATGACGCCTGTCCGGGGTGTGGTTCTTGTGCCGGCATGTTCACCGCCAATTCCATGAACTGTCTTACGGAGGCCATCGGTCTTGGCTTGCCGGGGAATGGTACCATCCCGGCGGTCTATGCCGCTCGCATTCGGCTGGCCAAACAGGCTGGCATGGCTGTTATGAATCTGTTTCACGAAAATATCCGGCCCCGCGATATTGCCACCAAAAAGGCCTTTGAAAATGCCATGGCCGTGGATATGGCCCTGGGCTGCTCCACCAACACGGTTCTCCATGTGCCGGCCATTGCTAAGGAGGCAGGCGTTGACCTGCCCCTTGATTCCTTCAATAAGGTTTCCAAAAGGGTTCCGCACATCTGTAGCCTGATTCCCGGCGGCCCCCACTCCATGGAAGAGCTCTATGAGGCCGGTGGTGTACAGGCCGTCATGAAGGAGCTTCTTGAAAGCAAGGATGGTCTGCACCAGGATGTTATGACCGTGACCGGCCAGTCGCTGGGTAAGAACCTCAAAAAGGCCCAGGTCAAGGACCGCGAGGTTATCCGCACTGTGGCTGCGCCCTACCACAAGGTGGGTGGTATCGCCGTCCTTTATGGTAATCTGGCTCCTCAGGGTGCCGTGGTCAAGCAGTCGGCAGTGGCCGACGAGATGTTGAAGCATAGCGGCCCGGCCCGACTTTATGACTCCGAGGAAGAAGCCCAGAAGGCAATTTTAGGTGGCAAGATCAAGGCCGGCGATGTGGTCATCATCCGCTATTGCGGGCCCCGGGGGGGGCCTGGTATGCCTGAGATGCTCTCCCCCACCTCGGCCATCATCGGTATGGGGCTTGGTAAGAGCGTGGCGCTCCTTACCGATGGCCGTTTCAGTGGTGGTACCCAGGGTGCCTGTATCGGTCACATCTCGCCGGAGGCGGCTGACGGCGGGCCCATCGCCTTGGTTGAGGAGGGTGATGTCGTGGTGATCGATATCCCCAACAATGTTCTGCGGGTCGAGGTTGAGGATGCCGAGCTTGCCAAGCGTAAGAAGGGCTGGCAGCCCCCTGAGCCAAAGATCACCACCGGTTATATGGCCCGCTATGCCCGGATGGTAACCTCCGGAGCCACCGGCGCGGTCTTAAAAGACGAGTAGTTTTCCAAGGGGGCGTTCACGCCCCCTTTTTTACGTCTTCCTATTTTCCTTTTCCTTCACAATATACGGATAAACGTGCCAAACATCCCCTTAGTAAGAAATTTTCTGGCCAGCCTGCTTGCCTGTGTTTTGATTTTTCTCAGCTTTTCGGTGAGCGCCGAAGATCTTCTCAATCAACCCTGGAAGGTGGAGGCGGATAAGATCATTCGCGGCGAGAAGGAACAGGAGGTTATTGCCGAGGGCAATGTCGTGCTTGAACGCACCGGCAACCCCAATAAGCCGATGACTATTGAGGCTGACTGGATTCGCTATGACGCTGCGGCTGGTATTGTTCAGGCCCGGGGTCATGTCAAGCTCCGCTCAACAAATGAAAACGCCGAGGCTGCCGAGGCCACCATCTATCTCGTGGATGAAACCGCGCAGATGATTGACAGTAAGGTTTTTTTTCCAGATACCAATATCCATTTTGCCAGCAAAGAGGCCCGTAAAGACGGGGAGATGGTTTATTTTTTCCGGGAGGGTGTGTTTACCACCTGTGACTCTGATGATGAGCGGAGCCCGGTTTGGAGCCTGTCGATGAAGGAGGCTGATATTGATGTGGATGGCTTCATCTTTATGAAGCATAGTCTGTTGCGCATCAAAGATGTGCCGGTCTTGTATCTGCCCTTTATGGCCTTCCCCGGTCGCATGGATCGGCAGTCAGGATTTTTGGATCCAGAACTATCCAGTTCTGATCGTGGTGGTTCCGGGTTCATGGCGCCCTTCTTTATTGATCTGTCGCCAAGCTCTGATATCACTCTCTATCCTGGCTATTTTGCCAGCCGCGGTCCGATGCTTGGCGGTGAATTTCGCTATATCTATGATTATGATTCTCGCTTTGCCATTCAGGGCACCGTCCTTGATGATGATCTCCAGGATACGGAGGATGATGATTATCAGGATGACGGCTATCTGCGTACCCGTTCCAGCCGGTATTGGGTGCGCAGTAAGGCCGACCAGGATTTCGGCAGTGATTTCAAGGTGCTGCTTGATGTGGATTTTGCCTCCGACCGTGACTACCTCATGGAGTTTAATGACGGAGTGACTGGTTTTGATCAGTCTCACAAGGTCTTTCGCCACGATTTTAACCGTGGCCTTGAGGAATCCTCCCTGCCCTGGCGCTCATCTACCCTGCAGCTCGGCAAGCATTGGGATCATGTTTTTGTCGGAGGGGAAGCCACCCATGTGGATGATCTTAATCCCAGCACCACGCCGGATAGTACTGTTGTCCATACCCTGCCGAAACTTCTCACCAGTGGTTCCCTGGGAATTCCTGCCACCAGGCTTAATCTCAACTGGGATGCCGAATATGTCAATTACTGGTGTGAAGAGGGCGTGGGCATGCAACGGGTTGATCTCCATCCTCGTCTCACTACGCCCATTCCTTTAGGGCGTTGGCTGGAGGCCTCGGCAACCGGTGGCATGCGCCAGACCTTTTATCAGATTGAATCCTATAATGACGCCCTGTATGGCGATGACACCAGCTCGGACCGGCAGGCTTGGGATGGTGCTGTTGACCTTGCCACCACCTTTCAGCGCGATTTTAATGTTCAAGCGGGCTCCCTGCGCTGGTTCAATCACACGATGAAACCCCATACCTCATATTCGTATATTGACCCGGATGACGACGAGGATCTGTTGCCCGATTTTGACAGCAAGGACATCCTGGTGGCTCAGAGCGTGGTGGGCTACGGCTTTGATAACCATTTTCGCATTGGTGGCGTGGCTGAGGACAAGGCCTATAACCGCTATTTAGGCTCTTTCAAGGTTAACCACTCCTATGACCATCGTAAGGAAATACAGCCCTATGGCGATTTGAATTTTGACCTGGATATCTATCCCCTGGAACGGTTGCGGGTTTATTACACTACTGATCTGAGTGTTTATGGGCGGGGGGTTGTCAATTATGATCTGCTGACTCGCTATACAAATTTGCGGGGTGATTTTTTGTCGGTTGATTATCGGTATGATAAGAATAGCGATATTCACGAGATCAACGGCAGCGCCTTGCTGCGAATCGCCGAGTCCATATCTCTCCAGGGGGATATTAAAAAATCCCTGGCCCTTAATAATGTGGTGAGCCAGTCGCTGTCACTTCTCTATCAACCGGGCTGCTGGGGTATGCAGGTCAAATTTTCAGAAAGTGGCGATGATCAGCGGGTTTCGGTACTCTTTTCCCTGGTTGCCGTGGGCCAGGCCTTTGGTATAGGTTATGAGGAAAATTTTGGTGGCGATTTTGAGTTTGCCACCAGCACCGATCCTCTGGATCACGAAAATTTTTAGGCGTAGGGCTGAGGTGTTGATCCCGGCCATCAGCCTTCTTTGGGATAGAGAAAAATATGGACATAGATATTTTTAACGGCGATGCCGATGGCATTGCTGCCCTGCAACAACTTCGTCTTGCTGAGCCGCGTCGTTCCGTGTTGGTCTCTGGAGTGAAAAGGGATATAAGGCTGCTGGACAAGGTGGTCGCCATGGCTGACCATTCGGGCGCCCGCCTCACGGTGCTTGATATTTCCATGGCCACCAATAACGAGCCGCTGGTTACCTTGCTTAAGGATAACTGTCAGGTTTTCTATGCCGATCATCATCACCCCGGTGCGATTCCGAAGCACAGCAGCCTCACCTGTCATATTGATCCTGATCCTGAAATTTGTACGGGGCTGATCATCAACCGGTTGCTTGCCGGCAGGTTTCCGGGCTGGGGAGTGGTGGCGGCTTTTGGTGATAATCTCCACGATTCGGCGGACCATCTGGGGAAAACGGCACAATTCTCTGGCCGTGAGATGGGCATGCTGCGTGAACTTGGCGAGCTTCTCAACTACAATGGGTATGGCAAAGAGGTTGCTGATCTCCATTTCGACCCGGTCACACTTTTTCAGGAGATTCAACCTTACCAGAATCCCCTTGAGTTTTATGCAGCAAGCGATGCCCTTGCCACCCTGCGCCAGGGGTTCCATGATGACATGGCACAGGCCAGGGCTGTAGAGCCTGAGGCCCAGCAGGATACCGGCCGTATCTATATTTTCCCATGCTTACCCTGGGCCCGACGCACAGCCGGGGTATTCAGTAATGAGCGGGCCAGGGAAGAGCCTGATAAGGCCCATGCCCTGCTGGTGGATGATGGGCAGGGCGGCTACGTGGTGAGCGTCCGTGCTCCTTTAAATCGTAAGAAGGGGGCGCTAGATCTTTGTCAGGCCTTTGCCACCGGGGGGGGGCGGGCCGCTGCTGCAGGCATAAACAAGCTTCCTGCGGCCTTGGTTCAGGAGTTTACGACCGCATTTTTTACTGCTTTCAAACGCTAATCGGATTGCCATTTATCTTCCACCCTCTTGGGGGCACTGATCGTTCTGTAAATTGTTGGTGCATTTTTCAAGAGTACTCTCAGCACCCACAACTTTGGCTAAATTCGATGAAAATCAGAAAAACACTTTGTATCCTCCCTCTCTCTATGGTTCTCTTTGGAGATACACAGCGTGCAAAGCATTTTGAGCCAATTTGGCTTTCCCCCTAGACTCCTTTGATAAGACCTTGAGCTTCCCATGGAATTAAAAAAACAATGTTTAGTCCTTTTCCTCGTTGGCCTTTTGATCCTCCTTCCTGTCGCGCTGTTTGCTGCTGAAGGATCAACGGCGGCTGATCTCGTCACGGATGGTCAGTCGATTGATCTTACCAGTGAGCGCTATCAGGCTCTTTTTGCCGAGCTGCGTGCCGAGCATAATTTCAGTCAGGAAGAGTTGGCAACGATTTTCAGTGGTCTGACCATCAAGAAAAGGGTGTTGGTGCTGATGGACTCTCAATGGGAGGCCAAGCCCTATTTTGAGTACTATCCTCGTTTTATCACTTCGGCTGTGATCAAGGAGGGTAAGGAGAAACTTGTCCAGCATAAGGCAATTTTGGACCGGGTGGAGAAGGAGCTTGGCGTTGATCGAGAGGTCGTGGTGGCTATCTGGGCCATTGAGACCAGATTCGGCAGCAATACGGGTGGTTTTGATATGCTGCAGACCTTGAACACCTTGTTTGATGCCTATCCGCGCCGTTCCTCCTTTTATCGTAAACAGCTCATCCATTTTCTCCTGCTGTGCCGGGAGAACAATGTCGACCCGAAAACGGTGGATGGTTCCTATGGCGGTGCCTTTGGCCAGACGCAGTTTATTCCTTCTAGTTTTCGTGAGTATGCGGTGGATTTTGACCATGACGGTCGGCGCGACGTCTGGAACAGTATTGATGACATCCTGGCCTCCATTGCCAATTATCTCAAACGCTATGGCTGGGTTTATGATGCTCCCCTCTACGCCGAGATCGGTCCGACTCTCAAGGGCTCAACTTTGAAGAAGGCCTACGAAAAGGGGCGTAAGGGGCGAGTGGGTTTGGCTGCGGTTGAGAAGGCCCAAGGGTTAAAATTACCGGCTTCCCCTGCCAATAAGGAGCTCTCCATAGTCGGCCTGGAGCTTGATGAGGAAGGGGCCATGCGCTATGTGGCCGGTTATCCCAATTTCCAGGCGATTACCGCCTGGAACCATTCTAACCGCTATGCCATGGCCGTCTGTGAACTCAGTGAATATCTGGCCGGGGTTAAATGAGATTTAATTGCCATTGAATCTCGTCCAGCTTATGGCCAGTTTTTTTTGCTCTTAATAGCAATAGTTTACAGTTATCGGTTTGCAGTTTACAGTTCGTGGATGGCAACTATGGCAGAGAGCGTCTTCCTTGAACCGGCAACTGTAAACCGTTAACTGGGAGCGATAAATGTTTGCGCCCATGAGACTGTTGCCAAACCTGCTGTGATTCGATGCTCATCATAAAACCATATGGCCCAATACCCATAGCGTGATCAGGTGCAATCCTACCGGCTGAAAATTAAAATTATCCTGGGCCTGGCAATCTTTATTGCCACAGGCATGCTGCTCATTGATGTCGTGGTCAGCATGAGCAACCACAAGCGGCTGCTGATGGCTGAGATGGACAAGGCCGATGTCGTGGCTGGTGTTCTTGCCGGTCGCCTGGCTCAGGACAAAGCGTTGTCGCAAACCCTTTTAACACAACTTTCCACCTTGGCCGGCAAGGCCAGAATGGACCTGCTGGTTGTTGATGCTTCAGGCGAGGAGCTGCTCAATTCTAAGCCGGAGAGCCCTGCCAGCAAAGATCTGGCCTTGATGACACGGCAGGCTGTCCTTGCCCGGGTGGAGGGAAAAGGCACGTCCGGCAGAAGTTTAGGCCTCCTGGGCTGGCGTTATGATTATTTTCTACTTACCAAGCCGGTGCGCTCGGAGATGGGCCAGGTGGTGGCTGGCGTGGGGGTGGCCAACAATCTCACCCCTTTCTATCAGGATGTTTTTACTGGCCAGCGCCTCATCATTCTTTATTTTCTGTTAAATCTTGTGGTGCTCACTTTTCTGGCGTATCAACGGGTGGTCAAGTTGTTGATGAAACCCTTGCAACGCTTGGCTAAACGGGCTGAGGAGTACAAGGATGATGAGTCTTTTTATTTTCTGAGCGAGCGTAAGAGTGATGAAGTTGCCGCCCTTTCCACCTCCCTCAACAGTATGCTGCGCAGGATTAATGCCGATCGCACCAAGCTGCAGAACATGGTTGTGGCACTGGAAGAGGCCAATCGCTCGTTGGTGCAAGCCCAGCAGGAGGTGATCCGGGCCGAGAAACTGGCCTCGGTGGGGCGTCTTTCTGCGGGGATCGCCCATGAGATCGGCAATCCGGTTGGTATTGTCCTTGGCTATCTCGACCTTCTGAAGCAGGAGAGTCTGGAACCTGGGGAGCGCCTAGATTTTATCACACGCTCCATTGCCGAGATCAGCAGAATTAACACCATTATCCGCCAGCTCCTTGATCTGGCCCGTACCGGAGTTGAAGAACATGGCAAGGTCCATGTCCATGATCTGCTGACGGATCTCTATGCCAGCCTCAAGGATCAACCCCTGCTTGCCTCCATGACCTTTAAGCTGGAATTTGGCGCCGAGGATGATACGGTCTACGCAGTTTCTGATAAGTTACGCCAAGTCTTTTTAAACATCATCATGAATGCTGTTGACGCTGTACAGGCGAGCGGCGCCAAGGAGCCTGGGATGCTGATCATAGCCACGGCCATTGTCAGTACAGTTCTTACCCCAGGCCAGGGCGAGGTGCCGGCCCTGGAGATTTCCTTTACCGATAATGGTACCGGTATAGCCACGGAGAATGTCGAAACGGTTTTTGATCCTTTTTTCACCACCAAGGAGCCAGGTAAGGGCACTGGACTTGGACTGTCGGTAAGTTATATGATCATTGAAAATGCCAAGGGTCGGATCACCGCAGCCAGCCGACCGGAAGGGGGTTGTGTGTTAACCGTTTTCTTGCCCCTGGCTCAGGCCGGGCTCAATAATAATCACCAGAAAGTGAAATGACAGAAGAGCTTCGCAGGAAAATCCTCATCCTTGATGATGAGCCCAATATGCGCCACATGCTCACCGTGCTGGTTGAAAAGGCAGGCTACCAAGTCACGACCGGTGCTGACGGGCGGGAGGGTCTTGACCTTCTCGGTCATCACCGATTTGATTTTATTCTTTGTGATATCAAGATGCCCAATATGAGTGGCATGGAGTTCTTGCAGGCCTCAAGCCCACTGCGTGGCGAAGCCACGGTGATTATGATGTCCGCCTATGGCGCAATTGACACCGCCATTGAGGCCATGAAGATGGGGGCCTATGACTTTATATCCAAGCCCTTTAAAACCGACGAGGTGTTGCTGACCCTCAAAAAAGCTGAGGAACGGGAAAATCTCAAGCGGGAAAATCGCAGCCTCAAGTTACAGATCAGCGAGGTAAAGGACGACTATCGCTTCGGCACCATGCTGGCCCATTCCAAGGCCATGCGCGACGTCTTCCGGCTGGCCGCCAAGGTTGCCCAGTTTGATACCACGGTTCTTGTCACCGGTGAATCAGGTACGGGTAAGGAGCTTGTGGCCCGGGGCATTCATTTTGCCTCAGCGCGCGCCAAGATGCCCTTGGTTGTTGAAAACTGCGGCTGTGTGCCGGAGAACCTTCTGGAGAGCCTGTTTTTTGGTCATGTTAAAGGAGCCTTTACCGGCGCCGATCATGATAAAAAAGGGTTGTTTGAGGAAGCGGACAAGGGGACTATTTTTTTAGATGAAATCGGCGATCTGCCGCTTCTTCTTCAGGTTAAACTCCTTCGGGTCCTTCAGGAGGGAGAAATCAGGCCGGTGGGCGCGTCCCAGGCCATACACGTTGATGTCCGGGTGATAGCGGCCACGGCTCGGGATCTCGCCAGTGAGGTGAAGGAGGGGCGTTTCCGTCAGGATCTTTACTACCGTTTAAATGTTCTGCCCATCACCCTGCCGCCCCTGCGGAGCCGACCGGCTGATATCCCCCTGCTCTGCGAGCATTTTATCGCCAAGTTGAAGGACAGGATGGGATTGGTGGCAGCACGGATTGACAAGGATGCCATGAAGATGCTCCTTAAGTATCAGTGGCCCGGCAATGTCCGCGAGTTGGAGAACACCATTGAAAGGGCTCTGGTCCTTGCTGATGGAGATACCCTGTTGCCTGAGAATTTCCCCATGCTCAGTGAAGGGACATCCCCATGCGGTGGTGCACTTTTTGACGGGTATTCGTTGAAGGATGCCAAGAAAGTCTGGGAGAAAAATTTGATAGAAAAGACCCTGGCCGAGTGTAAGGGCAATCGCTCCCGGGCTGCTGAGATGCTTGAGATAAGCTATCCTTCACTGCTGAGCAAGATCAAGGAGTATGGGGTAGAGGTGTAACCGCTTGAGTTCTCGCGTTCGGGGAAGAAGTCAGGCGTTCTCCATCTTATGCCAGGTTCGGATCTCTCCCTGGTCAAAGACGGCCACCTGGTTTTTGCCGTGGTTCTTGGCGTGGTAGAGGGCCCAGTCAGCATTGCTGATCAGGGCGTCCCTGGGTTCCTCCGTCTTAAACTGGGCCACGCCGAAACTGCAGGTCAGGTTGCCTACCTTGTCGAAACGATGGGCGTTGATGTTGAGACGCATCTTGTCAGCCAAGATAGCCCCGCCTTCCAGGTCGGTTTCCGGCAGTAAAACAGAAAATTCCTCCCCGCCCCAGCGGGCAAAGATATCACTCTCTCGGATGGTTTCCTTGGCAATAGCAGCCATCTCTTTTAAGACCTCGTCGCCAATCAGGTGGCCGTAGGTATCGTTGACAGATTTAAAATTATCAATATCAAGAATGACCAGGGAAAATTTTTTATTGTGGCGAGCGGCCTTCTTGGATTCAGACTTGAGCAGATCATTGAACATCTTCCTGTTGTAGCAGCCTGTCAAGGTGTCCGTGGTGGCCTGTTTCTCCATCGCCTGGAGATGGTCATTAATGATAGCTTTCGCCTCTAAAAGGGGTGAGGCATCATAGATAATGATGCTTGCCTGCTCGCTGTTAAGGGGGGTAATCACCACATCCTGGCGCATGTGTTTAAAGATGGATTTGGTGATTTTTTGCAATTTGATGGGAATGATGAATTTTTCCACTGAAGAATTGGTAAAGGTGGATGAACCAAGCTTGAGGGCTATTTTAACTTTGCGTTTCAGGAGGTTGAAATTGGTGTCGGGGAAAAGGGAGGGCAGGAGGTTGTCGATGGCTTCCTCCTTGTCGATGCCGGTGTGGAGAACCAGCCATCTGTTCCAGGAGAGAATTTTAAGATCAGCAGTGACGATTAAGATGCCATTTTCAATGGTATCAAGGATGGATTTCTCGTCGATCATCTACAGGCCACCTTGAATAATGGCTTTTTCATTCAATCTTTTCGTTATGCTCAAAAAAATATCCTCGAAATATCAGTTATATGTCTGCGGTAATTTTTTTCGCATGCCTCGGAGTCTACGCTTACCTAATCTTGAATGAAAAATCTCATTATTCAAGATACCCTACAGGTTGTCCATATACTCTTCTAAAGCTGCTTCCAGCCAGGCGAACATCTCATCGGTGAACATGATAAACAGTTTGCCGAGAAATTCCATGTCCTTAAAGTCGAGTACCGTACTGATGACGATAACATGGTTGTAGGCCATGTTATCGCTGTCTTTTATGAGGTTTTGGGAAAACTCGATGGAAGGGGGGGCAAAGGTGACATTGGTACTCAGCAGTTCCGCCAATTTACCGATGCAGGATGATCCCAGAATGTTGGCAATCTCAAGGATGCTTTGTTTCAGCTCATCGACGTTTTGTAAACCGTCTAACTCAGGATCATCCTCTGCAAAAATGATGCGTTGCATGTTCTGAGCGCTGTCTTTGTCCATGGCAAAGACAATTTCACCCTGGAATCGGCCTTTGAATTGCTGGGTGGATGTATAGATTTCCTGGTAGTTGAAGTCTTTGAGGATGAATTGGTCAAGGTCTGCCAGGGCAATGAAGCTGATATCTGGGATATGGAGGGTGGCAAAATTGTCAAAGAGATCGGCAATGGTGGCTGTGGCCGAACCAAAGGCGATATTGATCAGTTCGCTGAGGACTTCTTGAAGTTCTTCATTGATCATACTCTCTAGCTCTCCGGCAAAGCTGCAAAGATTTCTGCCAGTCTCTCTTCGTCGATGGGTTTGGCTTCGACGGCAACAGCTCCCAGGGCCATTACTTTCTCTTGGGATTTTGTCTGAATATCTGCGGTGACAATATGCACCCTGGAATTCTTGTCGAAATCTCTGATATGGCCTAGGGCTTCAAAGCCATCCATTACTGGCATGGTGAGATCAAGAAAGACAATGTCGGGACGATGTTCTTTGTAGAGATCAATGGCTTCTACACCATTTGCCCCTTGAAAGATGTCGGCAGACTCTTTAATGGCGGCCGGCATTCTTTTTAAGATGGTCAGGCGTGAGAGCTTGCTGTCGTCTACTATGAGAATTTTCATGACTTTAACTCACCGATTGCTTTCGAATAATAAACAACTCACACAGTTTTTTCATAATAACAGGTAATGGGGGAAATATGAACAGGAAACCTCAGAGAAAGTAACACGGTCAGCCTTGGATGGAGAAGGGAATATCAGGGGTGGAAATTGGCTGCTAATAAACAAGGGTAACGACAGGTGTCTTTGAATGAATCAAAACTTTTGGTACTGCTGGGAAGAGTCAGGGGTTTCATGCATTGAAGAAGGCGGGGAGATAGAGGCTGAACGTCGAGCCTTTCCCTTCTTGAGATACAACGCGGATAAACCCTTCATGTTTGGTAAGTATCGAATGGGCGATGGCCAGGCCCAGGCCGCTGCCTTTGCGGCTACTTTTATCCTTGGTGCTGAAGTAGGGGTCGAAAATTTTTGGCAGATTTTTCTCAGGAATACCACAACCATTGTCTTTGATGGAAATTTTGACAAATTTATGGGCGTCGGATTGGGAGAGAGTCTGCTGCTCGTCGTAATCCTGGTTGCTGCACGATATTTCTATGGTGCCCTGGTTGTTCATGGCCGTACAGGCGTTATCCACAAGATTATAGATAACCTGCTCAAGCTGGGTTTTGTCGGCTTTTGCCAACCAGAGATCAGACTGGATGTTATAGGTGCAGGTCATGGTATTGGGCAGCAGAGCGTTGACAACGCGTTTTGTCAATTCAACAATATCAACCACTCCCGTGAAAGGGGTGCCGCCGTCAGAGAAGGTGATGAGTTGCTGGGTAAGGGTTTTTGCTTGCCGCGAGGCGTTTTCTGCCGCCTGGAGAAGGGATTTGCTGTCGGCAGACAGGTCCTTGTCCAGGGTGGCAAGATTGATATTTCCCAGAATGACTGTGAGTAGATTGTTGAAATCATGGGCAATACCACCTGCCAAGACACCGATGGACTCCAGCCGTTGGGATTTGAGCAGCTCTTCTGAAATCTTAATACGTTCCTGGATTTCCTGCTGAAGTTGGCTATTGGTCTGCTCAAGACGGGTGGTACGTTCCTTGACGAGAAGTTCAAGTTCTTCCTCATGGGCTTGTAATTTCTTTTCAGCAATCCGCCGGGTTTCGATCTCAGTGTGGAGGTCGGCATAGGTGTGCTGCAGCTGACCTTCCAGGTTGGTAGTATAGGCGTAAAACAGAGCAAAGATCAAAATGCTCACACCGGCACTGCCAAGCACGAAGAGGATGAGCATAGTGCGGGAGGAGAGTTCCTCGGTGCAGTCACGGAGGGCAATAATCTCGCCAAGCTCTTTGCCTCTGGCATCGCGCAGAGGTAGGAAGCCCCCCCGGTACGTGCTGTTGCCCATCTTGACCCTGAACATCAGGCCTACCTTGGCCTCGTGGGGTAAGTCAAGATATTTGCCAAGCTCCTTAGGCAGCTCGGGCATGGTGCGGTCAAAGATAATATGTTTTTTGTCTTCGTCCCAATTTCCTGTGCGGCCGGTCATCCACAACCCTTCTTCCCATTTCTGGCGATCAAGATGGCGTTTGTTGATTTGGACAAAGAGTTCCATGCCCAGAATATCTTTGAGGCTGCCGGTGAGGTTTTTTATATCCCGGCCCAGTTCAATGTAGCCGATGAGTTTACCGTCAACATACCAAGGTTGGACGACGCGCAGGGTGAAGGTGCCGTAAGGTCCCATCTCAAGCCCTGCGGCCATATGGCCGGTTCGGGCGGCCTCTTGGGTGGTATAGCGGTTGATCAGGTCGCCGTATCTTTCGGGATTATGGACCCTGAGAAAACAGGTTTTGTCCAGATTTATTAAATAGAAGTGGCTGATGTCTTGGCCGAGAATGGTCTGAAAATAGGGAAGGGCATTTTTGTAAAGTTCTGGTCGGGACTGGGAGAGAAATGCTTTTTGTAAAGCGGCGTCGTTGATGTAGTGGGTGATAAGGGATTGGAGTTCCCTTGAGTGAAGTTCGCCCTGGTGGCTGATAAGTTTTTCAACCGTTTTGAGCTCAGTAAGAACTGTTTTCTCGAAATGATGTTTCTCAAGAAAATAGCCGGCAAGGCCAAAAAAAATTAGGAGGGGATAGAGGGTAAAGGCCAGAAGCAGGAAGAAGGTTTTTTTAAGCTGGATTTTGGCAGTGTTGAAAAGAGCCATCGCAGTGGGCTTGTCCTGTCAGTCGAGATGGGTAAAACTCCCTGTTTTTAATCTGTATTTCTTTTATATACTCTGTCTGGTTCTTAGGCAAGGGGTTCCGGGCGGAGGGCCGAGAAAATTCATCCCAAAAGGGGCGTCGAGATGAAGCTGACCCTTTTATCGTGGGCAGGACGAGAAAAGGAAAGGTGGGCA
Organism: Pseudomonadota bacterium; assembly: GCA_018822545.1. GTDB lineage: Bacteria > Desulfobacterota > Desulfobulbia > Desulfobulbales > SURF-16 > BM506. The sequence continues at coordinate 17,538 of JAHJKA010000006.1, forward strand.
GCGTGGAGCATGAGTGCGTCACCATCCTGGCCCCTACCGTAAAGGGGGGCATTGATCATAGGACAGTTCAGCCCCAGCTCGTGGGCGGCATGGCGTTGTAGCTGGCGGTGTAGGGCAGGTTGGGCAAGACAGGAAGGTAGCAAAGCTTTGAGTCGATTCACCCCGCCGGCCTGCTTGTGCGGACCGCGGCCTGATACGGATAAAAGACCGCCTGGTTTATTCACCACCACAACGTGATCGTCCTGGTACAGAATGGCAAGTCTGTTCGCCGGTGTCATGTGAATTCATCCAGGCCGCAGAGTAAAAAACCGAGGATGGGTTGACATTTGCCGGTGCAGGATGAGTAAAAATTGCCGTGTTTTTTTGTCCCTGAGCGGTTTTGGCGGCCGACAAAAAATTCACTGATACCAAGGGGAGTGAGCTGGTGGCAGGCAGCGTAATGAAGGAGCTTGGGGGCGCAGCAGTCCCCTGTGCCGGTGGGCAGGCCTCCTGTGCCTTGAAAGGCATCCTTGAGGTTCCTGGTTTCCCCCTGGAAATTATTGAGACGGTAGATGGCGTGCAACTCTTTCATGAGTTGTTGCGAAAGAGTTCGCCGATCCTGTGTCAGTTTTTTGCGGCGGGGATCATGGACGGTAAGGTGTTCAAGCTGGTGGCTGAGCTCTTTGATTTGGCGTTCGGGGTCACGATTTGTTGTGTGCCAGAGATTTTCATCAAAGAGGGGGGGAACCCAGCCCTCAACCTGCCACTGTCCATTATATTGTCCTGAGAAGGCGCGGAGCACCTGGCGGGTGCCGTCAGGGCCCTTGCACTCCAGAACTCCAAACATCTGGCCACGGGCCGGGCCGAAGAGATAATCAAGGCTGTTAAGGGGACTCGCCTCCGAGTCCTGAGCTGCAAGATCAATACGTTTCTTTTCTGCAAGTTCAGCCAGCAGAGCCAGGGCGTGTTGCCGACTTTCACCCGGACCAAGGGAATGGTGGGTTTTGCAGCGTTGGCAATATCCGGAGCAGTCAACAGGGGTGGGGCCGGAGGGAGAATTGGCGGTGGAGAAGGGCATGGGAATTATGAATGAAAACGTGTACCAGCAAAGAGGAGAAATGATGAAGGTACCCATAAAAAACAAGTCCCGCAACGCTCTTGCGTTTGCGGGACTTGTTTTTTGATATGAAGGAGTGTCTTTTTAATTAATGACCAATGATGGGCTCCAGCCGTTCCAGGTCGTTGATGATCACCCAGGTGCCGCCACCGCTCTCCACCTTGACCCGCCAGTCATTGAGGCGATCAAGGTACATGCGGGGATCCATTATGTCGGCGCGGAGCTTGGTGACATTCAGGGCGATGACCTCGAAATTTTCCAGGGGAATCTGAAAATCACGGACGTGGCCCTCGGCCAGTTCCTCATCCATGTCGGAGAAGATAAGGATTTTCTTCTTGCCGGGATTTGTTTCGTTGAGCCATTCCACGGCCTGCAGCATGCCGCCCGAGATATCGGTATAGGGGCTTTTTTTGACGTTTTTGATAAAGTCATCCACCTTTTCAGCAAAGACCCTTTTTTGGTTGGTGGCCACTGAGGGTCTATTGTCAAAGGTGATTTTTTGAATGATGTCTTTTTCACTGAAGCTGCCGCTGTCGATACGGGCCACGGCAAAGGAATCACCGGGGTTCAAGGAGCCGAGGATATAGTTGATGATGCCCTGGGCCTTTTTGAGCTCAAGGGCATAGGTGCCGGAGGTATCCAAGAGCATGTATATCCCTTTGGTGTGGGTTACGGGCTCCTTGGAACCGCCGCAGCCGCTGAATATCAACAAGATACAAAGGGCAAGGGCCTGAAGAGTGAAGATGGTTTTTACTTTATTCATGACAATAGTTTTCTCCTAATCCAGTAGAGCTGGAAATTATGGCGATATCCTTTACTTGTTTAAACGGCTTTAGCCTCTTTGGTGCCGCTATCCTGGGTCTTTTTGATTTTTTTATCTTCTGGAATTTTTTCACGACTGGTCAGGGATTTAATTTTTTTCTCAAACCAGAGGGGCAGGAAGATAACCAGGTCGTAGAGCCCTACCAGAACAGATCCCAGGTAATGGACAATATTGGCAACCAGGCGGATCAGGGCTGCTACCGCCCGCAACAGAAGCTCAAGGATGTAACCGAAAACAGTGCGGGCCGAGTGGACAAAGGATTCAAACGGGATGATGGCAAAGGTCAGGGCAAAGGGCAGAATAAATCCAAGGACCATCTGGGAGGCGGTTGGAATAATGCTGCGTGCCACTTCCATGGTTTCGCCTGAGCCCATGAGCAGGGACTGCCGCAGGGCCTCGTTGTTGGCGGCAATCAAATCGCGCATATAGGCCAGGGCTGACTCGATGCCGGCAAAGGTAAAGAGAAAGCAGACGGCAACAATGGCGATAAAGCGGCGCTGTTTGTCATCCAAGCTACCGATTAACGGAAAGAGCTTGGTGATTCGCAAGGCCTCCATCAGAGCCATACCGGCAAAGGTCTCAATGAGAATAAAGACCAGGGCGGCAATCTCATTGACCGGGTAGTTGCCGATATAGGAGCCGCCACCCACCATTTCCGACATGGGCAGGGAAATGAGGTGGAAGTTGACGACAATACCGCCGATGGCCACCATAACCCAGAAACCGTCGATGAAAAACTGGGTGGTGGATGAGGAGTGCAGGGTGATGGCTGCTTTGTCAGAGCCGCTTCGTATTTCTTCGTACTCATCCATCTTCTGATCAATGACCTTGGCTCGATCGCGAAGGCCGGTGACGGTGCTGCCTACTTCCTCAAGAACCTTGGCCAGCCGACGCCAGTACGGCATCATTTTGCCGAGGATCTTGTGGCGTTCACTGGTATTTTTCCAGTAGGCCTCCATGGCCTTTTTCTGCTGCTTGACGATGGTGGTGTGGACATCCTTAAGGATGGAGCCCACCATATTGTCGCTGCCACTTTTTTGGGAGAGACCGGCAACTGCTTCCACGGCATTGACCCACACCGGCGGCGTGGGCGGTACCTCGGTGCTTTCGGTATAGTCCTGGTCGATCCTGGTGATTTCTTCTGAAAGTTTGCGGTGCAGGGAAGGGTAACCCTGCATGTCGCGGTCGACGACCTTGTCGACCCGCTGGAATTCCCTTTCGATGTCGCGCTCAACCTTGAGCAGACCCTCGGCGAGCAAAACTTCTCTGTTACGGATGATGAGCCGTTTTTCTGCCCGCAACACAGAAAAGGCGGCCAGGCGCAGGCCGTTTCTGATCACTCTGCAAAAAGAGCGAATGCTGAAGTGGGCGGGCTCGCGGGCAAAATACAGTAAAACAATGACCGCGAGAATGGTGAGAATGAAAACTGACGGATTACTAGTTGGCCAAAAACTGCTGGTTGGTGATGGCACGTGATCTCCTCCTCTGATTTTTGAGCCCCCGAATGTAAGTTGGCTGTAAAAAGACACAAGCCAACCTTATCATTTTAGATGCTCGGGATAAGAACATCAACTCAAAAAAACTATTCTGTTCTTTTAGATTGCTGAGGCACTGTTCCCAAGCTATCCGAAATCGTGGTATCGGCATATCCACCACAAGCATTAAAAAAATCTAACGGAAACAGAGGGATGTGTCTTTTGGTACGCATGCAAACGGTTTGTGAAGCGGAGGCGAGAAACATTATTCGTGTGGGAAAAGTGAGTTGAGGGTTTTGCTGAGGTCCTCTACCTTGTAAGGCTTGGGAATCACCCCACAGAAGCCGTGTTCTCTGAAGTTGGCCATGATGGGATCATTGGCATAACCACTTGAGACAATGGCCTTGACTTCCGGGTCTATTTCTTTAAGTTTGGCAAGGGTTTCCTTGCCTCCCATACCGCCAGGTATGGTGAGATCCATGATAACACCACTATAGGGTGTTCCTTTCTTGAAGGCCTTTGTGTAGAGAGCGATAGCCTGGCTGCCGTCCGCGGCTTCATCAGCTTCACAGCCGAGAACGATCAGCATTTCCCTCAGCACATCCCGGACAATCTCTTCGTCATCAAGAAGCAGAAAATGTCCTTTTTTTGGGGCAGGGTTGTCGGCACTCTTTTTTTCTGAAAGAGTCCGCTTTTTTGCTGCCGGTAAAAAGATGGTGAACGTAGCGCCTTGTCCGGGTGCGGAATCAACGGTAATCAGGCCGCCATGGTTGTTGATGATGGAGTAGGAAATAGCCAGGCCAAGGCCACTGCCTGTTTCTTTGCTTGAAAAGTACGGGTCGAATATTTTGGAGAGGTGTTCTGTGCTGATGCCGCTGCCCTGATCCTTAAAGGTAATCTTGATATAGTTGCCGGCAGGCAGGTTGAAGACATTGTGGCTACTAATGGTAGTATTTACTGCCTTGATGGTTAGAAGGCCACCGTTAGGCATGGCCTGGTTGGCATTAATTGCTAGATTCTGGGCAACTTGACTCAGTTGCCCTTTATCAACCTCAACCGGCAGTAGGTCCTTGGCCAGCTGAAACTGGCATTTAACTTTGGTGCCGCGCAGGCTGAAACTGGTGGCCTCCTCAAGAATTTCACTGATGGAGGTGACTGTTTTGATGGGTTCACCTCCTTTTGAGAAGGTGAGAAGCTGCTGGGTGAGATTTTTGGCCAGCATAGATGCCTTCTCGGTTCTTTCCAGGCGTTCGTAGGCCTTGTCCTGGGGGTTAATGTACATTTTGGCAAGGGAGATGTTACCGATGATGGCCTGGAGAAGATTGTTGAAATCATGGGCGATGCCACCGGCAAAAACACCAACGGACTCTAACTTCTGTGCCTTGATCAGCTCTTCCTCCATTTTCTTTTTCTCTGTAATGTCACGGAAAATACACTGGGTATACAGGGGTTTGCCGTCTTCAAACTTGCAGATGGCATTGCCTTCGATAATGACCTTCTTGCCGCTTTTGTCGGCGAACACCGTGTTGATATAGTGGGTTTTTTCCTCGGTGATTACCTTGCCGAAGGTGTCCTGACAATGGTCCTGGCAATCAGGGGAGATAATGTCGAAAATGGAGAGGTGTTTTGTTTCTTCTTCGCTATAGCCAAAGGTCTGGCGCCAGGAGTTGTTGACATAGAGAAGCTTACCGTCGGGCCGGACAATTTGGATGATGTCGTGGGCATTTTCAAAGAGATCGCGGTATCTCATCTCGCTTTCGCGCAAGGCCGACTCATTACGGCTGCGGTCACTGATGTCCCTGAAAAATCCGGTCATCCGGGTGGCTTTGCCATCCTGGAAATGGGTGGTGCACTGACCCTCGACAATAATCTTCCGGCCATCCTTGGTGACAAAAACGGTCTCGGTACGGTCAATATTGTCACCAGCAATGAGTTCCTGAAAGATACACCGGCATTTGTCACGGCAACTTTCATCAACAATGTCCATGAGCTTCAAGGCGGGCAGATCCTTATCGCTGTAACCCAGGGCATTTTTCCAGGCCTGGTTGACATAGAGGAAAGATCCGTCAGGCCGGACACTGTGGATGAGGTCTCTGGCATTGTCCACCAGTGATTGATAGTTTTCAATATCGTTTTCCAGGGCCATCATAGCCTGGGTCCGAGTGGCAACTTCTTTTGCAAGGAGTTGGTTTTGCTTAAGCAGGTCTTCGTAACTGAGGGCAGTGGTCATGTATGTGCTCTTGTTGTTTGAAAAGAATTGTATTGTAAGTCGTACTTTAGCATTTAATGATTTTAATGGCAAAAAATGCTTCCCTGAGTGTAGAGGGTAACTCCGCATTTTTTCAAGGATTTTTGTTTTTCGAGTTGAAAAGGGGAAGAATTCACTCTCTCTTTTCGACAGGGAGTTGACGGCCTGCCCATTTTTCTCCTATTGTCATACAAGAAAGGACCGCTGCCTAGGGCATTGGGGATCGACCACTTGGCTGGCTTGTTACAGGTAAACATCTCAGGATTGAACTATGGACAACAAGGTTGAGATCTGTTCGCGACAGGAGACCATCTCTTTTATAAAGACATTTATGGCCGTCTTTGTTCCCTTGCTTGTCTTTTTGATGATGTTTCATCTTACTATTTATCATGGCAAAAAAAAACAGGCACTCCAGAGTTTAGGTAACTTTGAAGTTCATAGAGCAAGTGTCGTTGTCGAGACCCTTCTTGAGCATTTTGATTGGATTTTTGCGGATCTCAATTTTGTCGCCAATAAATATCTGGCCGCGTCCCTGGTCGCCACCCATCAAGATTTGGTGCTGGTAGATATTGAGAAAGATCTCCTTCTTTTTTCGAGAGAGAAGAAAATTTATGACCAGATAAGAATTATAGACAGCGAAGGCCGTGAACAATTGCGCATAAATTATAATGGCGGCGCTGCCTATACTGTACCCGCTAAGGAACTGCAGGATAAAAGTCTGCGCTATTACTTCAAGGATTGCATGGCCCTTGAATCGGGCAATATTTACTTGTCGCCCCTTGATCTTAATATCGAGCATGGCGAGGTGGAGGTTCCCTTTAAACCGATTATTCGCATTGGCAGACCGGTGCTGGATAGACATGGTCGGAAAAGTGGCATGGTTCTTCTGAACTATTTGGGCTCTGATTTTATCAGTCACGTCAGTGATGAATTGGCCTATCCCCATCATGATGATCTGGTTGGCTCAGGGCCTACCATGCTGGTAAATGCCGAGGGTTATTGGCTGGTGGCGCCGGACAAAGAGGATGAGTGGGGCTTTATGTTTGCGCACCGCAAGGGTCGGTCCTTTGCCAACAGATATCCCCTGGAGTGGGCACATATCAGTACGGAGAAGAACGGGCATCTGTTAACGACAAACGGATTTTTTGCCTTCGCAACCATCCAGCACCCTTTGGCCGCTTTTATTCCCGAGGCCGGGTCTTTTGGTAAGGTTATTTCTTTCGTCTCTGCAGAGAGGATTGAGCGCATCATTTATAGGGAAAAAGCTCTTTTTTATCTTTTGTCTGTGGTGCTTTTGTCCTTTTCTGCCATTGTTGCGCTGCTGGTGGCGACATTGGTGGCCAGCAAGAAACGGTACGAGCTGGAACTTGCCCATTCTGTCTTGACGGACCCTTTAACCGGGCTCGTAAACAGACGGGGGTTTCAGCTGCGTATGGAGCAGGAAGCACGAAGGGTGGACAGGTATGGCGGCCGGATGTTTGTGATTCTGGGTGACATAGATCATTTTAAAAACATCAACGATGCCCATGGCCATGATGCCGGTGATTTTATTTTAAAAAAACTTGCCGGCACTCTTACTGCCAGCCTGCGTTCCACCGACGTGCTGTGCCGCTGGGGTGGTGAGGAATTTATGATCCTTATGAGCGGCTACACCCAGGAGGATGGCGCAAGGGTGGCGGAGAAGCTGCGCCAGGCAGTGGAGGAAGAGATTGTCTGGCACAACAATCCAAGGATCATGGTTACCATGAGTTTCGGGGTTTGCATCTACCGGAAAAAGATGAATATGGAGGAGCTCCTCAAGTGCAGCAACGAGATGGTCGCCACCTCAAAAACAAACGGTGGGAACCAGGTGACAGCCGAAAATCATGATGGTGTGTCAGGAAAATCCGCCATCATGCCGAGCAGGTAGTCTATATCTTTTTGTTCGTGACTGGCCGAGACCTGGAGGCGGATTTCGTCGGCCCCCCGTGGAACCACAGGATGGCTCAGGGGTGTCACCAGAATGCCCTTGTTGAAAAGAAATGTGCTCAGCGCTCTGTTAATTTTGCTGTCGCCGGTAATCACCGGCACAATGGGATGATCGCCTGCGAGAATCTGGTAGCCCAGGGCAATGAGTCCCTGTTCGAGATGGCGAGTACGGTTTCTCAGCCTGCCCAGCCGCTCTCTGCCTTGGCTGCTGTCAATAAACTGCAGACTGCATTTTGCCGCTGCCGCTTCAGCCGGGCTGATGGGGTTTGAGTAAATATAGCAGGCGGCGGTCTCGCGCAGGTAGGTGATGATGGTTTGATTGCCTGTGACGTAACCACCGTTAACACCAAAGGCCTTGCCCAAGGTGCCAATGAGAAGGTCTGCTTTGCAGTCGGTGTGTTCCTCAGTACCTCTGCCTGTTTTGCCAAAAACGCCAACCCCATGGGAATCGTCGATAATGGTCAGGATTCCTTCGCTGAATTGTGCCGCAAATTCTTTGCAAATTGCTGTTATCTCGGCGAGGGGGGCATGGTCACCGCGCATACTGAAGATGCCGTCGCTGATAACCAACAGGCGGCTGGCCTGGCCAATACATTCCGATATTCGGGCTTCAAATTCAGCCATGTCAAGATGCGCGTAGATTTTTTTGGAGGCAGGTTTGGCCATTCGCAGGCCATTGATGATGGAATTGTGGTTGAGCTCGTCGCTGATGACCATGGTTGCAGAGCTTATCAGCGGGGCCAACACTCCCAGCACGGTTGCATAGGCACTGTTGAAGATCATGGCCGCCGGGCGCCGGTGAAAGCGGGCCAGCTCCTCTTCAAGCTCGATATGGGGCAGGCAGGTGCCGCTGATAAAACGCACTGCTCCGGGCCCTAGGCCATAGGTGTTGGCTGCCTGTTCAGCTGCAGTCAGCAGCTCTTGATGATGGCGGAGCCCGAGGTATGAGTTGCTGTTGAACAGCAGAAAAGGAGTCTGACCCTGGCCTTTAAGAAGTACCCTGGGACCAAAGCCGTTTTGCGGTGCTAGAATTTTTTCAATCACCCTTTCTTCACCCTTGAGAGTGCCTTGCCGCTTGCGATCATTGAGCTCTGCTTCAAGGGCCTTAAGGAACGTGTTCATTTGTTTCCCCTTTTATTCATGGTCTTGGGAAGGTGCGTGAGCATATCGGTAACCATTTCATCCAGAGTAAAGTTGGGCTGCCAGCCCCATTCCTTACGAGCCGCCGAGTCATCCATGGAGTGGGGCCAGCTGTCGGCAATGGTCTGGCGCAGGGGGTCAATGTTGTACTCAATTGTAAAGTCGGGGATGTGGCGGCGGATGACGGCCGCCAGTTCCTCGGGGGTGAAATTCATGGCCGAAATATTGTAGCCGTTGCGATGAGTCAGGGTGCGATTGTCCGCTTTCATCAAGGAAATTGCTGCCTGGATGGCGTCCGGCATGTACATCATGTCAAGGCGAGTGCCGGGCTTTAAAAAACAGTGGAAGGGTTTGCCAGCCAGGGCGGCATGGAAAATTTCCACGGCATAATCGGTGGTGCCGCCCCCGGGCTTTGTGACATAGGAGATAAGGCCGGGGTAACGTACGCCTCGGCAGTCAACACCAAAACGCCGGAAATAATAATTGCAGAGCAGCTCACCGCTCAATTTCGTTATGCCGTAAATGGTGGTGGGCTGTTGCAGGGTGTCCTGCGGAGTGTGCTCCTTGGGGGTGGTGGGGCCAAAGGCAGCGATGGAACTTGGGAAAAATACGGCACAACTCTGCTGGCGCGCCACCTCAAGAACATTAGTCAGACCACCCATATTGACATGCCAGGCCAGCTGGGGATGGGCCTCTGCCGTGGCTGACAGCAGGGAGGCAAGATGAAAGATGGTGTCGATATTATGCCTGCTAACCACTTCAGCAAGGGCCTTGCCATTGGTGACGTCCAGATACACAAAAGGGCCAGATTCGCTGATGGCAGGCGAAGGGGGGTGTTTGCGGCCCGAGGCCACCACCTGCTCACCGCCATGTATGTCGCGCAGGGCCAGGGTCAGTTCCGAGCCAATCTGGCCGGTGGCGCCAGTGATGAGAATACGCTGCATGGATGCCTCCTTCGTATTGTCAAAGTATGCCCGTTGGAGGTGGCGGCTGTCAAATGTCCTGATGCTTGCTGTGCGAATAAAAAATGGTGCACAGGCAGCAATTGTGCTCTTACGATCGAGAAGTCTACCCCCATGAAGAGAAGTGAGAATTGGCTATGGGCCCTCGATGATACGGGTATATGTGGGTATATTTGTGGGGGTAGGAGGGGAGGATCTGCGAGATATGCTGCCGATCCTATCGGCAGCAGCGGAAGGGACATGCCATGTTTTGGTTGGCTCACGAGAACAAAAAAAAGCCCGTAACGAATAAACGTTACGGGCTTTAAGGTAAAAATGGTGCGAAGGCGGGAGCCGCAAAAGTTAATTTATTTAACCGTTTTTACGAGTATATTTATTCTTGTCTGAAAATATTTTTCTGACACATACCCGCTTTTGTACCCGCTTTATTCTGGGGTGAAACTCTGGACTGCGTAAAATCATTATCACGTATACCCGCGCTGCCAGCCCCATCGTAATCTTCATCTGTCATTCGACAGCTATAATCCCAAAGCTCAGAACAATAATAAATGTGAAGAATAACCTTTCCCTTTGTCCAGCAAGAGCCTGAAAGTAATTCGAGTCAAAAGGCATTTCAACGATGAACAGAATGTCTTGTCCGGCAATATGGGTATAATCGGGTATGTTTATGGGTATCAAGGCGAGGCATAACTAATAATTAGATATACTTTATGGGTATATTCGGGTATATTTATGGGTATCCGAGGAGGCGATATGCGAGAACCTATTGTAAACATAACAAAAGAAATACTGCGCTTAATATCTGAGATTGACGAGTTCAAGGGGCAATGGCGTGCCATTGGTAACCTTGCTCC
>JAHJKA010000031.1 GCA_018822545.1 Pseudomonadota bacterium
AGCCCCTGCACCCCGGGAAACATTCTTACATTCCGCCATATCCCTCTCCTTACACTCGCCGGTGCGGGCAAGACAATTCTAAGAATGCAATTCCACCGGCCAGCAGCACGAGTGTAAACATCAGAATCTGTTGCCATTGGGGAGGTAGCCCCTGATCATAGGTGGCAAGGATATAGACCTGAAACCATGTCAATCCTATCAACAACACGATTTCAGCCACCCCAAAGATGACCAGTATCGATTTAACAAAATGAAATTTGTCATGTTCCATATCGTCACCTACAGCAAAAAGGCCCTTTCCGATCCTTGCGGACCGGAAAGGGTGAGGGAGGTCTTCAATCACTGATCACCAAGACCCCATTTTTTTAGCAGTTACTTTTACTCCTTATTACTACCGCGTTGATTATCTATCCCCCCAGCTCGTATCGTCACTGTCATCATGATGATCCGAAGAGACATACTCATCATCATGATCCCAATGATCATCACTGTCACTGTCATCATGAGAGGAATCCGTCTCATCGGCATCCTGGTTAACACAGGCACCATTGATATCCACCTTGGATGACCAGTAAAGCCCGGTCTCATAGGCAGGTGCGCGCCAGGCATAGTCAACGGTGGTCACATTGTTAGGCCGCAAAGTGACTTCCTTACACACATGACCCACGGCATTCCCTTTTTGGTCGTATGCCATCATTCTTACTGCGGCATGCAGGTAATTGCCGGTGGTGTTCTTAACATCGGCCGAGACTGATGTGGCCTGGTTCATCTGCACCGTGCCAGCCGCCATGGCCAGACCAGAGGTAACGAGGGCGATACACATCGCCAACAGAATTGTTTTTGTTATCTTCATTAGTATATTCCTCCATTTCAGGATGATCTTTATTACAACGTACCGTTTTCAGGTTCTTGTTTGTTTTGACCACTAGCCCTTAAGGGATAACGGTGTTGGGGGCATCCATGCTGACCACAAAGGCGGCAGGATCATCAAGGCCTGGCTCGGTCTGGGCTGCTGCGGCATCAAAGGTCGGAGTCATCCTGATGGTAAAGCTTGCATTACCATTGCCATCTGCGGTGGGCCAGTTCTGGGCATTGCCTACAGAGATAAAGGCATTGATATTGACGTTTGCAAGATCATCGATGTCGCCGGGGATCCACAGAGGATCAGCCATCCAAGCGGCGATGGTGGCATCATCAACCAAGATGGGGGCACGGACATCGGTACCCACTGAAGGCGCGGGCTCATTGGCCAGACCGTCACCATCAATATCGTGGAGCTGGTAGTCCTGGCGGTATGATACCCACTGGCCATCACAACCGGCATTGGGGGCGCCTGCCTGACCTGCTTCCTCGTCAAAGGAACCTTCACAGTTCGCGACAAGGGAGTTATCGGTGTATGGGTTGGCGTCACCATCGTAGAAAAAACCACCCTTCATCTGATTGCCTGGCAGCCATTCGCCAAACAGGTCACGATGAACAGCAGCAAGGCCGGTGGTGGCGATGGAGGTTTCGCCGGCAATCAGGCCGAAGGTAGCACGCACATAAGGGTTGAAATAACCGGTGGTGAGGTGATGCTTGTCAACGGCACCGAACAGGCCATGGGCCATGAGGGAATCAAGCTCACCCTGGTTCATCACAGAGCTGGGAGTGGGGGCGTTATCATCATAGACAGCACCACTCTTGGCACAAAAGCCAATACCCGAGCCGGGAGTAGCCTTCTGGAACTGACCATTCACCAGGAAACCAACCTCCTGGGTATAGCCGGTGACCCGGCTGCCGGTGTGGTTGCCGTATTTCTGCAGGAGACGATAGACATCGGTGCTGCCGGTGGCGGTAACGTCAAAGGTCAGATCAACAGGACCATCAAGGGCATAACTCACCATCTTGAAACGTTTACTGGTCTGCCATGGATCGGAACATTGCTTGATATCGGTACCCCAGGGGGATTCAGGCATCCAGCCGGCTGACATAATACAGTTCTCACCCCTCAAATCATCACCGGTAACAATGCTCAGGCCCGGGCCCTGGGTGTCTCTCTCCTTCCAGGTCATGGCGCCGTTCTGGGTGGTCATGGAGGCATCGGTAAAGATATTGGTCTTACCAATCGAATACTTAACAAAACCGCTGGGCATGAAACCGTCAACGGCTGCAATGCCGGTGTTGGGATCAACAAGACTGCCTGGCTCCACGTAGTTGAAGATATCAAACCCGAATGGGACGCCGGTGGCATTGGCGATCTCCTGCTGGGTCGGAATCTGGGTTGTCAGGGACATGTCCCACTGGCTCACCACATCTGCCTTGGCAACGCCGACAGCGCTGATCAGGCCCAGGGCCGCTGTGGCGGCCATCAATTTTCTGCTTCGTTTCATAGCTTCTCCTTCCTCAAGGTTAATGATATGTCCCTGCTGAAAAAAGGCGGGGAAACCAGACAAGAGTGTCCTGCATCCCTCATCCTACCTTAATCTGTTCAACACACCTGTTGCACACCAAGGACACGACTCCGTACACTTGATCTTCCCTAGAGCAGAGATCGTACCAACAGGACGCAAAAAAAGACATGTGGCCGCAAAAAGCTGCCAACCTATTGCAATACCATTGTTTTTTTTTTACAAAAAACCCGCTTTTTTGAAAAAAATGGGGCAATTCGTCGCAGTCACCAGAAGCTGCTCAGCAACTCACTAGAATCTGTGGAGGGATTTTCGCCTGCAAAGATGGCCTTGCCGCAACCTTCCAGCAAAAAAAAATAAAGCCGTCTTCTTTGGGCATGGTGGGCTCCAATGCAACACCAGCAACACGCCTTGCACTGGGCCACAAGATGCCAAGAATACCCACAAAGAGAGCCTCTGCTGGAAACAGCTATGCCGTTGTGATTGCTCCGGATGCAGCACACTGAAAGAGAACGGCGGCACAAAGACCTCGATAGCCATTGCTAAAAGGGGGAGAACACGAAAGGCGGGGAAAAGAATCCTACATCTGATCGGGAGAGGAGAACATAAAGCGGTTGCGGCCCTGGGCCTTGGCAGCGTACATGGCCGTATCGGCATTTTTCATGAGGATATCAGCGCTGGTCAGGTCAGGAGAGGAGAGACAGATACCGATACTGACCCCTAAGACACACTGGTTGCCATGGATAACAAACGGTTTACCGATAGCGTCGAGAACCTTGGTGGCCACCTTCATGGCATCACTGGCATTATGAACTCGGCTCAGTAAAATAGTAAACTCATCACCCCCCACCCTGGACACGGTATCCGTATCACGCACCGTCCCCTGCATGCGTTTTGCCACCTCCTGCAAGGCCAGGTCGCCGGCCTCATGACCATACTTATCATTCAGGGGTTTAAAATGGTCGAGATCAAGATAGAACAGGGCAAAGAGATGGCCATATCGTCTGGCCTCATTCATGGTCAGAATCAGCCGATCAAAAAAGAGGTTACGGTTAGGCAAGCCGGTGAGCTTGTCAAAATTAGCCAAAAACTCCAACTGATCGCGTTGCTCTTTAAGCTCACTGATGTCATGGGCCAGGCAGGAAATCCCCTGCAGACTCCCGTCAGGGAGATAGAGAGCACTGGCGGAAAAAAGTACGGGAATGGCGTCATCCTCAGCGCTGATATAGAGCGCCTCAAGATTGGTAACGGCCTTGCCCTCGATAAGGCCCTGAAAGAGGGAATCGGCAACGCTTTCCTCTTTATGACTGAAAATCTTCCGGAAAGAACTGCCCTCAAGATCCTCCTCAGAGGAGTGCAGGAGACTCAAGGTCGCATGGTTGGCGGTCTGAATGGTCAGATCGGGATTTAAGATCACCAGAGAATCCGACATATTATTAATGATATTATCCACATAATCCCGAGAGACAGTTATATGCTGGAGTTCGCGGGTCATCTGCCAGAATGAAGATGCCAAAGCCTGGATCTCATCGCCGCCCTGACTGCGCGGAGGTTTGTCAACGGTTCTACCGCGACTGAAATCGTTGATCATTTTTTTGACATTTGCCAAGGGGGCAATGATTTCTTTATTGGCCAGCCAGTTAATGACAATGGTGGTCAGCAGCAGAAACAAGACAAAAAGGATGTGGAGTAAACGGGTATAGAGGTCAATGCGTTGATTATTGTCGCCCAGATCCGTAACGATCATCGCCTGCAGCATCTCGGCAACGTTTTGGAAATCAGCATCCAGTCCGGCCCGTAACTTGCCAAGCTGGTGGACCTCTTTGCGGGCGGCAAAGATATCCGCCTTCTGAACCGCCTCCAGATAATAATGTGAGGCCATGATGAAATAATCATTGTAATCGTCGCGCAGGGAAAGGATGCGGGGATAGATATCATTATGACTGGCACTGGCCAGCTGGACCAGTTCCTCAAGCATGAGGGCTATCTGGTCGTGGCGCATATTGGCCCGCAGCACATCCCCTTTTTCGCCGGTGAGCAGCCCGTTTTCGTAATCTTCACTCTGGGCGTTAAAGAGGCTGTGCACCAGAAGCCCTTTCGAGGACAGGGGGAGATCTATTTTCTGGATGTGGGTGATGGAGACCTTGGTCTCGTTGTTCACCCAGGTGGTGGCCAGGGTGGCAATAAGATAACTCAGCAAGGCAACGCTGACGCAGGCCCATATCTTACTGCGAATATTACGGAGGATATGCATACACAAACCTACTGGGAAATGGGGACAACCTTCACAGCCGGTGTTACCGCCTCGGGGCTGACATAGCCAAGGCCACCCACATGGGCGGCAACAAAATCGATGACCTCCTGGTCCGTCTGGACCGTTGGAGGCGGCATGCCCTGGCCGCGAAACAGCATCTTCTTACGGAAAATCAAATACTGGCGTGGCGATCTTTTAAGAAGAGTATAGCTGAAAGATTCATATATTTTTGGATTTTCGTTGATAACGGCGGCAATGTTTCCCCCGTCCGGCCAAATTCGTTTCCGGCTCAGGAAAATAAGCTCCACCTCATGGGGACTCAAACGTGCCACATCATTGCCGACATTGACCACCAGCACAAAATCAGCATCAGCCCGACAATTGCCACTTCCTGCGACGAAAAGCCACAAAAAGAAAACAAGCCCACCGATATGCCCTTTTAATTTCATCATGATGATTAAAAATTAAAGGTGAGCTTCAGGGCGCCATACTGCCAATACCG
Source organism: Pseudomonadota bacterium (assembly GCA_018822545.1). Lineage (GTDB taxonomy): Bacteria > Desulfobacterota > Desulfobulbia > Desulfobulbales > SURF-16 > BM506. The sequence goes on from JAHJKA010000031.1 coordinate 5,144, forward strand.
TTCAGCGCCCTCCGGATTGAAGTAACTCATATAAAAAGCGGTACCATCAATGGTATGCCACTCCGCCTTAAAGGTCCAGTTCTCAGTAATATCATAGCGTAGAATTGCGGCCAGGTCCTTGCGCCAGGGATAGGGATTTCTGTCTCCCACCGGCTCGTGACGGTTCTTGATGAGGCGATAATATTCATCATAGAGCAGGGAAAGAGTCAAATCCTCAATGGGGGCGTAGCTCAGAAGCAGATACCAGGCCCGGGACCGACCATCCAAGGTCGTCACACAAAACTGCTCTTGTTTACGGTCGGTCTCGCAATACTCGGCAGCCGCACTGAACTTCTGCCAGGAATACTCCAGGGAGGCAACCACCTTGCTTTTGACGCGCAGCGTACTCACCTGGGTGGCGTGAATCCGTGTCTCGTCATATAAAGATAAAAAGGTCAAACCACCGCGCAACCCCTCCAGGGCAGGATTTAAAAACAGCGCCGCACCATAGACATAGTCATTTTCTCTGGTCAGGTCATCCGTGGTTAAGCCGAGAGAATAGGTGTTATTGTAGCGGTTGACAATCTCCGTGGCAGCCAGGGTGGCCAGGGAATCACAATCATAGTTAATCTTACCCCCAAAGAGCTGGTAATCGACATCCCCCCATCCACCCAAGAGCAGATTACCATACATCTCACCGCCCCAATGGGCCTGCCAGGAATCGCGGCGGGTTTCATCATAGATGGATTGGGGCAGAAAGATGAGGGGGCGCAGAAAATCGGAATCACGTTCCATATTATAGAGGCCCATGGGCATCTTGATCTTGCCCAGCCGAAGGCCGAAGGGGTCAGTGAAATGATACTCTGCCACCAGCCAGTCGAGACGGAGGTTGCCATTGGTGCTGTCGCCGAAATCGCAGTAGAGGGCCTGGCCGCCTAAACGAAACTTATCGGTGAGCTGGGCATTGATATTAGCGCCTATTTCCCGAAAGTCCCAAAGACCTTCTTTGGTATCGCTCAGGAAATTATTGCCGTTCGTATCCAGGTAGCCCTGGGTCAGAAAACCATGCACCTGGACCTTGTCGCCAAGATCAAGGGCCCAGAGGGCGGAAGGCAAAAACATGAACAACAGGGCAGTAAGGCTCAAGACCTTTGCCCGTGGGGGAAAAACTTGTGAAAACATCATTATAACTCAGCTCGTTTCAGGTGATAATCAGTGATTTTTTTACGGAGGGTGGTGGGTGAAATATCCAGGGAGAGAGCGGTGTGGGTAATATTCCATTTATGCTCGTCAAGCACCTGGCTTATATACATTTTCTCGGTGGCGGCCAGGGTTCCGGTTACCGGCCGGATGGCCTGTTCCTCTTTATCCCCCTGTTGCATATCCAGATCATCGGCATCGATCTCATGGCCATGGGCCAGAACCATGGCCCGGGTCAGGGTATTTTCAAGCTCCCGGACGTTGCCGGGCCAATTGCTGGTCCTTAGTTTCCGCCGCCCGTCTGAGCAGAGGCGCGGAGTCTGACGCCCCAGTTTATAGGCAATCTTGGCAAGAAGATGTTCGGCCAGCGGCTCAATATCGCCCCGGCGCTCCCGGAGGGAGGGCACCTCAATACTCACCACCTTAAGACGATAGAAGAGATCCTGGCGGAAGGTGCCATCGTGAACCATTTCCTCAAGATTCCGATGGGTGGCCGTGACAATACGGGCCTTCAGGGGTCTGCTCTTTAATCCTCCGACCCGCACGAACTCACTCTCCTGCAAGACCCGTAACAGCTTGCTCTGTAGATCAAGGGACATATCGCCGATTTCATCAAGAAACACAGTACCCTCGCGGGCAAATTCCAGCTTGCCCTCCTTGGCATGGTCCGCCCCGGTAAAGGCCCCTTTTTCATAGCCGAAAAGTTCACTTTCAAGGAGAGTGGAGACAAACGCTGAACAATTGATGGCGACAAAAGGCTGATCCGGGGACGAGGCCTCATGGAGAATACGGGCGACAAGCTCCTTGCCGGTGCCGGACTCGCCGGTAACAAAAACCGTTATTTTACTGCGGGCCAGGAGGCCAATCTGTTTATGGATATCAATTATTTTCCGATCAGAGCCGACCATTTCCAATGGAAATGTATGGGCAGGCTCTTGATTGTCAGGATCAACATGTCCTCTCTTGGCCTTGAGCGATTCCACCTTGGCAATCATTTCTAAAAGCTCATCAAGGTCCAATGGTTTGCGCAGATAGTTAAAGGCGCCGTCCCGCATGGCCGCAACAGCTTCCCTGTTTTCGGTATTGCCGGTCATAATGACGACGATGACGCCGGGCTGATCAGCAATGATAACCGGCAGCGCCTTGAGGCCATGCTCATCAGGCAGATTGAGATCCAGCAGCACCAGATCTGGAACCATATCCGCCAGGGTCGTCATACCGTCCGAGACATTATGGGCTACGGCAATCTGATGATGCTCGGCCTTCAACTGAATTTCAAGAGATCTGGCCAGGGCCAGATCATCATCGATGATAAGAATTTTGATCATTGTTCCCTAATCCTTAAAAATGAGTGAAAAACTCGCCCCTCCACCGGGATTATTTTCTGCAAGAACCGATCCGCCCTGATAATCCATTACCTTTTTTACATTTGCCAGACCAAGTCCGGTGCCCAGAGCCCTGGTGGTGAAAAAGGGTTGAAACACCCGCTCCATCTGCTCCGGACGCAAGCCCGGACCCTTATCGGACACTTTAATTATCGCTGTCCCTTCGGTTCCGGCAGGACGTCTGCCACTGATGGTGACGGTGCTACCAGCATCAGACCACTGGATAGCGTTACCCACTAGATTGATCAGGGCTCGACACGAATTTTCCTTATCCGCCTGAAAGAGGAAATCCTGGAGTTTATCTTCCACCTTCAGTTCGATATGTTCCTTATCAGCCTCTGCCTTAACGGCAGCCAACACCTCGGCCATAATCTCGCCAAAGGTGATTGGCTTTTTATGAATATCCACAGGCTTGCTGTACTGGAGCAAATCCTCAAACATTCCCTCAAGGCGGCCGACCTGAATAAGCGAAATGGCAGCCATCTCTTTATAGTCTTCGTCATCCTTGAGCTTCCGGGCCAAGGCCTGAAGATTAATCTTGATGGAGGAGAGAGGGTTACGCATCTCATGGACCAGACTTGAGCTCATCTTGCCCACCGTACTCAAGGTGGTACTTTGGATCAGAGACTGCTGCTGTTTTTCCAAGGCATCCATCATGGCATTAAAGGCCTCACCCACCTCCTGGACATATTCCTCCTTGAAGGGCGGCAGCCGCTCGTTGTTACGTCCAACACTAATTTGCCGGGCAACCCTGGTCAATTCATCAAGGGGCGCAGCCAGACGTTTCGAGAGATTTTGAGCCAGCACAAAGAGGATAATTACGGTAACGAAGGCCGTGAGGAGACCATAAAGAATATACTTCTCAAATTGCTGCAGGACGCTGCCGGTGGGGAACTGGCTAATGAGCAGCCATTTAAATTCAGGGATGGGAGCCGTGATAAAGAAAACCTCTTCATCATTGCAGTTGAAAGTCTTCTGCACCTCCCAGGAGGGGCTGCTCAACACCGGCGGGGGAACTTGATTACCAAGACATGGCGTGACAGACTGATCCTGGTCTTTCACCGGTGATTGATAGAGAATTTTACCTTCCTCAGAGGCGAGAATATAGCTGCCCCCTTCGTTTAGATCAGAGGTGTCGGCCAGAATACGGTCCAAGGAACGGCTCAGATTGGCTTCAGCCACCAGAAATGCACCGACCTCGCCCTTGCGATTGAGCAATGCCTGGCCCACGGGCAGGAGGACCTCATTGCCGGGGTTGCGATATTCATCCCCCAAGACAAACATGCCGTCAAGAGACTGCAGTTTTCCCCGGTACTTTTCCGAAGGGCGTTTCACCTCTTCTTTTAAACCCTGAGGATAACGGACTAAAAGAGACCAGTCGGGACGATACAGGCTTATGGAACGATAGATGATATGGCCCTTAAAAAGCTTCTCGGTGGCGGCAAAAAAAACCTCTTCATCACCCAGCTTTTTCTTGCCGCCGTCATCAAAGGCCAGATGATAAAAATCCTGTCGGGTATGGCTGACCCAGGTCCGCAGCCAGAGAAGGCGCGAGCGCAAGGCAAAGGCGAGATGCTCTTTTTCAACATTTTCGATGGTCTGCCGGGCAAAATAATGGTTTTGAAAGGCCATAACCAACAACGGCAACAGGCCAACAACGGCCATGGCCAAAAAAATCTGTTTATTAAGTCCAGAGGATATTTTCATAACGCCCCAAAAAATCTTCCATTACAACCAACACGTTGTTTTTTGTACATTTTAGTACGATACCAGATTTTTTTATCCTGGGCCAATAACAAACACCGCCTGATCTTATACCCAGGTGCAAAATCCCCTTGCCCAATCATGGCAAGTAAGGTATAAAAGCGCTTCATTTATGCACCAGTAGCTCAGCTGGATAGAGTATCGGACTACGAATCCGAGGGTCGCAGGTTCGAATCCTGCCTGGTGTACCAAAATATAAAGGCCTCACAGTATTTTTACTGTGAGGCCTTTTTTTTGTCGATTATGAGCGCACTCTGACCTTGATATTTTCTTTCAGGTTTCACCCAGCACCTCCCTTCCCCCCATCCCTCACTCTTGCTGGGAAGCGGACAGCCACTCTCTGACGCAAACACCGGACATGACTACCTCCTGGCAATGGGCTGGTGGTGCAAATAAAAAATGACTTGCGCAAGGCCGGGGCCATAAGAAAATGCGAGAAATAAATCAGCTGTGCCTCACACCTTCGCGTTGTATAATTGCCTGCCAATATGTATGCTATTTCCTCGTAGGCACCTTTTTACATTGATCTCTACGAGAGGGGTGTTGCCCTCCCCCGCCATTTTTCTCGTTGAGAAATACATTCATGCAGTCTGGGCAAGCCCGTTTCATCCCAAGAGAACAAACGAAATGCCAAGCAAAAAAAAGACACAGGCTCCGGTCACCTCAGGAAAATCCTCCCGCCAAAAGACCACCGAACAACCAGCCGGGACCATGGCACAATCCTTCCCCATTGTTGGCATTGGCGCTTCGGCGGGCGGATTGGAGGCCTTTGAAATATTTTTCGACGCCATGCCGCCAGACTCAGGCATGGCCTTTGTCCTGGTGACCCATCTGGACCCAAGTCATGCCACCATTCTGCCGGAACTCATTCAAAAGAAGACGCAGATGCGGGTGCAGGAGGTTACCGACAACCTGAAGGTCGAACCGAACCAGGTCTATATCATCCCACCAAACCGGGAAATGGCCATTTTAAATGGCACCCTGCAGCTCCTGGAGCTGACCAGGCCCCGGGGCCTCAATCTGCCCATTGACACCTTCTTGCGCTCCCTGGCCAAGGACCAGGCCGACAATGCGGTCTGCATCATCCTTTCCGGCACCGGCACCGACGGCACCCTGGGGCTGCGTGCCATCAAGGGCGAGGGAGGCATGACCATGGCCCAGGATCTGGACTCGGCCAAGTACGACGGCATGCCGCGCAGTGCGGTTGCCACCGGCCTGGTGGACTATATCTTGCCGCCGGCCCTGATGCCCAATCAGGTGCTCAGCTATACCAGACACACCATCAAGGCACCGCCGGCAGCTGCAATTGCCAGCGAAGATGTCACCATGGGCAATGCCCTCCAGAAAATTTTTATTCTGCTACGGGCCACGACGGGCCATGACTTTTCCCTGTATAAGAAAAACACCATTTGCCGGCGCATCGAGAGACGGATGCATGTCCACCAGATCGATAACATCATGGATTACGTGCGTTATCTGCAGACGTCTGACCGGGAAATTTCCACCCTGTTCAAGGAACTGCTGATAGGGGTGACCAATTTTTTCCGAGACCCTGAGGCCTTTGAAATATTGAAGAATATCTATCTGCCGGAATTGCTTAAAAACAAGCCGGACGATTATGTGCTGCGAGTATGGGTGCCGGGCTGCAGCAGCGGGGAGGAGGCCTACTCGGTGGCAATTATTCTCCAGGAGTGTATGGCTGACCTAGGTCGGCATTTTAATGTCCAGATTTTCGCGACAGACCTTGACCAAACCGCCATTGCCGTTGCCCGGGCCGGCCGTTATCCGCAGTCTATCTCTGCAGATGTTACCCCTGCGCGCCTCAAGCGATTTTTCCACAAAGAAGAAAGCCACTACCAGATCAAAAAGTCCATCAGGGAGATGGTGATCTTTGCGCCGCAAAATATCACCAAAGACCCGCCGTTTACCAAGCTTGACCTGCTCTGCTGCCGTAACCTGCTCATTTATTTCAATGCGGAACTCCAGAAAAAGATTTTGCCCATCTTTTATTACAGCCTGAAACCAGACGGCCTCCTTTTTCTTGGCACCTCGGAAACCATAGGCCAGGCAACCGACCTTTTTTCCTTACAGGAAAAGAAGTGGAAAATATTCAAACGCAGAGCCACGGCAAAGGCGGAAACGCTGCCCCTCTCTTTTCCGGCCCTGGCGCCCACCTCAGAAAATCGGGGAAAAGAAACCTTGCAACCAGGCCTCCAAGAAATGAAGGGGGTTAACAACCTGCACCTGGTAAAAACGCTTCTCGCCCAAAGCCATCTGCCTCCCAGCGTCATCATCGACGGGCAGGCCAACATTATCTACATTCATGGCCGCATCGGCCGATTTCTCGAACCGGCCGAGGGCGTCATCAGCAGCAATATCCTGGAGATGGCACGACCAGGCCTGAAGGCGGGATTGGCCCGGGCCCTCCGGAAAATGACCATAGAGCAGCGGGAAACAGTTGTTGAGAAACTGCCGGTCAAAGATAATGGCGGTACCACAAAGATAAATCTGGTGGTTAGACCACTCTCGAATGTACAATCCGGGATGTCCGGCTTACTCATGGTCAGCTTTGAAGAAATATCTTCTCCCGGAGAGACGCTGCCAGGTAAAGCTTTGCGGCAAAGCAAGACAAAGAAGAGCGAGGACGTCCAAAACCTTGAAGTGGAGTTGCAATACACCAAGGAGAACCTGCAGTCAGCAATCGAAGAGCTGGAAACGTCAAATGAGGAGCTGAAATCCACCAATGAAGAGCTGCAGAGCACCAATGAGGAACTGCAGTCCACCAACGAGGAACTGGAGACCTCAAAAGAGGAGCTGCAATCGCTGAACGAGGAGTCGGCCACGGTCAATGCCGAATTGCAACACCGGATTGATGAGTTGTCCAAGGCCAATGATGACATGAAGAATGTCCTCGACTCCACTGAAATCGCCACCATCTTCCTCGACATTGATCTTGGGATCAGACGTTTCACCCCGAAGGTGACGGAATTGATCCCCCTGGTGGCAACGGATATTGGTCGGCCCATCACTCATTTTTCCAGCAAGCTCAAGGGTGTCGATCTAACCACCTTCGCCAACCAGGTTCTCAAAGACCTGGCCCTGCAAGAGGTGGTGGTGGATAGTGACAATGCGCGCTCCTACCAGATGCGCGTCCGTCCCTACCGTACAGTGAACAATGTCATTGATGGCGTGGTTATGACGTTTACCGATATCACGAAGCTGAAACATCTCTACCAGGAGGCAAAGAGGCTGGCGGCGGTGGTCAAAGATTCAAACGACGCCATTACCCTCCAGGACTTCCAGGGCAATATAATTGCCTGGAACAGAGGGGCGGAAAGATTGTACGGTTATTCTGAGGCCGAGGCCCTGACCATGAATATGGTCGACATTGTCCCCCAGGAAGGCAAAGAGGCTGCCCGGGCCTTGCTCGCCCGGCTGCAAGAGCACGCGGTGGCCCCCCTTATTGCCGAGCGCCTGAAAAAAGATGGAACAGTTGTTCAGGTCTGGCTGACGCCTACCAGGCTGCTCGATGAAAAAGGGCTGCCGGAATTTGTTGCCACCACGGAAAGGGATATTGCCACGCTCAGCAAAGATGCGGAGCTCTTACTTGTTGAAGGAGGAGGTCATGGCAAAGGTTAACGACACATCCCCATCGAAATTTGCCGAACTGCGCAAGCAGGCGGAAGGGATGATCGCCCGGGGCGAAAAGAGTGCAAAAGCCCTGGCCGGGGAAGATTACGACAAGCTTACCCACGAACTCCTTACCCACCAGATAGAACTCGAACTGCAAAACGAGGAGTTACGCCAGGCCCAGATTGAGCTTGAGCAATCCCATCGGCGCTATGTGGATCTTTATGACTTTGCGCCGGTTGGCTACCTGACCGTAAGCCCCCAAGGCACCATCCTCAAGGCCAATCTTACCGCCGGCGATATGCTGGGCGTGGAGAGACAAAGCCTGCTGCACAAACGCCTGTCCACCTTTATCCTCGCTGAGGATCAGGACATTTACTATCACCACCAAACACACATCCCGACCTCAGAAGACTTCCAGACCTGCGAACTGCGGATGAGGACCACGGAGGGCAAGCTGTTTCATGTCGAAATGAAAAGCTCCCGCACCCCTGATCTTGGCGAAAATGCCGACCAATTGCGGACCATCCTGGTCGATATTTCCGATCGGAAGACCTATGAAGAATCTCTGCGGCGCAGCAAGGAAGAATGGGCGAAAACCTTTGATAGCATCGAGGACATTATCACCCTGCAAGACAAGGATATGCGCATCGTCCGGGCCAACAAAGCCGCCGGCCGTTTTTTCAACAAAGACCCTCTACTGCTCATCGGCAACTCCTGTTATCAACTCCTGCGCGGGGCCACAGAACCTTGCCCCGGCTGTCCGCTGCTTGCGTCCATAACAGACAAAAAATGCCACTCAGAAATTATAAAACATGCCGGCTCGGACAAAGTGTTTCAGGTTAACTCGTCCTTAATCTGTGACGAGAAGGGGGAGATTCTCTACCTGATCCATGTCGCCAGAGACATCACGGAAAAAACAAAGCAGGATCTGCTATTATTACAACTCCGCATACAACAAGAACAGGTAAAACGTCTGGAGAGCCTGAAAACCATGGCCGGCGCCATCGCCCATCGCTTCAACAATGCCATGACCGCGGTCCTTGGCAATCTTGAGATGATGATCGAGAACATCCCTGAGAATGTCCCGGAAAACAAGATGGCTGCCCAGGCCTATCAGGCTGCGCACGGGGCATCGACCATCGGCACCATGATGCTCTCCTATGTCGGCCAACGGCCGCTACAGCTTCAGCCCACAGACCTTGCCGAGCTTGCCCAAGAGTGTGCCACCGAAGTAACGCGGCAATTTAAAAACCCGTATACGCTGAAATTCATACCGCCCCCTGCCCCCCTGTACTGTTCCCTGGATCAGCAACAAATTAAAGAGGTGATCAGTAACATCCTCGCTAATGCCATTGAGGCGTTACCGGCTCAGAACGGCGAAATTGAAATAAGCTTTAGCACTGCGGATTTTGACAGGGCGTCTTTCCCTCTTGCTTTTCAAGGAGATACCCCGAAAAAGGGGAGATACACCTTTTGTCAGATCAGGGACACGGGCCAGGGCATTGATCCGGAAAATATCCCCTATATTTTCGAGCCCTTTTACACCACGAAATTTGTGGGCCGTGGACTGGGTCTTGCCCTGAGCCTTGGGCTTATCAAGACACACCATGGCGCCATTTTGGTTGACAGTACCCCTGGGGCCGGAACCACGGTGAAGATTCTCTTGCCTGCCATGGACCACCCTCCCGCAATAAGCGCGGCCCCTGCCAGCCCCACCAAGGTGGGTGAGGTAAAATTGTCAGGCGACATTCTTGTTGTTGACGATGATGACCTTGTTCTTAATGTGACCCAAAAAATGCTAGAGGTACTGGGGCTCACCGTCCATACCGCGGTGAACGGCCTAGAGGCCTTGGAAATGGTACGGCAACAGAACATTGATTTTCGCGCTGTGGTGATGGACATTTCGATGCCGATAATGAATGGCATTGACGCCATGAAAGAAATGCGAAAGTGCAATGCCGATCTCCCCATTTTGCTGAACAGTGGCTACGCCGAAGAGGACTTTGCCTTTGATGTTGAGGGGGCCGCCAAACCGGATGTATTTCTCAAAAAGCCGTTTCAATTCGCCGAGTTACAAAGGAGTCTCGAAAAACTCCTGCCGTGATATTTTGGCTAGTGCCGCTGATTAATCCATGTTTTCTTCCAGCCCCTGCCCTCTTGTCACCGAGTGCTTCCCCCGGACAGCCCCGGTGCAGCTTGGCTGTCCGGGTGTCGTATCAAGTCCAGTTTGCCCATTGTCCTCCCTCCCCTCTTTGGGGAGAGGCGAATGGCATACACCCTCCGAGCCACAATGATTGCAGGGACCATGTCCTGGGCTGCCAAAGCTGCTCTCCCCTGCTCAAGCAAGGCTGCTTGCCGCCGAGACACAGGCAACGAGCAACCAAGCCACAGTCTGCGCCGAATAACCCTCTGCACTCTTTACAAAAAACTACGAATATTTTGCTAAAATATGGTGGGGCTGTGACGCATATCCGTGCCCCAGGGAGTGACAGGGCAGAGTTCTCCCTTGCTTTTTACCATAAGAATAAGAGATTATGGACACTGGGCAGGGTCAGGACGGCGTTTACGCTGTTGTGCTGGCACAGAACATGCTTTACAAAGAACTGCCCTGCCTCTGCCCTCCACCCCGAGAAAGTGGGGCAAAATGCCTCTTTCCTGTTGTCAATTACACTGAGGATGGTAAACAGAAATGTCCGTTTAACTTAAAGAAAGAGATAGATTTATCCCGGCGCTTATGACTGTTATCTTTACAAAAAAAGACGAACTCGGCCCTTTGCTGATTCAGCACGGGAAAATAAGCCAGGAACAGCTCGACCGGGCCATGGCCCACCTTGACACCGTTCCGCAAACCCTGGCCGAGATCCTCGTCTCCCTTGGTTTCGTCGGCACGCAAGACATCCTGACCGCCCAGGCTGAACAGCTTGACCTCATGCTCTACCACCCCCAGGAAACAGACCGCTATCTGCCCATTGACCTTTCGAAAATATTTCACCAGGGCCACCCCTTTGCCCTGGTGCAGCGCGGTGATGAGGTTATTCTGGTCACCCATAATCCGGAACAAAGTGAAATCATAAACAGCGCCGAGATAAGCCTGCAGATGCTCCGCAGCCATGATGAGACAGAGTCTGGCTCCCCAATTGCCGATTTTTTCACCATTCAACTCATGGCTGAGGCCGAACTCCGCAAACTCTGTGATGACCATTATGATCTTGGTTTCAACAAGCCAGAAACAGAGAAATTTTCCCTGGATGAGGCGGATGTCGACAAGCTGAAAGACATGGCCTCCGAGGCCCCGGTTATCCGCTATGTCAACAGCCTGGTGGATACGGCCCTGGCCCGCCGGGCCTCGGATATCCATATCGAATCCTTTGAAGAGGGCCAACTGGTGCGCTTCCGCATCGACGGCATCCTCTACGACCACGAGACCCCGCTGCGCTCCATGCAGGCCGCCATCATCTCCCGCGTCAAGTTACTGGCCGGCCTCGATATTGCCGAACGGCGCATCCCCCAGGATGGCAAAATCTCCCTGCGCCTCAGCGGTAAAGAGGTGGATCTGCGCGTCTCCACCCTGCCCACCATCCATGGCGAAGGTGTGGTGATCCGTATCCTGGAGAAAACCAGCATCGTCCTTGACTTAAAGACCCTGGGCATGCCCGCCACGGTGGAGCAGCAGTTTGAAAAACTGATTAACCTGCCCAACGGCCTCATCCTGGTAACCGGCCCCACCGGCTCCGGTAAGACAACATCCCTTTACTGCGCCCTGGACAAGATCAACACCGGCTCCAACAAGATAATCACCGTTGAAGATCCGGTGGAATACCAGCTCCATGGCATCAACCAGATCCAGATCAAACCGGAAATCGGCCTCACTTTTGCCCAGGGTCTGCGCGCCATTGTCCGCCAGGATCCTGATATCATCATGGTGGGTGAAATCCGCGACCTGGAAACCGCCGAGATTGCCGTGCAATCAGCGCTCACCGGCCATCTGGTCTTTTCCACCCTCCACACCAATGACGCCCTGTCAGCGGTGATGCGCATGGTGGATCTCGGTGTCGAACGCTTTCTTATCTCATCCGCCCTGCGCGGTGTTCTGGCCCAACGTCTTGTCCGTAAAATATGTCCCCAGTGCCGAACTCCCCAGGGTATGGCCGCCGACCAGCTCGGCACCGTCCCGGGCGGCGATTTTCAGACCTTTGCCGGAGTCGGCTGTAAACACTGCGCCCACACCGGCTTTGTCGGCCGCTTGGGAATCTATGAACTACTGACCATGAACAGTGATCTCTGCCGGTGTGTAACCCGCGGTGAGGACCTCAAACGTCTGGAAGAGGTAGCACGCAGCCATGGCTTTACAGAGATGTATATTGACGGCATAGACAAGGTGCGCCAGGGGTTGACCACCCTGCCTGAGGTCATGCGGGTGGCCAGGGAGATGGAAAGTGTCCTTGTTTAAATATCAGGCGCAATCAGCGCAAGGGGTGGTCGAGGGTGTCATTGAGGGCACAGACCTCCATAGCGCCAGCCAGAACTTGCTGCGCCAAGGTCTGCGCCCTTTCTCCATCGAGCCCTATGAGCACAAGAAGAGCCGCTCGCTCTTTGCCGGTGTTACCCTCCGCCAAGGTCGGCTTACAGGCGGCGACATGGAGTTTTTCACCTCCCAGCTCGCCCTGCTGGTCAAGGGCGGCATGTCCCTTGATGGCGCCCTGCGCCTCATTGCCAAACAGACCGAAAAAAAGGAGCTGCGCGATTTCGCCACTCGTCTGGAAAACAAACTTAAAGAAGGTCTGGCCCTGTCCACCGCCCTTGAGCAGGAACCGGCCTTCAACACCATGTACGCCAATATTGTCAAGGCCGGTGAAGAAGGCGGCGTCCTGCCTGAGATGCTTGACAACATCGCCGAGTATCAGACCCAGGCCAGAGAACTGCGCCAGTTTGTTATTTCGAGCTCCATCTACCCCCTGATCCTGCTGGTTGCTGGTTTCTCCATCCTCATTGTCCTCTTTACCGTGATCCTGCCGCGCTTCAAGATGCTCTTTGAAGGAATGGGCAAAGAGCTGCCCATGAACGTTGCCATTCTCATGGCTATTGCCGATTTCATGAGCGCCCATCTCTTTCTGACCTTTGTGGCGCTGGTGAGCGTGCCCACCCTCCTCTATTTTTACGCCAAGAGCGCCAGGGGCCAGCAAAACATTGATGATCTCGCCATCAGCATCCCGGTGTTGAAGGGTTTTGTCCGCGACATTGAAACCACCCGTATCTTCAAAACCATGGAGGTTCTGGTCAAAAACGGTGTGCACCTGGTCACCGCCCTCAAGATCAGTGCCGGTGTCGCCACCAATCGCCATTACAAAACACTCCTGGCCCAGGCCACCGTGGCATTAAAAGAGGGGCAACAGGTGGCGCCGAAACTGCACGGCGGCCTTTTCCCAGCCCTGGCCGTGGATCTGCTCGCCATCGGCGAAGAGTCGGGCCGGGTGGGGGAAACCTGTGGCCAGATCGCCCTGCATTTTGAAAAACAGCTCAAGGAACGCCTCAAACGTTTCATCGCCCTGGTGGAACCCGCCTTTTTACTGATCATGTCCTTTGGCGCCGGCTATATCGTTTTATCGATGTTGTCGGTTATTCTGGGCATGAATGACATAACAGGCTGACACATGACCTCCAGAAACCACGGCTTTTCACTTTTTGAGCTTCTCGCGGCCATGGCCATTGCTGCCATCGTCATGGTGATTGCCGGCCCTCCAGTGGCCTCCACCCTTGCCAAGATCTCCTTCAGGAAGGAGGTCAACGGGGTCATGGCCCAGGTTCGTGGCTGGAAACTTTTGGCCGTGAGTAAAGGCAAACCCGTGACCATCCTCTTTGACAAGGACGCCGTGATTGTCCAGCTGGGCCAGGAAGAAGGGGAAAGAACACCGTTACGGGAAGGAGTAACCCTGGCCCTGGAGCCGGACCGCCTCCTCTTTTCCCCGGAAGGATGGGCCACCCCGGCCACCATTGAAATCAGCAGCAAGGAGCGCCACCGCACCCTGCGCATCGACCCTTTAACCGGCCAGCCGCGCAAGATATGATGCCAAAAAAAATTATGGATACCAGGGCAGGCCTCAGCCTCCTTGAAGTGATGGTGGCCCTGCTCCTGCTCACCGTTGCCTCCACCATGATCTACTCCATGCTTGATCGTTCCCTTTTTTTTGCCGACAAGGGGGAGGGCAAAAGCCAGGAGATTGAAGAACATTATGCCCTGGTCTCCCTCCTCCAGCGCCAGGTGCAGAGCGGCTGGTTGAACCCCGCCACCAAAAAAGTCCTTATTTCCGGAGAACAGGACTGTTTACGATTGGCCACGGCCATCCCCTTTCAGGCCAGAGCAGGCCAGGTGGTCATGGCCTTTTATCGGTATAACCCTGACGACAACACCCTCTATTATCTGGAGAAAAAAGATTTTTATAACACGGAGTATACTGAGCTGGTCCCTGAGTACAGTGAGATGACCGCCCTTGTCACCGTGTCTCGCGGACTCCGCCTGGATTTTGACGAAGAATCAAACACCGTGACCTTGCGCTACGGTACCCAGAGCTACGCATTTCGGCCCTGGTGTGCAGCTCCTACAGCGGAGGAGGTTGCCGGTGGCTGACGCTTGTCGTTATAATAACGCCACCGATGGTTTTACCCTCCTTGAGGTGATGACGGCCGTCCTGCTCCTGGCTTTGAGCTATGTGGCCGTGCTGGAGAGCTTTTCCTCCTCCATGCAGCGTCTGGTCAAACTGGAAAAAAGTCTGGAATCTTTTGTCAGCCAGGACATCCAGCTGACCCAAGACATCAAATTCAGCGGCCCAGCCCTGTTTGATGAGGAAAGTGCCGGGGAGATTTTTTTAGAAGGAACCACCTACCTGCTCACGGTGGTTTCCAGTGAAGAGGGCTTGCTGCACAGCCTGCAGCTTAGCAAACAATAACGAGAGAAACAGCCAGCAAACCATGAACGTCCTTCGCCCATCCACCCAGAACAACCAACACTCCCCAGGCTTTGCCCTGGTGGTGGTGATTCTTGTCCTGCTGCTGGTGACCGTTCTCGCCGCCGAGCTGACCTTTGCCGTGCGCATCGGCACCCTGGAGGGCTTCAACACCAGACAACGCCTGGTGGGGCGGGCCTTGGCCCACGGCGGCATCAACCAGGCCCTGTTTGGCCTCTTTGACACCCCGGTAAATTATGACGATGATCAGCGCCCCTATCTCGGCAAGGAGCTGGAGAGCCGCCTGGCCCCGGGCCGCATCCACTACGTGCTGGTCAATGAATCAGGCAAGATAGACCTAAACGGCGCCAGCCGTCAGCTGCTCGCCACCGTTGCCGAGTTCCTCGGCATGGACGAAGAAGAGCAGGAAATTCTTGTCGATTCCCTCGGCGATTGGCGGGATGCCGACAACCTTCACCGCCTGCAGGGGGCCGAGGATGACTATTATCAGGACCTTGAGCCACCCTACCGGGCCAGAAACGGCAAATGTATCGAGGTCAGCGAACTGGCCCTGGTCCGTGGCGCTGAAAAGATCGCTGATTTGATAAAAATATCAGAAATTTTCACTGTCCATAACCCTAGCGGCATGGTTAATTTTAACAGCCTGAGCCCGGCCATGCTGGCCTTTCTTACTGACAATGATCCGGCCAAAATGATTGCTTACCATGAACTCCGCCAGAACCAGGGTGACCTGTCCGCCCTTGAGGCCCAACTCATCTTGGGCGATGAGCGCTACCAGCAATGCAAAGACTTCCTCACCTACACGGATAACAAGGTGGCCTTTTTCACCGTCACCGCCACCGGTTATGCCGGCAGCCAGGATGCCGACCAGGACGAAGGCGACGAGGACCGACCGGGCACCAGGGTCACCGTCCTTTTTGAGAAAAAAGGTTTGAACCTGAACTACTACGGCTGGCAGGAGGAGTGGTCATGAGCAAAAACCTTGATATCTTTCTGCAAACCACCTCTGCCTCTTTTGGCTGGCTTGCCCCGGAGGGCTATAAGCTCCAGGCCCTGCCTGTAGAAGGCCAGGCCTTTGGTCAGGCCCTTTCTGAACTGAAAACAGGACCGCAACTTGCCGGCGCCGATGTCGACCTGTATCTCGGCGAGGATTTACTCTTTTTCACCAAGATCACCCTGCCCCTGCAAACCCCGAACATCAAAACAGCCATCGCCCTCCAGCTGGATATGCTCAGCCCCTTTGGCGATGATAGTCTCTCCACCTTTGCTTCTCAACGCAGCAAAGAGGGTTTCGTCATCACCCTCTATTTTTGTCGCAGGTCGCTGATTACCCCACTTCTGGAGATTCTTTCTAAGGCGGGTGCCCATCTTACCGGGCTCTATCCTGAGAGTCAGCGCTATCTCACCCGCGACACCCAGAAGCTGGTCTGGTCATTATGGAGCCCAGGCCGTTTCGGCAAAATCACCCACTTCCGGCACGGCAAGGTCATCAGCCGTGATCTCTGCACACAACAGGCAAACGGCGCTTTAATCCAGACGCGGACAGGCAGCCCCACCCTTTATACCCTGGGCAATGCCGAGTCCGGAGCAGCCTCAGCCATGTCTCTTTTGGCCCAACCTGCCAGTGTCAAAGAGTACAATATGCTGCCGGCCTCCTTCCTGCGCCCCGATTACATGAAAAAGGCGATGGTTGCCCTGGTGGCCATCAACCTGGTTTTACTGGTCCTGCTGGGCGGCTTCAAGGGCCTTGTCCTCCACCGCCAGGCCGCCGCCTTAGACCAGCACATCGCGGCCACCAAGATTGACGCCGATGAAGCGCTCACAATCAAGGGCCAGATCAAAAAATACGAGAAACAACTGGACGACTACCGGGCCATGGGAACAAACATTGATCTCATCGCTTTTATGGCCGGCCTCAATAAAAATCTGCCCTCCTCCGCCTATCTCGACCAGTTCCGTTTTGATGGCAAAACGCGGACCATTACCCTCCAGGGCTATACCGATGATCTTCCCGGTCTCACAGAAAATATTGCGGCCCTGGGCGCCGCCACCCTGAAGTCCACCATGAAAAGAAGAGACCAGACCTACTTCCATCTTGAGGTGAGCATGCCATGACCAGCCTACTCGCCCCCCTTCTCCGCCTGGACCGGAAACCCGTCCTGATCGTCCTGGCTGGCCTCTTTCTTGTAGTCGGCCTGCTCCGCTTTACCTTCGGCATCTACCAGGAAAAGTCATCTGAGATTGAGGCACAGGAGGCCACCCTTTTTGCCCAGCAAAAAAGCAGCCGTCAGCTGCCCGCCCTCAAGAAAGAGCTGGCCCTCCTGGAACGCGAGGCAAAAAGGGCAGAGGCCTTCCTCTTCCACGGCCCCAACGTCGAAACCATTACCTCCACCATGCAGATCCGTCTGCAATCGCTCATCTCCGATGCGGGACTTGAGCCGGAATCCCTGCGGCCCATTGGCGGTAAAAGCTATGACGGTGCCATTAACACCATCAGTATCAAATTACGGCTTAACGGCAGTCTGGAAAACTTTGCCGCCTTCCTGGCCGCCCTCTACCGCAACGAACAATTTTTCCTGATTGAGGACTGCACCCTCAAACCCGACAAGATGAAGGGCGTGAAGGTCTTTTTGGATCTGAAGGCCTTTTACGACACCCAGGAAAGTCCGGCAAAACCCAAATCGATCAGCCAGCGGAGGACAAAATAATGATTAAACCTGCCATTGTCGCCCTCCTCGTTTTTCTCTGCCTTCTGCTCGTCAAGGCAAACATCGATACCTTCCGTACCACCCCCATGGCTGAGGAAACCGAGAGCACGCTGGAAAAGAAAACATCCACCAAAAAAATCAGCCCTTTGCAACCCCTCACGCTCAATCCGAGCGTCAGTCCCCAGGTTCCTGATTTAAGCAATGGCTACCTTTTTAACGCCCAGCGTTTCCTGGCCAAAGACGCTCGCCCCAGCAACGCCGACAAAGGAACCGGGCAGAACATCCGCCCGGATGATGTCGTTTTTAACGGTGCCCTTCTTGGCGAGGGCTATAAAAAGGCTCTCGTTTCCTACACCCTGGGGACGAAACAGGAAATCCGCCCCGGACGCCCCGGGCCGAAAAGCCAGGACAACCGCCGCCAGGGAACCCTTCAGCTTGGCGTGGGTGATCAACTTGGCGGCTACACTGTCAAAGAGATTTCCGCCGATTTTATTTTATTCATGAAAGGATCTGATACTATTAAAAAAACCCTTTTTGATCCCGCCAAAGAACGGCAACCGGCGGCACCGCGGCCACCATCCGCAGCGCCTTCCCCCCAAACCCATCAAGGCATTGCTCAGCCACGCCGGATCGCCCCGGTCCCGGTCCCGGTCCCGGTCCCAGTCCCGCCCCCGGCCCAAAATCCATAAAACAAAATGCTATGAATACTCTTAAAAAAATAGATACTCCCCAGAGAGCGCCTCACACCGTTTCCAGCCTGCTCTTCATGGCCAGCCTGCTACTTTTTGTCAGCGGCTGTGCAGATTTCGGGCCCCGCAACACCAGACGCTCGCTCGACCTCCAGGAGATCGGCACCCGGATAACCAAGCAGAAGGACTCATCCAATCTGCTGGTCCACGAAGAAAGCGCCGACACCGAAAGCACTGCGCCCTCCTCCCGTGATTTCAAGGCAGTGGGTAAGGGCAATAATCCCAACCTCACCCCGGCCGTGCAAGGCAGCCCGGCAATCCCCACCCTGCAGGCGCAAACCAGCGAGGCTGGCGCTCAAGGTGAGGATGAGAAACCGGGCATCCTCCTTAATTTTGATAATGCCGACATCTATGAGGTGATCCAGGTTCTCGGTGACGCCTTGGGCCTCAACTACATCATTGATCCCCAGGTGAAAGGGGTGGTTAATATCCGCTCGGCCCGCAAGATTCCCACCGACAATCTCTATGCTGTTTTTCAGAAAATCCTGCACATGAACGGCCTGGACATCCGCAACGAAGGCAGCCACGACTATATCTATGCAGCGCGCAAGCCCTATGGCCAAGAGATCAACAGCAGCGCTGATATTGCCGACCTTGCGCCCTCGTCCCGTCTCATCCTGCAGATTGTTCCGGTCATGCATCTTGCCGCCCAGGAGGCGACCAAGCTGATTGAGCCGTACCTCTCCGAACAGGGGGCGATCAGTACCATTGCAAACCAAAACACCCTGGTGATCAGCGATTACGAAAGTAAGATCATCGATGTGCTGACCATCCTCGCCCGCCTTGACGTTTCTCCCTTGGCCAACTTAAAGATCCGCCTGGTCAGGGTGGAGAATGCCCCGCTTTTCGACCTGCGCGACGAGGTTATGGAGATTCTGGGTACCCTGCAGGTCAACACCAATGATTTCGAAGGAATCGCCATTCAGCCTCTGGAACGCATCAGCTCCCTGCTGCTGGTGAGTCAAAGCGACTTCCTGGTGAAAAATGCCGAGAAATGGGTCAAGGAACTGGATGTCATGCCCGGTAAGGACCGTGACAATATCTACATCTATAATGCCCGCAATACCGTGGCCACGGAGCTCGCCGATCTGGTGAACTCCCTGATCCAGGAAGAAACTCCGACAACCAGCAAGAGCGCCGCACCTGCCGCTGCTTCTGCGCCCCCTCAGAAAACACCAAGCGCCAAGCCGACCAAGACAGCCAGACCAAAACCCAATCTCAGCCAAGGCACCCATTCCTCCCTGCGCTTTGCCGGCACGCCCTTGCTGTTGGCTGACGATACCCGCAACATCATCATGATCCGGGCCCTGCCCCCTGACTACGCCCGTATTGTTCGCCTCCTGGAGCGTCTTGACAACCTGCCTCGCCAGGTGCTGGTGGAGGTCATTGTCGCGGAAATCACCCTCACCGACGACCTTTCCCTGGGGGTGGAGTGGGCCATCCTCAACAACAAACTGGGTTCGGAAAACGGCAAGCCCTTCTCCTTTGACATGAACACCTTTGGCCTGACAAGCTCCATTGACACTGCCCTTAATCTGGTGGTGCAAGGCGGCAGCGAGGTCAAGGGCTTACTCAAGGCCCTGGCCGGCAAGACCGATCTTTCCATCCTCTCCTCACCCCAGGTCCTGGTCTTAAACAACGAGACCGCCACGGTCAATGTCGGCGAGGAGGTGCCCATTGTCACCACCATTACCGAGAATGAATACACCTCGGGCAGTGATGTCCCCAAGGTGGACAAAACCATCCAGTACAAAAACACCGGCGTCATCCTGGAGGTGACTCCCCAGATCAACTACGACGGTATCATCATCCTTGATGTCAAACAGACGGTGAGCAAGGCCCTGCCCATCCAAGCCGACGGCGTCCAGTCTAACCCCATCAGAACCAGGGAGCTCAAGACCAAATTTGCCGTGAAAGACGGTCAATCCATTTTGATCGGCGGTCTGATCGGCACCGACAATACCATCACCGACAGCGGCATTCCGCTCCTCAAGGACATCCCCATCCTTGGCTATTTCTTCAAATACGAAAACAGAACGCTGGTAAAGACGGAACTTTTGATCATGCTCACCCCCTATGTTATTGAAACAGAGGATGTCCTTGATCAATACATCAATGAGTTCCAAGGGAAGATGAATGAACTCCGCCAGGAACTGCATCGCAGTCCCGGCATCATCAGCGGCACAACCAGGTAAGGCCCCATTAGCCCCTTGAACCAACAAAAAACAAAAAGGTGTCTTCAGTGAGAAAACGTACAGAAAATCTTTCTTTCCCCTTAACAAATCACGGCTTTTCCCTGCTCGAGCTCATGGCCGTCATGGTCATTCTCGGCTTTATCGCCACCATTGCCGTGCCCCAATATTTCAACCAGGTCAGAAAGGCCAAGCAGCAGACCGCCAAGACCCAGATCGAGATGCTGATGACGGCCATGAACGCCTACCGGATGGATGTGGGTGATTATCCCAGCCAGAGCGAGGGCATTGCTGCCCTGGCCACGGACCCGGGTGTTGAGGGCTGGGACGGCCCCTATCTTGCCAAGGCCATTCCCCAGGACCCCTGGAGGCATGATTACAATTACCAGAACCCCGGCCAGCACGGCGACATCGACATCTTCACCTATGGCAAGGACAACCGCGAGGGCGGCACCAAAGAAGACATGGATATCGGCAGCTGGGAGTGAGTGGGTCGGCCCGGATTTAATGGCCATACTGGAAAAACATCAGGATAATTTTGCCGCGATCTACGACAATCTTTATAAGTACAAACCGTCCGGTGAAGCATAGATTTTTCAGCCATCACCCCCTGATTCTGTCAAAGGGTACTCGTTCAAGGCTGAATGGGAGAAACCACAAAAAAAATCACACCTTGTGATTCAACAGTAATCAGGAGTGGACCTTTTGGACCTCCTCAATCAACGTCATAGGTGCCGCGGGCCAGCAGGGAAAGGTTGTCAGCCAGGGAGTAGATGTCCACCTGATACTTTCCCGCCTCCCAACCCTGGGGTTGCTCAAGCCAGACATAGTTATGATCCATACCCACCATGATGGGATATTTGTCGTAGATCAAGACCTCGGGGGAATCGACCCTGCTCCACTTCACCATCACCTCTCTTTCGCCATAGCCTGAAGTCTCAAACGAGGCATAGATCCGCTTGTCGGTAACAGTGAAGAGCTCTTGGGGGTCAGCAACCCGATTCGCAGCGGCCTTGTTCACATCAAACTCCATGCCAGTCACTCGCCCCGGATCATCCAGGGGGCCGGCACGGTCAAAAGAGTCGCCATAGTAGATCTCGGCCAGGCGCTCGGCAACATCTGCCACCGCGACATCTTCGGGCAGATCATGGGGGGCCAGATGGGTGTAGGCGGCGATCATCCTCAGCAGTTCCGCATCGCTGTACTGAGCCACGGCAGCCCGCAGAAGTTGGGGGTCGGTAATGGATCTGGAAACCCTGACCTTGGAATGCCGGCTGGCAGAGGTGACCTGCTCCGCCGCTGCGGGCGAGGGAGAAAGCCGACCGGTCCTGGACTCCGGGGCCCCCTCGGACGCGGATCCACCACTGACCTTCTCGGCCAATGCCGCTGGTTTGTCGTGGCCCTCCGGCCACAGGCCCACAGTCACCAGGCCGCCACCATAACCCACTGCAAAAATTAGAAGCCAGAGTAAAACCTTCCGGCCATCGCGCTGCACCATCTCACCCTCCGCGCCCACCTGTAAATCGAGGCCTTTGTCCTGGTAAAGTGCCCTTTGCTCCGCCCTAAACAATCAACGGTTTAAAGAATCTATTGTCCGGCACGGACCGGCCATACAAGGACCGGACTGACACCCTTTAATTTGGCTGAGCTGTACCCGTATTGGAAGTTGACGCACCAGGCGTCGTCCGGGAGCGTCACTGCCGACGAGGAGGTCCAGTAGTCCGAGGAGACAACACCGGTGAAGGGATGGCCGCTGGGCAGAGCAGGATTACTCTGACCAAAATCGATGAGAGACAACAGCTCTTTACGGTTAGGAAGGCGCCAGTCGGTATAGCTGATGGTGACGTTGCAGTCATAGGTGGTGGCATTGACAGCGGTGACAAAATCGAGGCCATGCTGCCACAAAACGATGCCATCGCCAGCAGTACCATCCGCATCAAAGGCAGGATTAACATTGCCGATACAGTTTGCCTCCGTCATCCACATCAGGCCCGTGAGGTTGTCGGTCACCGTGCCGTCACCGTTATCAATAAAACGTGGGGTAGGCCAGATCACCCCCGTCAGCAGTTCTCCGTCCTGGCCCGTACCGGCACAGGCAATGACGGCGCCGGTGGCATCGTAACAGGTGGTCTGGCCGGAGGCCGGCACCTCGCCGTCAGCCGCCTGAAGGAAAGAGGGGACAAGAAGAACAGAGAGGATACAGCATATTTTCCTAATCATAACATGTTCCTTGATTTCCACAGGCACGCAACCTCTCCGCCAATAACTTCGTTAAATCTATGATGCCCATGAGACCGGAGAGGAGCAACCGACTCCCCCTCCATCATTTCTAATTCCTCATTTTTCACGCGCTATTGCCCGGCACGAACCAGCCACACGTACGATGTGGCAGCAACCTTACCGTTTGAGGAGACGATGCCGTTGTTGCAGTTGAGGTTCCAGGCGAAGTTCGGCATCGTCTCGACCGACGAGGAGGACCAGTAGTACGAGGAGACAACACCGGTGAAGGGATGCCCACTGGGCAAAGCAGGATTCCCCTGGCCCAGATCCACCAGGCTCTCCAGCTCACGGATATTAGGGAGGCGCCAGTCTGTATAGCTGGTGGTGACGTTGCAGCCATAGGTGGCGCCATTGACAGCGGCAACAAAGTCGAGGCCATGCTGCCAAAAGACCCTGCCATCGTTGGCTGTACCATCGCTATCAAAACTGCCATCAGGAAGACTATCGATACAATTAGCATTCTGCATCCACATCAGGCCAGTGAGGTTGTCCATCACCGTGCCGTCGCTGTTATCAGTAAAACGCGGCACGGGCCAAGCCACGCCCATGAGGAGATCGCCATCCTGGCCCGTGCCGGCACAGGCAATAATGGCACCGGCCGTGTTATAACAAGTGGCCTGGCCGGTTTTGGCAAGATTGATAGCCGCAGCTGAGGAGCCGGAGGTGCTGTCATCCGAGGAGCCGGTTATAACCGGCGGGTATGAGGTGCTGTCGCTATCGCTGTTGCAGGCCGTAACAGCCAAGCCCAGGGCGACGACAAAGAGAAGCTGCAGATATATTTTCATGACACCATTCTATCCGTAAAAAAATCGACAGCAGCCTATGGCGTACTGCTTATAGTACGAGGAAAACACAGAGCTATATACCACCCACTTGGCACATCAGCAAGCTCACCGCAAATAAAAAATCAGGATATTTTGCTTCCCCAATCCATCCTGACTGAGCAGGGAGCCTTGCAAAAGTAAGCCTTAGAAATAGACTGGCTTTACCTCAGGACGTTGCTCGACGCGCCCCGCCTGGTTGATAGCAGCCACAGCCGACTTGGCTGATTGTGTCATGTCATTGATGCCGATGCCATCCCAGCCGAAACCACACAGGGAAAGACCAGGGTTGCGCTGCTCCAGCTTGGCGCGCCAGGCCAGAAGATCAAGATGGTCTTCCTCCATCTGTGGGATACCACTTTTTGGGCGCAGAACCTTGACGAATTCCGGCTCAGCTGGCAGATCCAGTAAGTCTTTGAGATCGGCAACCACGCGGCGGACGATCTCTGCATCCGCTAATTCCAGACGCTCAGGATGGCGCCGCCCCCCCACCAAGGCCTCAAGCAGCACCTTGCCCTGCGGCGCCCGGCCCGGGAACATCCGGGAGGTGAACATGCAGCCCATGACAAAACGATTTTCACATTCCGGGGCCAGATAGCCAAAGCCCTTGGGGATGGCGCCGTTATCGGCAAAGCCGAGACTGACATTACAGATGTAGGATTCCGGCACCTTCTGCACCGGTGGCCCAAATGGGGCAAGAAGGGGCAAGGCGCTGTTCATGGGCAGGGCACAGATGATATGGTTGGCAATCATGGTGCCGGAGCTGGTTGCAAGCTGCCAGCCGTCGCCACTTTTCTCGAGGCCATGAACCACACATTCCGTTTCGATATCATGACCCACTGCCATACTCTGCACCAACCGCTCCAAGCCCTGGCCGAAGTTGATCATGGCTGGCAAAAAAACCAAGGTTTTATCTTTTTTCCCCTTGGCCTTTTTCTTGAGCCCCTTAAGCAGGGAACCATGTTCCATCTCAAGCCTTCTCACCCCGGGCATCACCGCATCCATACTCAGGCGATTGAAGTCGCCGGAAAATGTGCCGGTGACAGCGGCATCTATCAGGGGCAACACTCCCTTGCCGAAACGGTACGCTGCCCACTGGCCAATGGTAGGGTGGCCGGCAAGGGGTTTTCGCCAGAGATCGCCAAGCAGACGCAGCTTATCCCAGGTGCTGAGCAGTTTCGAGGTGACCAGCTCCTGGGGCTTCTGGGGCAGAGCGATGAGCCGGCCATGCCGACAGAGATAGCGATGAAAATCCTGCAAGGGCGCGCGCTGAACCTCATCCATGAGATGCAAATCCGCTAAAATTTCCCGGCTCTCCTCCTTATTATCAAGGAAGCCATGGGGCCCCCACTCACAGAGATACCCTTGTTCAGCGTGGGAACGGATGACTCCCCCTGCGTGATCGGACTTTTCCACCACAAGCACCGAGAGTTCCGGTCTATCACGTCTTAAAAAATGGGCACAGGCCAGGCCGGACAGACCGGCGCCAATAATAATAACATCCTTTTTTTCCATGATATTTCCCTGTGGACAACGTATTACTCTCGCCAAAACTCTTTGTACCCGTCATCACCTCTTGGACAAAAGAGGTGATGACAAACCCCTCTTTCTTTGAATAAAGTATAAAATGAAATATCGCCAGATTTAAGCCGTGAGAAAAACTCTTATGATGAAACCATCACCGACAATCCTTATCATCTCCTATTCCTTGAGTGGTCAGACCAATGGCCTGCTGCACGGCCTTGTTAGCGGACTGGAAGATTCTCAATGTCATGTCCACCATGAACGTCTGCAACCTCTGGCACCTATCCGCTTCCCCTTTGGTTCCGTGCCTAAAACAGTGGTCATGATGCTGCGCACCTTCCTGAGACAGCGTTTTGCCATCGCACCACTATCCACCGCCTGTGATGAACAGTACAACCTGATTATTTTAGCAGGCCCCACCTGGTCGTATAATCCCAGTGGCCCAATGCTTTTCTTTATTGACCGAGACGGCCGCCGTATTCTCAAAGACCAAACCGTTATCCCCCTCATCTCCTGCCGCGGTTATTGGCGAATGCATCTCTGGGGATTGCAGAGAATGCTGACACAATGCGGGGCCGAGGTGGCCAACACCATGATCTTCAGTCACCCGGCCAAAGAACCGTGGCGCACCCTGGGCGTCTTTTTAAAGTTGAGCGGCAAGCATCCAGAGAAGATGGCTTTTATCGGCAGCCATTACCACCGCTATGGTCATGACAAAACCCAAGCCGCAGAAGCGCGTGAATATGGCCGGTTGATTGGCAGCCATCTTGCCGCTGGCCAACCTCTTGCCGACCTCGCACTCCAGCACCGGACAACCTGCCCTGATTAAAATTCCAATCCGTCCCCTGACGTCTTCCCCGCCATTTCCTGCCACTTTTTGAGCTGATCCTCGTAAATCTTTTTCTGATCCGGTCGCGCCGCGGCAAGGGCTCTTTTTTCTATGTCCAGGGCCATCTCTTGTTCACCCTTGAGCCAATAGGCATGGGCCAGGGTATCAAGGATATGAGGGGCCGATTTCAAGCGCACCGCTTTACTGGCCAAAAAAAGTCCCCGGTCGGCATCGATAAATCTTACATCCTCACAGGTCAGCAGAAGCCAGGCCAGATTATTGAGCACCTCGGGATTGTCCGGCACCAACAGTAACGACTGCTCATAGGCAGCAATGGCATGGGCGTAAGCCTTGACCCGGGAATGGATATCACCCAAGGCCCAGTAAACCTGATAATTAGCAGGATTCCTGATCGCCTCTTCCTGCAGTTTACTGATAGCTCGGCCGGTAACGCCTTGTTCCACCAAATCTTTAGGAAGGGTGATGTGGAGTAAACCAGCGCTGACAACCAGCAGACAATACAATCCTAAGGCCTGATAGACCTTGCGATGGTGCTGTGCCACCAGGGCGTGATTGGCATCGCAGCCAGCCAAAAAATCCACCCGTTGACTGATCCCAAAATGATGCCAACTGGGCAGATCACGAATATCACCACTGAGCCAGGCCACCTTCTCCAGCGCCGCACTGATCGCCGCCCCTCCCCCAAACGTAGTGAAGGCATAAAGGTCTGCCTGCCGCTCAAAATTACGCATAAAAAAGCCAAAGACAAAGCGTAGAAACAAAACCAGCACCACCAGAATGCCGCCGGGCAAAATGAGCTGCTCAAGAAGAGCTGGTGCGGAAATCGTCGTCATTTCTGCCAAGCGGTAAAGCCAGTCACCCCTGAAGGCTGTGTAGAGAAACAAGGTATAAAGAGGACTTATAATAACAGAAAACCCTAGCAAGACGAAAAGATAGAGCTGCATATGATAGCGTTTGACATGACCGATCTCATGGGCGAGAACCGCATCAATCTCAAGATCGGATAGGTTGGCGAGCAGGCCTGGCGTCACCAGGATATACCTGAAACGTGCAACAAAGCCCACCACCCCGGCAGTGACCATCTGGCCGCCAAAAAGCGGCCAGATCATAATATCGTGATAGTGGAGATTCAGTCTTCGACAAAAAGAGACCATATGTTCTCGTGCAGCGCCTTGAGCCATAGGACGGCATGCCCATATCTTCATAAGAAGAGGGGGATAGGCCAGGGCGATAAAGAAAAAGAACACCACAAGGAGGCTTGTCTCACCATAGCCTGATTCCATAAAACTTCTGATGCCGGGAATCGGCAGCACATTTAAAATATCAAGGAGCAGAGATATGACAAACCAGGGCAGGACAATGGGGAGATTAGAACGAACATTTTCAAAAACAAAGTGACGACCTCTGGTGGCCCTGCCAAAAATGGCGACACTCCGCGAGGAGGCAACAATCCAGATATCGCAGAGATAACCAAAAAAGAGGAGTAACCCTAAAAACCTGGCAATAATGGGCAGGTCCCTGGCAAATGGCAAAAAGGAAAAATAAGAAAGGCAATCAAGGAGATAGATATCAATTGCCAGAAAAGCGAGGGCCAGGAGGGTGAGATGTTTCTCGGCCTTCAGGTAATTTTTGACATCAGCCACCCGTCTGGCGGCAAAGAAGCGGCGACAGATGAAATGAAAAATACAGAATTTACCTACAAAAAACAGGGCCGCCTGCCAGACAGGCAACACTGTCTCTCCAGAAATAGACCGGGATGACAATAGGGAAATGACAACCAGGAGATAGAGAAGGTTGTTATAACTCACAGGAAAAAGAGGGGTTCAGGGTAAGTCAAGAGGCCTTCCGGCACCGCTTGCTCAGCCTGTAGTTGTGGGCATGATAGCGGTTGAGGATTTCTTCCAGCCGTGCCTTTTCAAAAATCCTGTTCTGGACAAAATATTCTCCGATTCGATGCTGTTGCGTCTTTTGAAAAGTCAGGAGAGTGGTTACCTGACGATGGGTCAATAAGCCTTTATCAACGGCCCTTGCTCCAAAAGGTTTGCCATCAGCAGCTTTTAACAGAGAAATGATATCTTCCGGCGTGAGCCAACCAAAACGTCGACCAATATCGCCAAGACGTGGACGATTACTACGCTGCCAAACCAGGGCCTTGATAATGGTCTGCCAACTCACAAGGCCTGAGTAGTAGAGAAAATGGCCAAAGAGAAGCTGTCTCTCCGGCAGTCTGCCGGTGAACAAGGTGCCCTGGGTGTCCTTATGGGTGGGACGATGCCCGGAATAATTCTGGCCCTGGAAAGCAGTACTGCCATCCTGCTTTTTGCTCTGCCTGGCCTCAGCCTGCTTTCGGGTAAAATCAGCCCGCTCAGACCTGGTGGCCCAACCATTGTGCGCAGAAGAAGAAGGCCGCTTACGAAACGACGGTGAAGAGGCCAGGGTAAAACGAAAACCCTTTTCTCTGGCATCAAGATAGATGCTGAGATTTTTATAGGCCTGCTGAATAACTTGAAACTGTTGGGCGCCACGAACCTGGGCCAACTCGCCCTCACTGACAAGGCGATCTGGATGGGTTTCCTTGGCAAGCTTCCGGTAGGCGCTTTTCACCCCCGACATCTGAACATACTCAAGGAACTCGCGGGAAATTTGCAACTCATCGCCAAAAATCACCTGGCAAGCCTGAAACAACTCATGTTCAACAACAACCGCAGTCATTTGTATCCCTTGTGAGCATGGATTGATGTAACGCCTCTAACAGCTGCGAGACAATGATATTCATACGAATGACCAGCGCATTCGAGTGGTGGAAAGGGACAAATAAAAAAAGAGAGGTCTGGATCTTCAAAAAAAACTGCTCTTCTTGAGGCTCGGGAAGGATCCACAGAACTCCTCCATCCAGAAATCATTGAGAAATAACACGACACCTACTGCCTTTCAAAATACCTCTTGACGAGGAGAATATCTACTAAAAAAACAGCAGATTGCGGATTTAATTAGAAAAAGGCAACTGACAATCTCTCTTTTAATGACCGACAACCAAGGCTCCCCAAAAAATAACCGCCATGACAATCATAACTAATTAAAATTACAGTTTTTTTATTCTGGAAGTGCCACTTCCACATGAACAGCCTCAGATTCACTGAGGGTGATAATAGAATCGCCTACTTTAAGGAAAATAGGGTCGCCAAAAGGAGCTTTCCGAACCACATCCACCAAGGCCTGAGGCGTCAGACCTAGATCAAGAAGACGCTTCCGCATCTTACCACAGCCATTATGGCGGCGGATACAGACACAGTTGCCCGCCTTCACTTCGCTCAAGGGAATACACCCCTCCTGACAGGGCATCTTGGAGCACGCCCCATCTTCACGTTTTTTATCCGGACAGCTTTTATCTGAGCAAAAAAAACGCATTGCACATCAACCCCAACAAGAGACGGGAACCCCAACAAGAGATTCCAAATAACAACAAATACTTTCTACCGATTAAAAGTTACCTTGTCAAGACAAAGTTAGACTAGCCTTACTGACAACTTTTTTTCGTGGTCTGTTCCAATTTTTTTATCATCAGCCACGTGTTAAAAAGCCATGACAAGATTATGTTGATCATACTAAGCTAAATAATCAATTCGCCTTTTTCATTCACTTTTCAACGGTATTCCAAGCCAGGTGTTTTAAGATGGATCGATTCAAAAAAAACAAACCATACACCTTCAGCGACCTTGAGCGCCATCTCGGCCGTGTTCTCAGTAACATGTCAGTGCCCCGCATGCTCCCGTATCATGCAATCATGAAGGCACCGCCGGTTGACATGTTTGAGACCAGCAATGAAATCATCATTTACATGGAACTGCCGGGCGTTGATCCGGAGAGAATCACCTTAGTTGCCGAGCAAAACACCATTACTGTTTCCGGTGAACGTCCCGCCCCTTCCTTTGAAGACACCACCTGCATCCATCACCTGGAGATTGAGCATGGAGATTTTACACGAACCGTTAAACTCCCAACCACCGTCAATATCTCGGCAACCACTTCGAAATGCAAGAATGGCTACCTGATTATAACCCTGCCTAAATTTCAAGCCCAGAGCCGGATCAAGATTGAGGTTGAATAAGAAATACAAACCACACCCTCAAGCGGTACAGAATCTCACACACACAACCTTTAAGGATTCAAAGAATGCCAGAAAAAAACCCCAAAAAAAACGACAACAATAAAAACATGGACCCCAACCGGCTAACAATTCCAGCAACCTTGCCGGTACTGCCGCTCCATGGTTTTGTTTTTTTCCCGGGCATGGGATTCCCCCTCCAGGTAAAGGATGACTCATCAAAGCAGCTTATTGACGACACCCTTCTCAAAGACAGACTTTTTGCCATCGTCACCCACAGGGAAGGACTTGAGCCTTCTTCCCATATCACCCCTGAGGAACTTTATAATGTCGGCGTGGCCGGCTACATCCATAAATTAATTAAGAATGAAGACGGCTCCTACCAGATCCTGGTAAGCGGCATAAAAAAAATATCCATCACCGATTTCAGCCAGACAACCCCTTACATGGTTGCCAAGGTCGCTGAAATCCCGATGACCTACAAAACTGATCAAGAAATTGAGGCCTTGACCCTCAACATCAGTGACCAGTTCAAACAGCTGGTGGAGATATCCAAGCTGCCCCCTGAACTGATCATGACCATGGACTCCCTCGTTGACCCCTTTCACATTGCCTACCTGACCACCTCCCAGCTCCATCTCCCTGCCGAAGGCGAGCAACACATCCTGGAAATCAACGATGCCAAGGCCCTTCTCCATCAAGTCACCAAAGAAATGGCGAAGCGCCTGGAAACCATTGAAATGAGTGCCGCCATCCAGAAAAACGTCAAGCAGGACATCGACTCAAAACAGCGAGAATTCTTTCTACGCCAGCAGTTGGCCGCCATAAAGAAGGAGCTGGGTGAGGACAGTGACAATCTTGACCTTGTTGAACTCAAAGATCGCCTCGCCAAGGCCAAACTCCCCAAAGAAGTGGCTAAAGTTGCCAAAAAAGAACTCGACCGGCTGTCGCGTATCTCGCCATCCTCCTCCGAGTACACGGTTTCCCGAACCTATCTTGACTGGATCCTCGATCTCCCCTGGAAAAAATCCACCCGGGACAGCCTGGATATCGTCAAGGCGGAGGAACACCTGAACAAGGACCACTACGGTCTGGAGCGCATCAAAAAAAGAATTATCGAGTTTCTGGCCGTACGCAAGCTCAAGTCAGACATGCACGGCCCCATCCTCTGTTTTGCCGGCCCGCCAGGGGTCGGCAAGACATCTCTGGGGCAGTCCATTGCCCGCTCCATGGGACGCAAATTCATCAGACTCTCCCTGGGCGGCATCCGGGACGAGGCTGAAATCAGAGGCCACCGCCGTACCTATGTCGGCGCCCTGCCCGGCCGTATCATCCAGAGCCTGAAAAAAGCCGGCTCAAACAATCCTCTCTTCATGCTCGACGAGATTGACAAACTGGGCAATGATTTCAGGGGTGACCCCTCTTCAGCACTCCTTGAGGTTCTTGATCCTGAACAGAACTCCACCTTCAGCGACCATTATCTTGAGGTCAATTTTGACCTCTCCAAGGTGATGTTTATTACCACGGCAAACTACCTGGAAAACATTCCAGGGCCTCTGCGCGACAGGATGGAGGTGATCACCCTCACCGGTTATACTGAAGAGGAAAAACTCCACATTGCCAAGAACCATCTCTTCGCACGCCAGCTCACGGCGCACGGACTCACCTCCAAAAATCTGGCAATAAGCGACGATGCCATCCGCGGCGTTATCCGCTCCTACACCAGAGAGGCCGGGGTTCGCACCATGGAGCGTAAACTGGCGGCAATCTGCCGGGGGGTGGCTAAGAACATTGTCACCGGCCACAAGGACAAAGTGACTGTCGGCCCTGATCAGCTTGTTGACTATCTGGGCCAGATTGAATTTTTCCCTGAGACATCAACGTACTCCTGGGGACCAGGCCTTGCCACTGGCCTTGCTTGGACACCGGTGGGCGGCGTCCTGCTTTTTGTGGAAGCAGCCATGATGAAGGGCACCGGCGCCATGACCATGACTGGTAAGCTCGGCGATGTCATGAAGGAATCGACCAGTGCAGCCCTGACGTATATTCGCGCCCATGCCGAGGAACTGAAGGTGGATGAAGAGATTTTTTCCAAAAAAGATCTGCACATCCATGTCCCTGAAGGCGCAACTCCAAAAGACGGCCCGTCAGCCGGAGTGGCCATGGTGGTTGCTCTCACCTCACTCTTCACTGACCGGTCTGTTTGCAAAGATGTGGCCATGACCGGGGAGATAACCCTGCGCGGTGATGTCTTGCCAGTGGGCGGTGTCAAAGAAAAGGTCCTGGCAGCCGTACGCTCCGGCATCACAGAAATTATTCTGCCCTATTTAAACCAGAAGGATGTTGCCGAGATCAGGGAAAACGTCAAAGAAGGGGTCACTTTCCACTATGTGAAAAAGATTGAAGAGGCATTAAGGATAGCCATAAAAGACAGGGGTAAATAAAAGGTGCTTCGTTGAATTCCGCCACAGGTTGTTTGTCAAACACAAGGGCGGCACAGAGATCTGGCATGAAGAAAAACTCCCTACACCCCCCAAGGGGCTAGTGAAAAGCATGTCTTTGGGCCTTTGGGTTCAGAAAAATTGGTCAGATTCAATCTGAACGCTAAAAATCCTCAAAACCATCATCATCAAAAGGGATACTCTTTTCAGGAGATGTTTCTTTTTTCTCCTTGCTGGCAATTGTCTTGGCTGGAAGCGCGAGCCGTTTAACAGAAGGAGCTTTCGTTGCACTATTCCCATGGGCCTTTCCGGGCGCCATGGTTGTATTCTCGGCAAACTCGCTGTTGCCAACAAGCGCACTGAGCTCATTCACATAGCCCTTGGTTTTCCTGGCCTCGGCCGTTAATTCCTCAGCCGCAGAAGCTGATTCTTCCGAATTGGCCGCGTTCCGCTGTACCACTTTATCCATCTCGGTTACAGCCCTATTGACCTGAGCAATACCTGAAGACTGTTCACTTGTCGCCACAGCAATTTCATGGACTAAGCTCCCCGCCTTTCTGGTTTTTTCGGCAACTTCCTGAAAAACCTCGGTGGCTTTCACCATGAGATGCTCGCCTTCACTGATCTTAACAATCGTACCCTCGATTAAAGTTGTGGTGCTGGTGGCTGCCTCAGCAGCCCGCTTGGCAAGATTTCGTACTTCGTCCGCCACCACTGCAAAACCAGCGCCGGACTCACCGGCCCGGGCGGCTTCCACCGCGGCATTCAGGGCCAACAGATTGGTTTGGAAGGCTATCTGATCGATGGTCTTTATGATTTTTGATGTTTCCTCATTGGCCGAGGCTATTTCCCGCATGGATTTGGACAGGGCATCAATGGATTTATTGGCATTTTCAACAACAAGGCCCGTCTCTTTCATCAAATTATTGGCCTGGGTGGCGTTAAGATCGTTTTGGCGCGTCATTGCCGAAATTTCTTCAAGGGAAGCTGACGTCTCTTCCAGGGCGGCGGATTGCTGCAGAGCACCATCAGCGACCTGCTGGCTGGAGGAGAAAACTTGCGCTGACTCCTGGGTGACTGTTTCTGTGCCGATGGTCAACCCGTCAACAATCTTAGAAATCTGGGTAACAATCTTTCGGGACAAGAAGAATCCAAAAAGAAGCCCGACAACCACTGACACAATAACGATTGTCAGAATAATTTTACCGATAACAGCAACCTGCTGGTTTATATTAATGCCTGAATCAGCCATCTCTTGCCAGCCTGAATTGGCAACCTCCGTTGCCATTGCAACAATCTTGGGAGCCAGAGGCAAAAGGGTGTTATCGATCTCTTCGTTCATTTTCAAGGTAATCGCAGCAAGACCTTCAAAAGAATCCAAATAGTCTTCGATATCCATCACAACATCATCGAACGCACTGTCCTTAACCTTTGCAAACTCATTAAGAATTTTATTCAATGCGGCAACTGCTGTATCTCGATGAGTAGTGCCAAAGCTGTCTAGAAAGCTATTAACATCATTACCTGCGGCAATAAAATTAATAAGGGCGTCCATGCTCACAGCAAACAATGCCTTGTTGTCTTTATTCTTAAGGACTAAATTATATAATTTTTTGGATACATCCTCGCCACTTAAAACAAGACTATTTTTTTGCTCGGCAAGAACCTTTATACGAATTGAAACCTTAGCAAAATTATCTATGTATTCTACTGACATACTCTCGATAAGAGCTAACTTATCCTTGCTTTCGTCATCACTGTTTTCTAATTTCGCCGCGGTTAACAAAGCGTTGACTTTATCAATATGACTTTCAGCTTCTACTTTATCTTTATCTTTATTTTTATATATAAACTTCTCAACAGATGTCCGCATGGACAGGATTTCAGAGCGAATATCGTTTACATTTCTGACTTCACCAGCAACAACATCGGTCAAATAATTAACAATTTTGCCAAGTGAAGTAAATTGCAGGATAGAAATCCCGCCTACAATTATAATAAACAGTGAAATTACAACATAACCACCGAGTATTTTCTGTTTCAGATTTAGTCTGACCATTCCCCTGCCCTCAATGTAATCGTATGTTTTTTAACAAAATACGCCCCTCAATTTTCTACTGAAGCAATCTAACTATAGGTAAAGAAAATAAAAAATGTCAACCTCCCTTATATTTTCAACACACCAGAACCCTGCTCTGGCGTCTTCTTACCCCGTTCTTATATTTTCAAAATCACAAAGATCAGATAAAGACAGAGCATAAGATAACAACCGCCCACGACTCCCCAGCGCATAAGCTTTTTTTCTAACCCACGCCCGGCTTCAAGCACGTCCATCCACATACCGATTCGGCGAAAAATGCCCTTTTCTCCTTTACCCTCTTGGGTGTCAATCTTACCAAACAAGCCATCCCTCTTATCATGAGGGTTATAGACGAGCCAGAGAAGATCACCGGCCGGGACAGTGCTGCTCTTGATACCCGCGGGCCACCATGTCCAGAAAACAACCATTATTCCCCACCCAAGGAGAACCGGCCACAGCCCCTGCCAAAGGAGATCTCTATCTGCTCCATGCTCAGCATATGTCGGTAACTGCGGCCAAAACCAAAGCAGTCCTCCGACGGCAGCGAGCAATACAAGTAAGGGTCTCAGCATCCCCGTAGAAATTGATGTCTTCCGGGGGAAAGCACCATTGACAATCTTAAGAAAATGGCAGAGCAGGAGCATGGTGGCCAGGGCGGACAGGGGCATGAAAAGTCCAAGGGCCTCAGACCAGGGCATGGGCAGCCCGTGCACAACTTCTTTGACGGTAAATTTCGCTATGGCCCCACTGGAGAAAGGCAAACCCGCCAAGGCCAGCGAAGGCAGAAGCAAAAGACCCATCATCCAGGAAACCGATCGCCTGCCGCCCTCTGCCACCACCAGCCCAACCCCTAGAAACAGGGCGGCCTTGGCCAGACCATGATGGAGGGCATAGATACTAACCGCATTGTTCACTTGTGGCCAGAATGCCGGTGACAGCAGGCCACAGCCAACAAGCATGGTCATAATCCCCATCTGACTGATGCTCGAATAGGCCAAAACAGTTTTGGCCTCCTGTTGCATGAGGCCAATCAAAACGCCGTAAAAAGCGGCCAAAATGCCCATCACCACAAAAATTGTCCCCCACCCAGACTGGGCCATTTCCGGCCCAACAGGCAAAAACCGCAACCAGCCCAGAAGGCCGGCTTTGATCATGACGCCGCTTAAGACAGCACTGGCCGGCACCGGGGCTACAGGATGGGCCAAGGGTAACCAGACATGCATTGGCAGAGCCCCGGCCTTGATTGCAAAGCCCAGAAAAAGCAAGATCAGACTCACACACTCCGGACTGGTTGCAGCAATGGTTGTCAGTTCCAGATCAGGGAGACGACTGGCCATCAGGAGCATCCCGGAAAAAAGAAGAACCTCGCCCACCATCACCAGGACAATATAAATTTTCCCGGCCTGGCGCGCCTCCCGGCTTTGTGTGTGAACGATAAGACCATAGGCGCTGAAACTCATGAGTCCGAAAAAGAGATAAAAGCCCAGCATGTCCTGGGCCAATATTAATCCGAAATTAAAGGCCATGCTGATCAGATAAAAAAAGAAGAAAGAAGTGCGTCGGGGATCGCTCCGCAGATAACTGCGCCCGAAAAACGCCGAAAGCATCCAGACCAGGGCGGCCAGCAACAAGAAACGCTGCCCGAGGAGGTCAACACCCATCCGCCCACCCATGAAAAACCAGGTCACCTCAAGATTGATGCCCGGATCAAGAAGCAGGGCGGCGCCAAGGGCAGGCAAGGCTGACCAGGGCGCCAATCTCATTCCGATCCCTTGCAAGGGCTTGACGAGAAGAGCACAGGACATAACCAGGGGCAAGCCCGGCACCAGGGAAAGCAGGAGAAGCTGTAGCTGTTCATTCAGCACGATGTGGCTCATCATAGGCCGTACCCCGTGCGCACAATAAAACGAACCCAGGCCAAAGGACTCAAGCTGCTATTTGCCAGCAAGCCCACGAGCAAAGACACAACCGCGGTGATCACCGGCGGAACAATGAGCATCCAGTGACTCTCCAGAGAGCCGACTGTGCCGGAATCTGCGGGCCACTCTCCCTCCTGCTCCTTAAACCAGGCGCCATAAAGTATCGGCAGGAAATACGCCCCATTGAGCAGGCTGGAAAGCACCAACACCCAGACAATCCAACCCTGGCCCTGGGCAAGGGCACCCAGGCCCAAATACCATTTACTGACAAATCCAGCCATGGGCGGCAGGCCAATCATGCCCATGGCCGCCAGGGTAAAAGCCGCCATGGTCACCGGCAGCCGGCGTCCCACCCCGTTCATCCTGCTGATATCATGGATACCCAGGGTTTCAGCAATATTCCCCGCACAAAAAAACAGGGTTATCTTCATCAATCCCTGATGCACAAGATGAACCATGCCCCCCATAATGGCCAAAGGGCTGCCGATACTGATCCCTAAAGCGATATAGGACACCTGACTTACCGTGGAAAAGGCCAGCCGCCGCTTGAGATTGTCCTGGCTGAGCGCACGAACAGAACCATACATAATGGTGATACTGGATAAGAGCATAAGGGGCAGAAGCAGACCCAATGTCCTGGCTGTATCCAGGCCATACACATCAAGCACGATACGGATAATGCCAAAGGCCCCGGCCTTGACCACGGCCACAGCATGGAGCAGAGCGCTCACCGGCGCCGGAGCCACCATAGCCCGCGGCAACCAACCATGCAGGGGAAAAAGGGCCGCCTTCACCCCCACTCCGGCAAGAAGCAGATAGAAAATTATTTTGAGGGTTGTGCCATGGCCGGCAACAAGGGGGGTGAGCAGTCCGGGCCTGCTGAAATCAACCGGGCCCGCCATGGCATGGAGCCACACCACCCCTATGAAAAGCAGAATTCCTCCAGCCAGGGTATACACCAGATAAACCTTGCCGGCCGCCATGGCCTCTGCGGTGCCACGATGCACCACCAAGGGATAGGTGCTCAGGGTGAGCATCTCGAAAAAGAAAAGGAAGGTCAGCAGGTTGCCGGCCAAGGCAATACCAATGGTAACCGTGACGCAGAGACTGAAATACCCAAAAAAATGGCTGCGATTTGGTGAATCTTCAAGATAGGCGATGGCGTACAAGGTGGTAAAGAGCCAGAGAATACTCGACAGCGTGACAAAGAGCGCAGACAGAGGGTCGGCCCGCAGTACAAGTTCAAGACCGGGCAGAATGGTAAAATGAACGGCGAAACTATGCCCCCGGTAAATCCCGAGAATCATAACCAGAACCAGGACCATTTTGGTTACCGCACCAAAAATGTTTAAAGTCGTTCGTGATGCCCGGCTCGACTCGGCAAGACTGAATATAATAAGCCCCGGCCCCAGGGAACTTAGAAGAATCATGACCAGCAGCCAGTCGTGCCAGATCATCCTGCCACCTCAATAAGGTGCAGAACCAGAGGGCCAACAAAACCAAGCAACATGGCCACCAAGGCCAGAGCCAGGGCGCTCCACTCCATACTGGCTGCGACAACCACCGGCCCGGCCACGGCCACCAGCCTGGGACTGAGAATATGCGCCACGGCGCGGCAGATATAAACGGCTGCCAAACAGCTCCCTGCGACAATCACCGCCACCAACCACCACCTTTCCTGGCTAACGGCCTGGCTCAGATACATATATTTGGCAATAAAACCACCGGTGGGCGGCAACCCCATCAAGCTCAGGCCGCCCAGGGCAAAGGCAAACGTGGTTTTGGGCAACACTTGTCTGACCCCGTCAAGATCAGAAATTCGATCATGGCCAACCTGTAGAAAAAGGGTGCCTGCCGCCAGAAACATGGCAGCCTTGGCGCAGCTATGGGAAATGACAAAATAAAATACGGCAGCGGCCCCCTGCTCTGGACCCATCTCCATGAGGGGAAAAATAATAAAAAGATAACCGATCTGGGCCACGGTGGAGTAGGCCACCAGCATTTTCAGCCGCTGCTGACAGAAGGCCTGATAAGCCCCCCAGACAATGGCCACCCCACCAAGAACAGCCAAAAGTGTTGCGGCGCCTTCTCCGACCAGGGGAAGAACCCCCTGCCAGAAACGAAAAAACAAATACCAGGCACCATTGATAACAAGCCCAGATAAGATTGCGCTCACCGGGGCCAGAGCATTGGCGTGCGCCGGCGGCAGCCAGAAATGAAAGGGGAAAAGGGCAGTTTTCAGCATCAACCCAACACTGATCAAAACCATTGCCATCACAACCGCAGGTGCCAAGGAAAGGGCAGCACCAATAGCAAGCAAATCAAGACTTCCATGGACCTTGTACAGAAAGGCAACCCCAAGCAAGAAACTCAAGGAACCAAGGAGACTGACAAGCAGATAACGCATGGCGGCAACTTGGGATGCCGGCTTACCTGAGAGTGCCGTGAGCCCAACGCTGCTTAGGGCTACAAGCTCCAAGGTGACATACATATTGAAGATGTCAGCGCTCAAGAACATGCCGTTTAAAGCAGCCCACAGTAAAAGCCAGAGCGGCCAAAAAGAACGTTCCTGGGCAAGATGGCGCTGTTCCTCACCCCTCTTGTTTATCCGGCTCTGGAAATAGCCCCCGGCATAGACACTGACAGCAAGACCGGTGACCGCTGTCATCAACACCATGAGTACCGCGGGACCATCGGCCCGCAGGGATATCCCCAGGGGGGGTTGCCAGCCGCCAAGATAATAACGCCCGCCCCCGTGGCTCACCAGTTTCCATGCCAAGGCGGCGCTGGCAAAAAAGGTAACCAAGGCGCCAAGCACTCCCGGCAGCCGAGGCTGCTTTTTCAGCAAAAAAGAAAGCAGGGCGCCTAGCAACGGCAAAATAACTGGCAAAATAAGCCAACAATCCCCCTGCAGGAGCAGGCGTATCATCCCTCACCCCTTGCTTTTTTCTTCAGGAGGTCACGGCAATGCGCCATATCCTGAACACGGCCGGCCAGAGCCAGGGCAACGGCTGTACTGCTCACCGACACCACGATGCCGGTCAAGACCATGGCATGGGGTACCGGATCAATGAGTACGCCGTTGCCGTGGGCAATGGTAACCAAAAAAAGAAAGACGCCGCTCGCCATGATATTGACCGCCAGAATCTTCCGCAGCAGTTGCGCGCATAAGATAAGCCCGGCCAGGCCGACAATAAAAAGCAAGAGCCCGGTGAGACCGTAAACATGGCCAGGAGAAAAGATCATTACTCTTGGCCCTCTTCCTGAGTCAGAGCGTCCGTTCTGGCTTGGGCTGATGATGTCTCTTCCGGACGACTGCCGCGAAAAAGAGCGGCAAGAGAGAGACCGATGGCCCCCGCGGCCACCGCCTCAAGCACAACGATGACAATGGCCGCAGTCTCGCGCCGATATCCAAGAAACACCCCGCCCAAAACCATTGCTCCCACCGCCACCACCAAGAAAAAAAGCGGCCCCAGACAGATAGCGCCTGGCAGTAATACCTTGGGTAAGACATGCAACAGGGGTGACGAGGCAAGCAGCAATAAAACACCAGCGCCGCCGAGAATGGCCCCGGCCTGAAAGGCCCCTCCTGCTTGATTGCTGCCGGCCCACAGTAAATAACCGCCGACCAGCACCATGAGAGGGATAAGAAAACGTACCAGGGAGGCTAAAATAGACCCAATGGGTGGATCAGGGTGCTGAGGGCGATAAGGTCGCAGCGACCAGACCACCACCACTCCCAGAAACAGGACAAAACATTCCAGCAAGGTATCGTAGGCCCGATAATTCAAGAGCACGGCAGTGACTCTGCTTTCCACGCCGCTGTCGTGCAGAGCGGCATCCACCGATTGCCCAAGGCCAGACGACGGCGCTCCTCCGGTCAGACACCCCCAGGCCAGGGCAGCAAACAGCATCGCCAACATGACCAGACTCAGCAGTGAACCCAGCCTTCGGCCACATCTGTGCCCCGTGGATTCACAAGCCCTCATCATCGCCACCCTCCTTACGATCAACCCTTCGCTCCCCCCGCCTGCCAGGGGTCAACCGTCGCAAGGCCGAGAGAAACAAAGCGCCGGTGAGCCCGGAACCAATGGCTGCTTCCGCCAAGGCCACATCCGGGGCCAGCAGGCGCACCCAGGCCAGGGCCATAAGCAGGCCAAAAGAGATAAAAAGTACCACCGCCCTGAACAGGTCGGGGCTGACAAGAACATGCCAGGCTAACCAAACCAGGGTGAGACAAAGCACAAGATCAAAGGCGCTGACAATCATGCTCTCTCCTTTGTCCAGGGCTTGATATTGTGCCTCAGGGCTGCATCGGCAACCAGATGACAGGAGGTAGCGCTGGCCAGCAGGACCAGAAACCAGATAAGAAAAAGCTTGGCAACCTCAAACCAGCTCGTGGCCTGGATGGCAAGGCCCAGGATGATGAAGCCAAGGCCGACATTATCAGCCTTGGTCAAGGCATGCAAACGGGTATAGATGTCCGGCAGCCGCAAGAGGCCAATGGTTCCGGACAGAAAAAAAGGAATGCCGAGGATAACAAAAAATGTGCCGACAATATCAATCATGATCAAGCCTCTTGGTCTGACGTGGTCCTTCTTTAGTCCACGTCCGCCGAACAAAGGCAACGGTGGCAAGGGCCGACAAAAGGGCAAAGACCAAGGCTACATCTTCAACAATCAACTGCCCCAGCCCTTTGGAAAGAAGCAAGAGGATTGCCACGCCACAGGTGCCGAAGAGCTGGGCCGCCATCATGCGATCGGCAGCCGTAGGCCCCCACATAATGCGGAGCAGGCCGACAATCACAGAGAAAAGCAGAACAAGGGCCAGGCCAACATAGAGTGTGGTCACGATAGCCCCCCCATATTGGCCGACCTCGGCGCGTAGAGCTTGCTGATCCGCGCCTCCAGGTCGCCAATAATGGCCAGCACCGGCAGCCCCTTATCCAGGGTGTGAACGATAATGACGTCCTGCGTAAGGCGGGCCGAAATGGTCCCCGGCAAAAGGGTGATGCAGTTTGCCAGCAGGACACGGCCGCTCTCATGGTCGATGGTGAGCGGATATTCAATGAGGCCGGGATTAATGAGGAGGCGGGGGTGACAAACCCGCATCATGACGTCAACAGCACTGGCCAGGGATCTCAGCCCAAAAAAGGGCATAAAACGAACCAGCATGAGGGGCCGAATTCTTGGCGCCTTATCCTCAGCAAGGCACAGATGGAGCCAAGTGGCAGCACTGATGACAGGCAGACCAACGAGCAAACTGTCCAGCTTGCCGCCGCAGAAAATGAGCCAGAGGCTCGAAAAAATGCCAAACCGCCAGATAAGGGCAGCAACATGGTAAGACATGTAAAACCTTGATCCAGAAATCATGGAAATCCTCACCGGCATCCCTGACAGAGGTTGATGACCAGATAAACCGTGCTCCTCCCATTATCGTAGCACAAAGCCTTGTTCGGACAAAGGTGATTCCGGCCACTCTCTGCCAAGATAGACCGCCCGGTTTCTCTGTGGATCATTCTCTTGACATTGCCGAGAGCGCTGTGCTGAAATGGGATACTACTAAAACTTGAGCCGTCCCCCTTTTCATTCACCAGCAGGACAACAGGAGATCATCATGCCAGTGGGAGAATTCTGTAATCGTCAGGTGGTCATTGCCAGCCCGGAGAGTGATATCGTTACCATCGCCAAATTGATGCGCGAGTACCATGTCGGCGATGTGGTCATTGTCCAGAACAAGGGCGAGGCCAGGGTGCCGGTGGGCATCATCACCGACCGCGACCTGGTCATCGAGTTACTGGCCAAGGAGGTGGATCTGGACGCTGTGACGGTGAGCGATGTCATGAGTTATGAACTCGTCACCTGCCAAGAATCTATCGGCCTCTGGGACGCTTTAAAGCACATGCAGGGCAAGGCTATTCGCCGCCTGGTGGTGGTGAGCGACTCTGGAAGCCTGGTGGGCATCCTCACCGTTGATGACATCCTGGACCTTCTGGCCGATGAAATGACCAGCCTGGCCAAAGTGGCCTTGGGCCAGCAGGTCAAGGAGAAGCGTTACAAATCGTAAAACCCCTCCAGCCTTACGCTTTTGGCGGATTTGAACTCAGGATATGCTGCAGGGCAACGATCACCTTGCTTGCCTCTTTCCGGCTCAGGGCATCAACCGTGAACCTCTTGTAATACTTATTGAGGAAATTGCGCAGGTGCTTGTGGTCCCAGCCAAGCTCGGCCACCAGATGGTCAATAAAGAGCTTCTGCCGGAGGGTCAGCCCGCCCTGATTGACCTGATAATGTCTGCTGCGGGCAAAGGAACGCATCAAACGCCGAAAGCCGTCTTCATCCAGCTCCCGGGCCGAGCGCACACCGGCTGCCTGCTCCAGCAGGTCCCGGTACTCCTGATCGTCAAGGTTGAGTTCCCGCTTGACAATATGAATGACCGCCAGCTTCTTGTGGTCAAGCAGAGTCATCCTTGACACCTCCGGATGATCTCCCGCATAAAACCAGGGAGATCGCTTGGCATCCTGGCGGTGATCAGATTGCCATCCACCACCACACTCTGGTCCAGATAGTGGGCTCCAGCCCTCTGCAGTTCCTTGGCCACGGCGCAATGACAGGTGGCCGTTTTCTTGGCCAGCACCCCGGCCGCCACCAGGATCAGGGGACCATGACAGATGGCGGCCACTGTTTTGCCGGCCGTCACAAAATAGCGAACAAGATTCAGGACCACCTCGTCTCTTCTGAGCACGGCAGGTGCCTTGCCCCCCGGCAGGATCATCAGATCATACTCCTTGCCATCAACTGCGGCCAGGGCCATGGCCTCCACCTCATAACCATGCTTACCCCGCATAACCCCGGCCTGGCTGGAGGCGATTTGGACCTCTATGCCCTCTTCCAGAAAACGATAATAGGGAACCAGCAGCTCCGAATCCTCAAAGTTGTGACCACTGATAATAAGCGCCTTCATCTCTCCCTCTGCATTTTATGGCCACTCACCGGCAGCCTGCCCACCGGCATAATGGCCAGGGGCATTTCCTCTTGGAGCTTGAGGAGATGCTGCACCCTGTCATCGTCAAAGGCCCCTACCACAACAGTGCCCAACCCCAGGCTGACAGCCTGCAGATAGATATTCTGGGCCACGTGGCCAATCTCCATATGGACGTACCGACTGGCCCGGGAACCATACTTGGCCGCTGTCCGCTCATAAACAGCGGTCAGGACCAGGTTGACAGCCGCCTGGGCGATGGAGCCCTGGCCCAGGGCGGCGCTGGCCAGCTCTTGGCGGAGATCAGTATTGACCACAAGCCCAAGAGAATGACCGTGGGGCTGATAGTGGTAGAGGCCAACCTCCAGGCCTTGGACATGGCCGCAAGCGACATAGACCTCCAGCGGATAGAGGGCGCCGGCCGAGGGTGCAGTGCGTTGGCCGCTGGCCCGGGTGACACCCTGGGCCGCCCAGAGAAGCTGGGAGAGTTGGGTCAGGCTCAAGGATTCCACCTCATAGTTTCGGGTGGAAACCCGACCTAGCAGGCTGGCTTCGATAGAAATCGAACCCTCCAGTACCGGAGCGGGAAGTCTAATCATGTTTTCTCTCCTTGCCCATGGGCCTCCAGGCAACACTCTTTACCTGCCTCCGACATCGGTCAGTGGACAGACGTGAAACCCTCCAGAAAATCAGCAAGCCCCTTAACGTAGGCCTCTCCTGTAACGAAAAAACCCTCGTTATGACCGCCCTTGAGCTCCAAAAACATTTTGGCTGACCGCGCCGCAGCAAATATCCTTTCACCATGGTTGAAGGGGATAATCTCATCGTCTGGACTGTGCACCACAAGGAGGGGACAGGAGACCTGCTGCACATAATCAAGCACATTATAGTTCAGGCGGCTCAGCAATCGAGCCGGCAGCAGGGGATAGAGCTGGGCTGCCATGTCCGGCACCGAGGTAAAGCACGACTCAATGATCAGGGCCCCTGG
Organism: Pseudomonadota bacterium; assembly: GCA_018822545.1. Lineage (GTDB taxonomy): Bacteria > Desulfobacterota > Desulfobulbia > Desulfobulbales > SURF-16 > BM506. Next base: position 49,705 of record JAHJKA010000031.1, read on the forward strand.
TCGGTGAACCGTGGCCAATTGCGCCGCCACCGCCGCCCCTAAAGAACGGCCAAAGAGGACAATCCGACCGGGATCAATATGGCGTTCCTCAACCAGATATTGCCAGGCGGCCTCGGCATCAGCATAGGTTCCGGCCTCTGTTGGTGTACCCTGACTGCGGCCATACCCTCGATAATCAAAGATCAAGGTGCTGAACCCCAGCCTATGAAAGATCAGCAGCGAATCGAGGCGGTGGGAGATATTGCCGGCATTACCATGGCAAAAAAGAATGACCCCGCGGGCCGCGGCCGCCGGCAGGAACCAGGCATCGAGCTCGATGTGATCACTGGTGGTCAGGGTCACCGGCTCATAGGCCAGCCCCACCTCAGCCGGTGTCGTCTCCACCTGGCGGCTGGGGAGATTGGGCAGAAAGAGGAGGTGGTTCTGATAGAGGAAGACAAAGAGCAGCATGACGCCATAGACCAGGGCCACCAGAAGCACAAGCATATGAAAGGGAGCGGTAACGGCCATGACTGCACGTAGTGATGATCCTTTTTGTCTCGCTGTGGGCACCATGATATTCTGAGCGGCATCTCAGCACGGGGAGGGGGTCGGACTCAGGCTGTCCAGTCTGGACAGCTGGAGTTTGTGACATTCATTTGCCTCTCAGCCTCCTTTCGCGATAGAATCTCCCAAGGTCTGGCCCCGCCGCAACGGGTCATCCCGGCTCTGCCATTTCATCTAACCTTAAGCGCCAGTAACACGCTATGACCAGACACAGCTTCCTGCAGAGCATTCTCCTGCTTATCGCCGTCACCACCACCTCATGCCAGGGGGCCAAGCCAGTGGATCATGGAGACAGGGAAACAAGGAGCCTTGATATTGCCAGGATACGAGCGGAAATGATCCCCCTCAACCCAGGTGCCAACGCCTACACGCCGCCTGCCGCCATTGCCCGCTATTTCCATTTCTATGATCTTGATCCTGGCGACGGCCTCCATCTCTTCGGCACCTTTCCCGTCCAGGACAAAACCATTGCCGGTCATATCTTTGTGCCTGCCCAGGCCAAGGGCACCATATTTCTCCTGCACGGTTACTATGATCACAGCGGCATCATGGCCAGGCTTATTACCTTCTGCCTGGAGCAGGGCCTGGCCGTTGCCCTCTTTGATCTCCCCGGCCACGGTCTGTCCGGCGGGCCGACCTTTGCCATCAATGATTTTTCCGACTATGCTGCGGTACTCACCGCCTTTGTTAATCTCTGCCAGGACCATCTGCCCAAGCCTTTACACCTGATAGCCCATAGCCTGGGCTGCGCCATCGCCTATGAATATCTGCATGGAGGGAATCAGGCCTCTTTTACCAAGGTCATTTTCCTGGCGCCCCTCATCCACAGCCGCCCCTGGCAGCCCAGCAAGGCCATCTACTTTCTGTGCAGGCCCTTCACCAACACGCTGCCCCGCATCCACCGCCACAACTCATCTGCCCCGGAGTTTATCGCCTTTTCAAAGAACGACCCCCTCCAACAGCAAATGGTCGTGCCCATGACCTTTCTCGGCGCCCTCTATAGCTGGGAAAAGAGGGCCCAAGGCTACGACGTGCTCAACCAGCCTCTGCTGATCATCCAGGGCAACGCAGATGTTATTGTTGACTGGCGCTACAACGTCAGGTTCCTAACGGGTAAGTTTACAGAGGCCCATACCCAACTCATCGCCGGGGCCAATCACCAGCTGGCAAATGAAAGCCCCGCCCTCAGAGCTGATCTCTTCAGGCACCTGAAATCCTACCTTGACCAGTAAGGCTGCTGCCAGTAAGCAGCAATCAGCCCTTGATCTTGACGACATTGGCCTGGGCGCCCTTCTCCCCCTCCACTTCACTAAAGGTGACCAGGGTGCCAATGCCCAGGGCATCGAAATCGGCATTATGAACACTATTGCGGTGGAAATAAATCTCCCGGCTATCCGGCGTCTTGATCATGCCGTAATCCTCCATGGGGGCAAGATAGCTGATCTGGCCGTAAGGAGTCTCGCTGTGACTCTTGACATCACCCCGGCGGCGCTCGCTGTATTTTTCCAACTGGCGGGCCGCAGCCTTAAAGGCGTCACGCAGGGCCACATAGCAATCCTCATGGGCCTTGTTCTTGCCGGACGGTTCCTTATTGACCACCACCTTGCCCTCCGGACAGGTGAGATCAATGCTCACCTTGAAAAGACCACCCTGCTGCTGGCTGCGGGCCGGGGCCTCCACCACCACCTTGCAGCTGATGATCTGGGCATTGATATCCTCCAGCTTGTCGACGCGGCTCTGGATATCCGCCTCCACGGCTGCTGAGGATTCCATATTACGGTAGGTTATCTGTAGGGGTAATTGCATGATTTCTCCTTGTCTGATTGGTTTCTACGAGGCCCGAGCGGCCCCGTTGTCTTGACCTTGTCCGGTCAGGGGCACAAAAGCCACTGACAGGACATCTCTGCTGAAAAAACTACCGTCACTCTTCTTCTCCAACACCACAAGCTCCTGGGCGTGAAAGGGCAGCCCCACCGGGATAACGAGGTGGCCGCCCGGTTTAAGCTGCTCCTGCAAGGGCCAGGGGACATGGCTGGCCGCCGCCGTGACAATAATCCCGTCAAAAGGGGCATGTTCCGGCCAACCATGATAGCCGTCACCCTGGCGGACCTCGACATTCTTATAGCCCAAATCCCGAAGACGCTTGCCGGCCTCGCGGGCCAGGCCGGGGATAATCTCCACGCTGTAGAGCTTGCTGATAAGCCGCGAGAGCACAGCAGCCTGATAACCTGAGCCCGCCCCCACCTCCAGCATCACATCATCCGGTGCCGGACAGAGCAGATCCGTCATCAGGGCGACGATAAAGGGCTGAGAGATAGTCTGGCCACTGCCGATGGGTAGAGGGCCATTAGCGTAAGCGTGCGGCCGGAGATAACCAGGAACAAACTGATGGCGGGGCACCTTGGCCATGGCGTCCATGACCTCAGGGTGCAGGGTGGCCAGACCGGTGGCCCCTCGGGTCATTCGGGTCTCGACCTCAATGGTACGCAACATCTCTTGAATATCTGCTTTCAGCATGACTGCCTCCCTGCCCTCACTGTATATCAGCAGAGGGCAGCGAGGCAAAAAAAAATCGCTGCCGTGAGCCCTGGCAAATCCAGCCTTCCCCCTCTTTTCACCATAACATCCTGATCTTTCATACTATTTACAATGGCCATCTTTTCCTGTTTTTGGTCAGCGCCGATATGCTAAACTCAAGGACAGAGAAAGAACAATTCCGGAGGTGTCGTATCAACACCCACAATCCCCGCATAGGGCCCCGGCCACAAGGGATGCACCTCGCCTTGGCCGTGGCCTGGCTGGTCGCGCAGATCTTCTGCTGGCCTGCCCACCTCTGTCAGGCCGCGGCGGCCACTACCGCCCTGCGCCTTGAGATCAAAGGGGCCATTGGTCCGGCCCTGGCCGAGTATGTCAAGGAGGGTCTCAGCAAGGCCGCAGCAGAGCAGGCAGCCCTGGTCATCCTGAAGATGGATACCCCCGGCGGTCTGGACACCAGCATGCGCCAGATCATCAAAGAGATTCTCGCCTCACCGGTACCGGTGGTCTGCTACGTGGCACCGGCCGGCTCCCGGGCCGCCAGCGCCGGCACCTACATCCTCTACGCCAGCCATGTGGCGGCCATGGCGCCAGCCACCAACCTGGGAGCGGCAACGCCGATCCGCATCGGCACCATTCCCGGTCTGCCAACAAAGCCCTCTCCCCCAGAAGAAGCAGACAAGGAGCCGGCCCCCTCTTCTCCTGATAGCCTGGAACGCAAGATGGTCAATGACGCCGAGGCCTATATCAAGGCCCTGGCCAGACGGCATGGCCGTAATGCCCAGTGGGCGGCCCGGGCCGTGCGCGAGGCCGTCAGCCTCACGGCAGAAGAGGCCCTGACCGAGGGGGTAATCGATATCCTGGCCGCCAATGAGCAGGACCTGCTGCGCCAGCTCAACAATCGTCAGGTGCGCCTGGAATCGGGCCAGCAGGTGCTGGCCACTGCCAACCTGACTATCAAGCCCTTTGATCCCAGCTGGCGCACCAGGCTACTCACTGTAATCACCGATCCCAACATCGCCTACATCCTGCTGCTGGTCGGCATCTATGGCCTCATCTTTGAGCTCAGCCACCCCGGTTTTATCCTGCCCGGCGTCACCGGGGCCATCGCCCTGCTCCTCGCCCTCTACACCTTCCAGCTCCTACCCATCAATTACGCCGGCTTGGCCCTGATCGTGCTGGGCATCGCCTTCATGATTGCCGAGGCCTTTGTTCCCAGCTTTGGGGCTCTGGGTATCGGCGGCCTTATCGCCTTTGCCACGGGCTCGCTCATCCTGATGAATGAGGAGGGGTTGCGCATTTCCCGAGCCCTGATTGCCGCCACCGCCCTGAGCTCTGCCGCCATCCTCCTTGTCCTGCTGGCCAAGCTCTACGCCATGAGCCGTCACCAGCTGGTAAGTGGCGCCGAAGGGCTGATAGGCAGCAGCGGCGAGGCCATGGTAGACTTTACAGATAGAGGCCGGATCTGGATCCATGGCGAATCATGGCAGGCCGTCAGCACCACCCCGATCCACAAGGGCCAAAAGGTCAGGGTGACCGGCCAGCATGGCCTCACCCTTCACGTTGAAATTTCAAAGGAGGACCATTGACATGATTACCCCACACACAGCACCCTACATCATCCCCCTGGTCATACTCATCGCCCTGCTCTTTCTCTCCCTGAAAATCGTGCCAGAATACGAACGGCTGGTGGTCTTTTTTCTGGGGCGCTTCCAGATCGTCAAGAAACCGGGCCTACGCATCGTCATCCCCGGTATCCAGCAGGCGGTGCGCGTTGATCTGCGGGTCATCACCATGGACGTGCCCAGCCAGGACGTCATCTCCCGCGACAACGTCACCGTGAAGGTCAATGCCGTCCTCTACTTCCGGGTGGTGGACCCGGAACGGGCCATCATCCAGGTGGAGGATTATTATAATGCCACCAGCCAGCTGGCCCAGACTACCCTGCGCTCGGTGCTCGGCCAGCATGAGCTGGACGAGATGCTGGCCGAACGCGAAAAGATGAACGCCGATCTCCAGGAGATCATCGACAAACAAACCGACGCCTGGGGCATCAAGGTGACCAATGTCGAGATCAAGCATGTCGATCTCAACGAAAACATGATACGGGCCATTGCCAAGCAGGCCGAAGCAGAGCGCGAGCGGCGAGCCAAGGTGATCCATGCCGAGGGCGAGCTGCAGGCCTCGGAGAAACTGCTGGCCGCCGCCAATATCATTTCCGCCAATCCCCAGGCCATACAGCTTCGCTACCTGCAGACCCTAAACGACATCTCCAACGAAAACGCCACCACCATTGTCTTCCCGTTGCCCCTTGACCTGATCTCTGCCTTTCAGGCCAAGAAGGGCTGATGGCCAGGGAAGATGCCCTGCTATCATAAACTGCCAGAACGGCAAGGACACCTGCCATGAGCAAAGACTGCGGGATAGATGACAAAGCCGAGCTGCTGCTGGCCGAGGTGCGCCAGCTGGTAAGCGAGCTCCATCAGCAAAGCAGCTACGCCCTCAACATCGCCCTCGACAGTGACCTGGAGCGCGACCTGGGCCTGGACAGTCTGGCCCGGGTGGAACTGTTGAGACGTCTGGAGAAACGTTTTGGTGTCCACCTGGCAGAGAAGGTCCTGGCCATGGCGGAGTCGCCCCGCGACCTTTTGCGCTGCCTGCAAGGGGCCTGGAGCCCAGGCCCTACCCCTGGCCCGACCCTGGCCGTTCCGGCTCATCCCGACCAGGAAGCCGACGCCGCCAGCGGAGCCGGCACCCTGGTGGATGTCCTGGCCTGGCATGGCCAGAGACAACCGGAACGCCTCCACCTCAGCATCTATAGCGAGGGTGAGCTCCGGGACCGGATTACTTTCGGAGCCCTGGCCCAGGGCGCAGCTGCCGTGGCCTGCGGCCTCCAGCAGCAGGGCATTGAACCGGGCCAGCGGGTGGCCCTCATGCTGCCCACCAGCCCCGATTACTTCTTCAGCTTCTTCGGTGTCTTGCTGGCCGGTGCCATCCCCGTCCCCCTCTATCCGCCGGCCCGCCCTACTCAGATCGAGGAACACCTGCGCCGTCACATCGGCATCCTCAACAACTCCCTGGCCAGCCTGCTCATCACCGTCCCGGAGGTCCAACCCCTGGCCCGCCTCCTTAAGGCTCAGGCCCCTGCCATGCAGGGCTCGCGCACCGTCCCGGAACTGACCAGGCACGGCACGGTCTACCAGGCCCAAGAGATCAAGGGCGAGGACACCGCCTTTCTGCAGTACACCTCCGGCAGCACCGGTATCCCCAAGGGTGTGGTTCTCAGCCATGCCAATCTGCTGGCCAATATCCGCGCCATGGGCCGCTGCATCGAGGCAAGCTCTCGGGATGTCTTTGTCAGCTGGCTCCCCCTCTACCACGACATGGGCCTGATCGGCGCCTGGCTGGGCAGTCTCTATTACGGCTGCCAGCTGGTGATCATGTCGCCCCTGGCCTTTCTGGTCCATCCGGAGAACTGGCTATGGGCCATCCATCGCCATCGGGGCACCCTGAGCGCCGCCCCCAACTTCGGTTACGAGTTCTGTCTCAACAAGATTTCCGACCTGGACATCGATGGTCTCGATCTGAGCTCCTGGCGCCTGGCCTTTAACGGTGCTGAACCGGTGAGCCCGACCACAGTCCAGAATTTCCCGACCCGTTTTAAGGCCTATGGTTTCAAGGAAGAGGCCATGGCGCCGGTCTATGGCCTGGCCGAGTCAACCGTGGGCCTGGCCTTCCCCCCCCTGCCCAATAGGCCGACCATTGACCGCATCCAGCGCCAGCCCTTCATGACCAGCGGCCAGGCCATCCCGGCCAGGGCCGACGACGATTCCGGCCTGCGTTTCGTGGCCTGCGGCCAGGCCCTTGCGGGCCACGAGATCCGTATTGTTGACGCCAACGACCAGGAGCTGCCGCCCCGTCAAGAGGGACACCTGCAGTTTCGCGGCCCGTCAGCTACCAGCGGCTACTTCCGCAACAGCAGGCAGAGCAAGGAGCTGTTCCACGGCAGCTGGCTTGACTCCGGTGACCTGGCCTATCTGGCTGACCAGCGCCTCTATATCACAAGCAGGACCAAGGACATCATCATCCATGGCGGCCGCAACATCTATCCGGCTGAGCTCGAAGAGGCGGTGGGCCAGATCAGCGGCATCCGCAAGGGCTGCGTGGTGGTTTTTGGCAGCCGCAGCGCCACCACCGAGACCGAGCGCCTCATCGTCCTGGCCGAGACCAGAGACTCGGCGCCGGAACGCCTGGCCAAACTACACAGCGCTATCAATGGCCTGGTCACTGACCGTGTCGGCTTGCCGCCCGACCAGGTCCTTCTCATGCCGCCCCACACCATCCTCAAGACCTCCAGCGGCAAGCTGCGCCGTTCCGCCACCCGCGACCTCTATGAGCAGGGCCGCCTGGGCCGCAAGGGCCGCTCTGTATGGTGGCAACTTTTGCGCCTGGCCCTTGCCGGCCTCATACCCCAACTGCGCCAGCTTTTAAACAAGATGGGGGAGCAGCTCTATGCCGGTTATTGCTGGTGTCTCTATTACCTGCTGGGCGGCACGGCCTGGCTGCTCATCTTCCTGCTGCCGCGCCCCTCCTGGCGCTGGACTGTGCTGCGCGGCACCATGCGGCTTCTGGCCAGACTCACCCTGACAGCCCTCACCGTCAAGGGCAGCGACCAGCTGAGCCGGCAGCGGCCGGTGGTGCTGGTGGCCAACCACTTGAGTTATCTCGACGCCCTGGTCCTGGCCGCCGCCCTGCCGGTAAATTTCAGCTTTGTGGCCAAGGCCGAATTGCAGGAACGTTTGCTGTTTCGGATCTTCATGTCGCGCCTGGCGGTGGAATTTGTTGAACGCAGTGACGTGGAACAGGGGGTGTCTGCCACCCGCCGCATCGTCCAAAACGGCAGTCGTGGCAAATCCCTGCTTTTTTTTGCCGAGGGCACCCTGCAGCGCCTGCCCGGCCTGCTGCCCTTTCACATGGGGGCCTTTGTCACTGCGGCCCAAGCAGGCCTGCCTGTCGTACCGGTGACCATCAGGGGCACCAGAGAGAAGATGCCGTCAGGCTCCTGGTTGCCGCGCCGCGGCCGAATCACCGTGACCATCAGCCAGGCCCTTGAGCCCCCCGGCCATGACTGGCAGGCCGCTGTCACTCTCCGCGACCAAGCCCGGGCAGAGATCCTCCGCCACTGCGGCGAACCGGACCTGGCCGGCACCCGCCCACCCCTCCGTGGCCCCCGCCATGAAAATGGAGAACGATGATGGAAAGCAGAGATGAACTCACCATACAAAGTGATGCGCCCGTCTTTATCAGCGCCGCCGAGGCGGCTACCCTGCCCGGCCTTTTTCTCTGCCGCTGGCAGCAGACCCCCCGGGCCCCGGCCTATCAGCAGTATGAGAAGCAGAACTGGCAGACCTTAAGTTGGGAAGAGATGGCCGTAAAAATATCCTGCTGGCAGCTGGCTCTGCAGGGTGCAAACATTGATCAGGGTGAGCGGATCGCTCTTTATCTGCATAACAGCGTCGAATGGGTCTGCTGTGAGCAGGCCGCCCTCTCCCTGCGCCTGGTGACCGTCCCCCTCTATCACCTGGACAGCCCCGAGAATATCGCCTTTATCCTTCAAGATTCAGGGGCCAAGGTTCTGCTGGTGGCAGACCACCAGCAATGGCTGGCCCTCCAGCCCTTTAAAGACAACCTGGCCAATCTGCGCCTCATCGTCTGTGTCAGGGGCTGTGGCGCCGAGGACAGCGGCGGCAGCCCCCAGGTCCGGCCGCTTGCCAGCTGGCTACCGGCCAAAGCCCCAGCCCTCAGCAACAGGGCCACCGACCCCCACGAGCTGGCCTCCATCATCTACACCTCCGGCACCACTGGCCCGCCCAAGGGGGTGATGCTCTCCCATTATAATATCCTGGCCAATGCTGAGATGGTCCAACAGGTGGTGCCGGCGTATAATGATGACATCTTTCTCTCTTTCCTGCCCCTGTCCCACAGCTTTGAGCGGACGGTGGGCTATTACGTGCCCATGATGGCCGGGGCCCAAATCGCGTTCTGCCGTTCCATCAAGGACCTGGCCGAGGACCTGCTGACGATACGACCAACGGTACTCATCTCGGTGCCCCGCATCTATGAACGGATTTATGGCCGCATTCACGACGGCCTGAAAAGCAAAGGGGCAATGGCTCGTCTCCTCTTCAGGATGGCGGTGGCCACGGGCTGGCATCTCTTTGAAGCGGCCCAGGAGGGCGACCCCGGCGATCTCCTGGACCGTCTGCGCTGGCCCCTGCTCCATAAGTTGGTAGCCGAACAGATTCTCGACCGCCTCGGCGGCCGGCTGCGTCTGGCCGTCACCGGCGGTGCCCCCCTGAACGACAAGGTGGGTCGCCTCTTTATCGGCCTGGGCCTGCCCCTGCTCCAGGGCTATGGCCTCACCGAAAGCGCACCGGTGGTCAGCGCCAACACCCTCACCGACAACCTGCCAGCCTCAGTGGGCCGCCCCCTGCCCGGAGTGGAGGTCAAGCTGGGCAAAGACAACGAACTCCTGATCCGCAGTGCCAGTGTCATGATCGGTTACTGGCAGCGGCCTGCTGATTTTACCGCCGCGGTTGATGGGGAGGGCTGGCTGGCCACCGGTGATGTGGTGGAGATCGATGCCGATCAGCGCCTCTTCATCCGCGGTCGACTGAAAGAGATCATCGTCACCTCCACCGGTGAAAAGGTGGCGCCGGCCGACTTGGAGGCCGCCATCAGCGAGGACCCTCTTTTTTACCAGGCCATGGTCATCGGCGAAGCCAGGCCCTATCTTGCGGCCCTCATTGTTCTGGAGCGCACGGCCTGGCAGGAGCTCTGCCTTACCCTCGGCCATGATCCAGACGACCCAGCCCTCCTCAGCGCACCACAGATCACCGACCTGGTTCTCCACAGGATCACCACCCTGCTCAGCGGTTTCCCCTCCTATGCTCAGGTGCGGACCGTGCACCTGTGCCGCACGTCCTGGAGCCTGAAAGATGGCCTGGTCACCTCACTGCTCAAACTGCGGCGTCAGGAGATTGAAAAACGATTCCGCCGCGAGATCGCCGCCCTCTACCAGGGCCATGATCTGCCCAACAGCTCCTCCTGAAATGACACGAAGCCTATCTCCTCAACTTGCCGGCGACCTGGTGGTCATCCTCCACCTCCTCTATATTGTCTTTGTCGGCGGCGGCGGCCTCCTGGTCCTGCGCTGGCCCAGGCTGGCCTGCCTCCATCTGCCCGCCGCCCTGTGGGGCGCCATGGTTGAGATCCAGGGCTGGACCTGCCCCCTCACCCCCCTGGAGGCCCATTTTCGCCAGGCCGCCGGCCAGATGGCTGCCCAGCAAGGATTCATCGCTCATTACATCATGCCCCTGGTCTACCCGCCCGGCCTGACCAGGCAGGGCCAGATATTTCTCGGAATCATGGTCGTAGCCGTCAACCTGGTGATCTATTACTTTGTTCTTCTTGCCAAATGGCGAGGCAAACAGGATGTAATAAAAAACAGAGGGGAATGATTGTCACTGATCACTCAAGTATGATAGCATTTAGCGAGACATGAGCGGCTGGCAACTCCCCGCTGCTCTTGCAGCGTAATCTTTGCACCACCAGGAGCCATGGCCAAAATACGTCGATTAGTTCTGGATATCCTCAAGCCCCACCAGCCAAACGCTGTAGAGTTTGCCTGTTACCTGGCTGACCTGACCGAAGACGCACGATTCAAGCTCACCGTCACAGCGGTGGACAAGAAAACCGAAAATATCATGCTCGAGGTGGAGGGCAGTGATCTGCAGTTTGATATCTTAAGCGACGGCATCCGAAAACAGGGCGCCTCTATCCATAGTATTGACGAGGTGGATGTGGACGGCAGTCCGGCCCCTTAGATCGTGGCCACCTTTTTTTGCCGCCGCTCACTACTCTTGCCTCTCGCAACCAGGATAACCGACCCCGCCCATGCTCTTTGCCAACAATAGCGGCCTGGCACTCCACCTCAACCAGGCCCGCAGCATTGCCCGCCGTTACCTGATCACCAATGGTTTTGACGGGGCCCTCACCATGCTCGGTCTGATGGTCGGTTTTCAGATGAGCGCTGACACGATCGACCTGTCCATTGCCATCAACGGCTGTCTAGGGGCGGCAGTGGCACTGTTGGTCAGCGGCCTCAGTAGCGCCTATCTCAGCGAGACGGCTGAACGCACAAAAGAACTCCACGAACTGGAGGGAGCGCTGCTCATCGACCTCGAAGGGACCCATTATGGTGCGGCCAGCCGCGCCATCCCCGTCCTGGTCGCCCTGGTCAACGGCCTTTCACCCTTTGTCATCTCCTTACTGATCATCGCTCCCCTCTGGCTGGTGGAGCGCGATCTGGTGCTATTTCCATTCTCCCCTTTCAGCGTGGCCATCAGCACTGCCCTGGTTCTCATCTTTTTCCTGGGCGTCTTTCTTGGCCGGATCAGCAACCGTTTCTGGTTGTGGATGGCTATCCGGACCCTGCTCATTGCCATGATCACCGTGGCCATGATTGTCCTACTTGAGATCGGCCTGGGAAGACCGTGACGCTCGAAAACATCGCCGGCCACAGACCTTGCCAGGCGTTAATCCTTCACATTGTTATTCAGGAGAAAGCATGGACGATCGTCTACAGGAACTGCTCGCCAAGATCAATAAGCTTGAACGGGAGATCATGGCCGAGTTGCAGAAGAAGCAGCAGGAATATCGCTACGAGATAAAAAACAAAAAGGTCTATTTCGAGCAGGAGATCAAAAGACAAAACAGGCGGCTTGCCAAAAGGGTGCGTTACTACCTGAAAGACGCGCCGCTCCTCAACATCATCACAACGCCCTTCATCTGGGCCTGCCTGCCGCCCGCCTTGGTTCTGGATCTCTTTGTCACCGTCTTTCAGTTTATCTGCTTTCCGGTCTACGCCATCCCCAAGGTCAAACGGGAAGACTACATTGTCATTGACCGTCACTACCTAAGCTATCTCAACTGGATTGAGAAGATAAACTGCTATTACTGCAGTTATTTCAATGGTCTCATCGCCTATATCCAGGAGATCGCGGCGCGCACCGAACAATACTGGTGCCCCATCAAACATGCCAAGCCATCCAAGTCAATGCACAGCCGGTATAAGAATTTTTTTGACTATGGGGATGGTAGCGGCTTCCGCAAGAAAAACAGAAAGGTGCGCCGAGACTTTCGCGACCTCACCTGACGATATCTTCACGACGCAAATTCAACCCCACACAGCTATGCACAAGACCAAGCAGATAGCAGTCGTGAGCATCCTCTTCTTTCTTGTTGTCACAGCCCGGTATGGGCCGCAAAGGATGCGAGCCCAGCTGAAGAATTGATGAATCGGCAACTCCCGGCCCTTGTCGAAGACAATGCCCATAAATTTGTCGAAAAGGGCAACCGGGCATTTAGGGAGATGATGGCTGATTTCAGCTTTGAATCATTTACCAGGCAGTATGACGCCAAGCTCAAACAGGGCTATCGTCTCCACTATCTTGGCGTCATAAAACGTTTGGGGATGGATGAATATCTCTGGAGAATTTCCATCACAGATTACCAGTATGAACCCTTCGGCAGTATCACCCTTGCTAAAGAGTTTGTGGTGGGCTTCAAGTTGGAATGATCGACAGCGAGGTCAATGGCTGGCCCTGACCCTTAGCGGTGCCGCTTGTTTTTCTCGGCGCTGTTGCGTTTGGAGCCTGAGGCGGTAAAAGACTTGCTGATCATCTGATAATAGCTGCCCTTGTCGATTCCCACCTCGCGCCCACAGCGGCAACAAATCTTGCTGCCGCTTTCTTCAAAACCATAGACCTTATCGATCCTGACCTTGTGGCAGCGCACAAGCTCACCCTGACCGATTTTATCGTAGCGCCACAGCTTCTTCTTGCAGGCTGCACATTTCAAAATAAGCATTGTGCAAACGTACCCATCACCTAGATATGCTGGCGAACCCAGCTGATAATGGCATCTCTGGCCATGGCCCCGGGTTGTCTGGCCACCTCTTTACCGTTGTTGACCAGAACCAAGGTGGGGATGGTGCGAATATTCCAGCGCCGGGCCTGAATGGGCTCATCTTCGGTGCACAGTTTTAAGAGGCGAACCTGGGGCTCAAGCACCTTGGCAGCTTCTGCCAAGGCAGGCCCCATCATCTTGCAGGGCCCGCACCAGGAGGCCCAGAAATCAATCAGGACCGGAATATGGCTGCGATAGACATGTTTTTCAAACTCATCAAAAGTAACGCTCACCGGCTCGCCCTTAAACAAAGGGTGCTGACAATGGCCGCATTTGGGGTCGGCCGTCAATTTCCCTGCCGGCACCCGGCTGGTCTTATGACAAACCGGGCAGACAATATGTACATTTTCCATGGATCACCTCCTGCCGGACAAAAACATTGACAGGCCCGGCAAACGGGCTATCTTTGCTGTACTTGACGGTCAAACTCTTACCCCTTCCCTGTTTTTTATGTTCAGCAAACTCCTCCATCTTTACAGCGTTGTCGACCAGGCCGTGACGCAAATCCGCAACCAGTTCCCGGCTGAGGTAAAATGCGGCCCTGGGTGCGCTGACTGCTGCCATGCCCTCTTTGACGTCTCCGCCATTGAAGCGGCCTATCTTGCCAGCCTGCTGAGCAGTGAGCAGGTTGAAGAGCTAAACGGGGCAGCGCAACAGGCCGCTGCGCAATTCAACAAGGCCTTAGCAAACCATACAAATCCTGCCGAGGCCCGCATCCGCTGTCCCCTTCTCGGGGCCGAGGATACCTGCCTCTGCTATCAAGGACGACCGATCAACTGCCGAACCTATGGCACCCCCACCGTCATCGAAGGCCAGGCACATGTCTGCGGCCTCTCCGCTTTCGACAAAGGCCTTTCCTATCCAACGATCAACCTTGCACCCCTGCAGCAGGGTCTGTACCAATACTCGACAGAGCTCTTCGGACCCGAGATCAGTAAGCAGCGCTTCTCCCTGGCCCTGGTGATTCTCGAGCCAGAAAAATTCCCCCGTTAAGACACGATTCCTGCAAATTTCACCTTACCGCTTTCGACCCGACAATGCCTTGACCGTCAACATGGCAAGTAAAACGACAATCAGAGTGGCGATGACGGCAAGTTCCCTGTTCTGCAAAAACCAGGGGTAAAGCTCAACAATGGCCAACCGCTGCAGTTTATTCTCCAGATCAGCGCGACCCGCTATTGGTACGATGATTTCTGAGACATAATCCCGGCCCACCTTGATGATGAGGCCATGGTGAAACTGGCCATAGGGGGTTTCCTCCAGATACTTGCCGGCGGCGCCGCTGACGATATAGGTTGTGCCCCCCTTTGCAACATGGGCATAGCCGTGATAATGGCCGGAGAAAACATAATCCACCTTATATTTATTAAAAAGGGCTATGAACTCTTCAGGAGCGTCAAACTTGTTGCCCGGCAGAATTTTCGGCGGCAGATGCATAAAAACAAAGGTTTTTGCATATCTGCCACCAGCCTCGTTAAGGGTCTCTTCTAAATACTGTAAACTGCCCGGAATATTTTCTGCAATGGCGAACCCCAGCCCGACAAAAAGACAATCCTGATAGATAAAGGAAAAGAGAGAGGGACCGAATACCTCCTCAAACTGAACCAGGGGAACCGCCTTCATATCCTGATTACCAGGGAGAAAAAATACAGGAAATGGCAGGGCAAGATCGCTCCCAAGTTGGGCGCGAAAAAAGGGATAGGTTCTGGCGTCAAAGGCATCGCCCAGGTGAACTGCAAAATCCACCGGATGCGCACGCAGTTTCTGCGCCAATAACTTGAACGTGCTGGTGCCTTCGGTATCACCGAAAACAGCAAAGGAAAAATCTTCTTTGGGCGCCGCCTCCACCAAGACCTTCTGTATTTCGGCAAAATTCCCAAAGAGTGACGGCACTGGGGCCTCACTTTTTCGCACCGCAAAAACCGTAAAAACTTCGAACCCGAGGATTGTCGCCAGAAGCACTAAAACAAAACTCCTCAGGCCTCTATTCGATGTCCTTCTTCTACTAAAAATCTTGCGCTCCATTTTCCCCTATAACCTTGCCCCAAAGATTTTGCTAAACCCGTGAACATCTAGCCAACAATGTTCTATTTACCACTCAACGCCTGAAAAGGAATTTTTTTTGTGCATGGTTTCAACTCCCGGACCCTTTATTTCCCCCTTATTCCCGGGCTACCCATTGCCTAGCATTCTAGCAATAAATATCATTTAACTATTATAATAATTTCTCCTTTCCATATATGAGGTGACGATATGAAAGATGTTAACAATAGCGGCGGTTATGACTCACTGGTTTGGCTACGGGATAAGGATGGCAAGGAGTATGCTAGCTCCATTGACACCTTCAAGGCGAATATAGATTCGATCTCTGAACTCTCGCCGGCAGAAAGGGAAATCTGCCTTGATATCAGCCTTCTTGTTGGTGCTGAACGCTGGCAAAAGACAATTCCATCTGCAAACAAAAGGCCCTTTTCTCGAAATTGAGAAAAGGGCCTTTTTAAATCACCAGCAAGTTTAGAACATAATGTGTAGCAATCTCACATGGTGACAATAACGGTCGAACGTATAGGAACCCGGCCTCAAATGGCTGGGGACAGGTAGTATTCTTATTTTTCTCAAACAGACAAGGCCTGCAATGCCGCCTTGTAATCTGGCTCCTGAGTGATCTCGGCAACCTGCTCAGTATACATAACCTTACCATCCTCGCCAATAATGACTACGGCCCGGGAAAGCAGTCCGGCAATGGGGCCATCGGCAATGGTCACGCCATAATCAGCACCAAAAGTGGAGCGAAACACGGAAAGGGGGACAACATCATTCAAGCCATCCGCCGCACAGAAACGTTGGTGGGCAAAAGGCAGGTCAGCAGAAATACAAAGGACAACGGTGTTAGCCATTGCACTTGCCTCCTGGTTAAAGCGCCGTACTGATGCCGCGCACACCGACGTATCTATGCTCGGGAAAATATTAAGAACCAGGGTTTTCCCGCTGAAATCCTTGGCTGTTTTCTCTGAGAGATCGGTGGCGGTGAGGCGAAATGCCGGGGCCTTGCTGCCTTTGGCAGGCAAGGTGCCCACCGTCTTAAAAGGGTTCCCTTCCAAGGTAATTTGAGCCATGACTATTACTCCTTGCAGAATATGCGTTTAAAATAAGTTGTATTTCAGAGGATATGAATTCTCAGCCGCCGAGTCAAGGCCTACGCCCATCCTTACAGAGCCATTGCGACGCATCTTTGGAGGCAGTTGCCCGCCTCCTGCCACAAATTCTACCGACCCAAAATGGCATCACCCTCTTCCTCGATATTGGTTTGCTTAGAGCCATCATTATTATGGGCAAAGACAGGCTTCTGTTGGATATTGGTCTTTGAAAGTCATATAGACGGCGCGGGCTATGTATTATTTTTAACGAATACCTCTTCTTCACTATACCAATCCACGCCCATGAGCGGTCTACGCAGGCGCTCGTCATTGAGATAACGATTAAGATCGAAGGCACCTGCTTCCAAAGGGAAATCGCGGATAAAACGCTCATAAAAAAAATCTGACATCTGCCACAGACGTGGATCAGCACGCTTGACCCCAAAGGCGTCAAAGAACTTCAGAAAACCTTTTTTTTGGGTATGGGCATCAACCAACAGGCGGAAAAACCGGGGCGCCTGACGGAAAGGAACGTCAAAATAGATATTTGGATAGCTGCCCAAAAAGCCCTTGACCACATCAACGGTGTCCTTCCCCTTGTCCAAGCGCCTATTATCGCCGGTTATAAAGGCCACAGACGAGTGATAGCGATTAAGAATCATGGTGTAAACCAGGTCCTCACCGTTATCCCGACGAAAGCGGACCTGGGCCATATCCCCCTTATCGGGGAGGGCTTGGACAAAGGGCCCTGACCAATGACTTATCTTACGAAACTCCTGATCTAAATCGTGCTCGCTGCCAATATATGAAGACAAGGTACGATCCAAATCAGCAGGATGATAATTAATGGCGTCGTATGCAATATTCACCTTTGCCGCAAAGCGCTTTTCAATGAGCAGCTTAAAAAACTCCGCCATAAAATCGTGGGATTGATACGGCACGGCACTTGGCAGCCCCTCCAGGAGCAGGGCGTCGTCGGCACTGACCTTTACCCCTGACCAGAAGGTATCATACCACCCCTGTCGCAATGCCCTTCTGCTTTCGGCAGGCATGAAGTTTAAAAATAGATGCTCTGCCTCCCGGCGCTGAAGATCCATATACAGTCGAATACTGACCTGTTCCTGGGCCTTTGAATAGACATCAAAACCGGCCACCAGATTATAGTACATGCGCTCTAAATTTCCATAATCAAGCACCCAGGCCATGCGCGGCAGGCCACCCACCGCCCCGGCCACCACCGAGGCGCTGTCGTAATGGCGGTAGACAGTTAAGAGCGGCGTACTGCCTGGATGATCCCCCGGCCAGATATCGGCAAGGCCCAGACCGGCCGGCCGCATGCTTGTATAGGTTGCAGCCTTGTCGGCAACAAACCGGTCTCGGCCTTTGAGGGTCGGGATATAGAAGAAACTATGCCAGAGACCTGCCGCCTCCACAGGAAGCCGCAGATTTTCAATATTTCGCGTCTGAAACTCTTTATCGCTTAAAAAAAGATCGGCGTCAGGGTCAAGAAAGGTGATCCAGAAATGATCATTGATGACATTCAGTGCTACCTGGCCTTTACACACCGGGCCACGGATAAAACTCATAACAAAATAATGGGCGTCATCAAGGAGAAACTGGTAGCGAGAACGGGCAGGTATCTGACGGAAGGCCTGGAAGGGATTACTACCTATTTCCGACTCATACACCGGCGGAACCACCTCCCCATCCCAGTCGACACCGAGAAAGAGATCCTGAAAACGGCCCATCTTATCTGCACTCAAGCCGTAAAGAATATGGGTCTTGTGGACAAGAGTGGCATGGATTTTACGAAAACGATAATACAAAGCGGGGCCAGGGTTGTCGTAAGGTTTGCGGGTGGCAATCTCGTCGATTTCCTGGGGCCAAGGGGTGCGCGAACGAACCAGATAATAATAATCGCCGGGAATCTCGTCAAAATAGATATGGGCCAAAAAAAGATGCTCATAGAGATAACGCGCCATGGTGACGGTTTTAGGATCTTGTGCGTTTAAAAACCCCTCCCATTTCTTGAGTACTGCCTGCCCCTGCACGCCGTTGCCAGGGGTTTTAAGTTCTCGAATGGTCTGCTCCGAAGGGCCTTTTCCTCCGCCAACAAGCCAGGCCTTCAAGGTCTGCAACTCTTCTTTTTTAAGCTCTGGAAAACCAAAGGGCATACCTTTGTGGGGATTTTTAGTCATGAAATCACGGAGCTCTTTGACCTCCTGTGAACAGGTAAGATCAGCGGTCTCAGAGTCATAATACCCCCTGACCTCAGGGTTTTTCTCCTTTAAGGCCAGCATCTGGAACATAAACGAATCACTGGCCAGACATTTTTTATCAGGCAGCACCGACGAGAACCCTTTCTTGGTCTGCCATTCTTCCGCATTTTTGGCATCCACAAAGAGCCGGGTGGGCTCTGCGGCATGCAGCCGTTCCGGATTATACACCCGCTCTTTCGTGGCCCCACGTGCCACGCCTTCCCAGGAGGTCATCTTCAGCTGGCACGGTGAGTTATAGCAGGAATGACAGACCACACAGCGTCTGTTAAAAATAGGCTGAATGTCACGCTGGTATTCCAGCATTGATCCCTGTTCTTGCAAGGCCGCCACTTCAGCAGGCTCTAAACCAAAGAGTGATGCTTCCTTGGCCTGAACGGTGCTGGTCCCCCAAGGCCCAAGCCCGATAAGCCACCAGAGTAGAAACAAAAGAACGGATTTGATGACCACGTTTCTGTTCTTCACATCACACCTTCAGATTTACCCATAAAAAATAAACAGCGTAATAGTCAGCAAGCACCGCCACGAGCTCAAAAACGTAGACAGAGAGTGTCACTATATTTTTATCGGGGTGAGTTATCGAGCCGGAAATTCCATTCAAGTATGCCCTTGAACCATCTCCCTGTCAAACTCTTAATAAGGGCTCTGCAGTTCTCGAAATCACCAATAAAAAAAGGGCGCCCAAACGGGCGCCCTTTTTTTATTGGTAGAGGAAAAAACAACCTTAAAACGGCCGCATCACCCAGATACCACAAGGGCAGGTGTCAGAGCAAAAGCCGCAGGCAATACATTTATCATCAGCTGAGATGTACTGGAAGGTGCCGTCGGGCAGCTTCTCGCGGCTGATGGCCTGTTCCGGACAAATGGTCTCGCAGAGATGACAGTCGCGGCAGGTACCGCAGCTCAGGCAACGGTCTGCTTCACCAGACTCAGAAACACCACATTGATCAGGGGCATAATGAGCATGGGTGAGGCTTGCCTGGGGGATAAGATTCTTGGCAAAACCGTGCCATTCTTCGCCCTTAAACTCAGCAAGGATGGCCTCAGCGGTGTTCTTGCCGGCGCCCAAGGCGTTGGTGGCAAGACCGGGACGCTCAACATCCCCGATGGCCGAGATCTTGGGATCGGAGGTGCGGCCGGCGGCATTACACTTAACCCAGGCAGCGCCACCCACAGTAACCACCTCAACGGTGTCGGGTAGAAATTTAAGGGCAGGTACATCGCCGATGGAGATGATCACGGTCTGGGCCGGAATGAGCTGACCGGCAGCATCAATCAAGCCTTCCTCGGTGACTTCCTTGGTCTGCACCGGCCACTTGAACTTAGCACCCAGAGCCTCAGCAGCAGCCTTCTCCTTACCAAAGGCAAGGGGCTTCTGGATATCCACCAGGGTAACCTGCTCAGCGCCCAGCTTGTAGGCGTCGCAGGCCACATCACAACCAACATTACCGGCACCGATGATCACCACCTGCTTACCAACCTTGGCGGGATGATCGCTCTTGGCATCCTTCAGGAAATCAAGGGCCGGGATCACCCGCTCATGGCCTGGGAAGGGAATGGTTCGGGGCTGATGGGTACCAACGGCAACGATGACATGGTCAAAATCCTTCTTGAGCTTGGCAAAGGTGTCCTTGGTCATATCAACGCCAAAGTTGACATGAATATTTTCCACAGACATAAAACGGGCAATCTCTGACTCCCAGATGGCCTGGGGCATGCGCTCCCAGGGAATAACCTGGGCCAGCTTACCACCGAGCTTGTTGTCTTTTTCAAAGATATGGGCCTCAACACCGGCCTTGGCCAGTTGCCAGGCCGCGTTCATACCAGCAGGACCACCACCGATTATCGCTACTTTCTTGCCTAAAGAAGGGGCAGCCTTGGGAGCCGGTTGATCTTTGGCCGCCCGACCCAGCATCTGGACGTCGATCTTCTCATAACCATCTGGCGCGAACAGTTTTGCATGCAGAGATTGGGGCAGATATGACCACAAATCGAGGCGGGCAGAGGCGTATACTCCATCAGCATCTCATACGCTTCTTTACCCTTGCCCTCACGCATGAGGCGCAGGCGATCAATGGTGGGGATATGGACCGGGCAGTAATAAGCACAGGGCGCAGCCTTATCGCGGTTAGCCCAAAAAGGCTTCTTGCGGCGCAGGTCACCGCTCTCCACCATACCAATAGGAGAACGATCCAACCCAGGGGCCAGATCACGGATAGGATCGCCACCGCCAAAACCAGGATTCCAAATCTTGTGCTTAAACTCAGCCATGGACATGGGGCCGGTCTTCATCAAGGCCCGTTCCTGGGGAGGAATGGCATCGAGCATGGCCCACTCTTCGCGCTGGGAAAGCTCAGCAAGAAGTTCAGGACGACCGATATTCTCAAGATACTTGGGCAGACGATCAAGCAACCACTGCCACTGCTCATCATCCGGCAGCACAGCCTTGACGTTGATCTGCGAGTAGGAGCCGTCAATCTTGCCCCGATAATAGATGGTGCCACCAACCATACCAACGCAAGGCCTATAGCCCAGGACGTTATCAGGATTTTTAGCCTCCACACCGCAAACTATGGCAATACCGCCGCAGTTGAACTCGGCAAAGGAGTCACCGCAAGAACCTAAAACCCAGAGTTCCGGCTTATTATATTCCGGATTCCACTTGGTCATGGTCAGACCGCGGGCACCAATGGAGCCGCCGATATAGACCTTACCCTCAGCCATGGCATTACAGACACCATTAGTGGCTTCACCCTTAACGGTAATCTCGGCACCGATATTCAACCAACCCACATCATCGGAGGCCGGGCCGTTGCAAACAATCTTGGTACCGGGCAGACCCATGCAGCCCAGACGCTGGCCACAAGGACCATTGATCTCAATAGTGACTGGCTTGCCGCCTGACTTCAGACGCCCACCAACATTGTGCTGACCATAGGTTTCTAAAACCAGGTCATGGGACTTGGTGAAGGCCTTCTGCACCAGATCTTCAAAGATCTGCGTGCTGATCCGCTGGCCGTTTTCATCCCGTCCTTTTACGGTTATTTTCTTACTCATATCAAAATTCCTTTAGTGACTTACCCCAGCAAGGCTGCCTTTATCAAAAAACAATTTAAAAACTTGTTTTGCAACTATTGACTTCCACCTACTGCCAAGTCACTTATCCTTTCCACTTTATGCGGGTTAGCAAACGTAACGGATGTTCAGACGATCAGCCGCGTCCTTATCGGCAATACCTAAGGCGTCAGACATACCAATGGGCAGACTCTGGGAACGACCCAAAGGTGCCATGACCTTCTTGACCTCAACCTGGATGGCCTGGAAGGTTTCCACCAGGCGGTGGGCCACATCATCAGGATCAAGGCGACGATAGATCTTTGGATTCTGACTGGTAATACCCTTGGGACAGATACCAACGTTACAGACATTGCAGCGATTCTTCTCAGAGCCAAGACAACCCGCCGCTGACTGCATGATGAACTTGCCCATGTGGACTCCGGAGGCACCCAACATGATCAAGGCCAGGGCGTTTTGCACCACGTTGCCGTTCTTGCCGACACCGCCGGCCGCAAAAATGGGGATCTCGTTCTGCTTGCCCTGCTTACATAAATCAAGGTAGCAGTCACGGACGTTGGAGGCGATGGGATGGCCGGTGGCATTTAAAGAAATGTCATAGGCGGCACCGGTGCCGCCGTCGATACCGTCAATCATCAGGGCCGAGGCATAGGGGTTACGCACCAGGTTATTGAGCACCGATTTCGCCGAGGTGGAACCGGAGATTTTCGGATAGACCGGCACCTTGAAGTTCCAGGCCATGGACATGGACTGGATCATCTTCATAACCGACTCCTCAATGGAGTACAGCGTCTGGTGCACGGGCGGGCTGGGCAAATCAACACCTTCAGGCACACCGCGCAGACGGGCGATGAGCTTGGAGACCTTGAACCACATGAGCAGTCCACCGTCACCGGGCTTGGCGCCCTGACCGTATTTAATCTCAATGGCAGCCGGATCACATTGCATCTCGGGAATAGCGCGGATGATCTCATCCCAGCCAAAATATCCGGAGGCCACCTGGAGGATTATATATTTAAGGAAGGGACTCCTGAGAACCCAGGGCGGACAGCCACCCTCACCCGTGGCCATAACCACCGGAATACCCAAGACCTCGTTACAGTAGGCCACACCCTGAAGGAGACCGAGCCACATATTAGGTGACAGGGCGCCAAAGGACATGGAACCAATGATAAAAGGGAAGATCTCCCGCACCGGCGGAATCCATTCACCGCTCAGTTTGCGGCGAACATACTCCTCAGGGGGCAGCACCCGACCAAGCAGGGTGTTGTAGGCAAACTCATGGCGCCCGGCATCAAGGGCCGGATCGGTGAGCATGGATATCCGGTTGAAGATAATGCGATCAAGGAGACTGCCACCCGGCTCGTTACGGCGACCGCCACGCTTGGTGGCATCACCGCCGGCCGTGGCCTGGAAACGGTAACGGTCGTTCTCATTGAAGACCGGCCCGATGGCCTCGTTGGGACAGACCATGGCGCACGATCCGCAGCCGATGCAACGCCGCCCCACATCGGTATTTTGCCGGATGCCCACGAATGTTTTAAAAGAACTGCCCCGTTCCGAGGAGTTCAAAACAATCTTGGGCATGCGTTTCCGCATGTAGGTAAGTTTTAAGGTATTCACCGGGCAAACGGCCGCACATTTACCACAGAGGGTACAGCGGTCTTCACGGTGCTGAATAATCCAGGGCAGGTCGTTGGGACTTAAGCTGCCTGGACGAGAGGGAATTGATCGAATTGAGACCATATCTCTAACTCCTGTCTATCGGGAGGAATAATAACTGTATGTTCGCGCATGGGCTGGAAGTCTTTGGAGCGATCCCGATCCGGAATCATGGCATCCACACCACATATTTCAGAGGCCACGGCCCACTCGCCAGGCTTACCGCCCACGGTGGCCGGTCGCAGCTTTTTAGCATCCATGACCAGCAGGCAGGTTTCATCGGGCAGGGAGCCGATCACCGCATTCGGGCCATCAATAATAAGGCGGCGACAAACATTGCGCAGCCCCAGAAGGAAGTCGCCCTGGGGATGGGCAGCCAACTCCTTGTTGTTCAAGGGAGTCATGACATGCTTATAGGCCTGCAGAGGCAATTTAAGCTGTTTGGTGACATAATGGAGGATATGGGCAAAAACCTCAGAGTCTGACTGATAGCCCATATAACCAGGGAAAC
Source organism: Pseudomonadota bacterium (assembly GCA_018822545.1). GTDB lineage: Bacteria > Desulfobacterota > Desulfobulbia > Desulfobulbales > SURF-16 > BM506. Next base: position 73,476 of record JAHJKA010000031.1, read on the forward strand.
TCTTGCCGGAGAGCCAATCCATAATGGGGACAAAGGCGGTATTCTCACCGTTGGTCATGGTGGCCACGCCCTGAATGAAGAAGGGATGGCAGGCGTAGAGATTAATACCGTAGTTGGTGTTCTGGCGCCCCTGGGCAAAACAGATACGGGACTTGATCCGGTCATTATTCAGGCCAAAGGCCTGACCGATCTCAAGCGGCCAACCCACCTCTTTGATCATGGCCACATCGGGCCAGAGAGAGAAAGCGGTGAGGTCATCGCCGTGGGCAGCGCCGTCAAGACGCAGGCCGATGCGGGTCATCATCAACTCGCCCTCCACCTCATCTTTCGAAAAGCTGTCCCAGGCCTTGGGCTGGGCATAGACACGGAGAACATATTTATGGCGGTCCTGCGCCTCGATCATCGAGCGTTTGACCTCAAACTCATGGTCGTATTTCAACTCGAAACCCTTGCCGTCCATGATCGCGTTGAGACGATGGAGGGCCTCCGGGGTGTGGGCAATTCCCGACAGAATCGGGTCCCCGGCCTGATACTTATAGTCTGAGAACTCCAGACCACGAAGCAATAAGCCGAGACCGCTGCCGTCGTACCCCTCCTGCATGGATTCCATGGCTTCCAGCACGGTAAAGGGAGAGAACGTCTCACTTGCGGTTTTCATAGCTAACCGGCACATGTGTTACTCCTTTAATATTAAATAGATAACGCCAGCAAACCAAATCAGCGTGACGCATTTAAAAAAATTACATTATTGTCAGCTGCAATTTCCACCCAAAAAGGCGAAGTTGGCAACGGGTTCAATTAATCCACTACAGTATAATTGTCAAGGGCTCGCCGCATATTTGCACGGGCAAATATAGCCACCGAAATGCGCTTACGATTGCCCTGTTTTCCAGCAAAGCCCTGATCACAACAGAGCCCTCAAATAACGCCAATCACCCCGCCAAACATCCAGCCCCACATTTTCCAGCGTCATTTTTCCACAAAAAATGGAGAAGGGCACGGTATCGGCACCTTCTCCATGAAACTCTTTGCGGAATATTTTTTAAAAGGCAAGGTTGACTTCAGCTCATCCCCACAGGAGGGCACGGTCTTTCGCCTCACCCTGGACAGTCGGACAACGTACACAAAGGCCAAACCCGGGGCCCATCACACCACACTGCTACTTCTTGCCGTGGGCAATAATCCGAATCAAATCGGCCTTACCGATTACCCCCACCAACTTGCCGTCTTTAAGAACAGGCAAGGTATGGACACCCTTTTCAGAGATAAGGCTGGCAATGTCTTCGAGCCCGGTATCCTCATCCACAGTATGCAGTTCCTCCGAACACACATCACGTACCACAGAGCCGGTCATCTTCTTGATCTCTTTCTCAAAGCTTGCAGCGCTGTCAATAAAGATGACCGAATCCAGAAAAGACACCATGGTGGGAATATGGAGTTTCTTATTCTGGTCGATGAGATCATTCTCGGTAACCACGCCGACCACCCGTCCGTCATCATCAACCACAGGCACGCCGCCAATTTTATTGTCGTAAAGAAGTGCGGCGAGCTCCTGGACAGGCATATCGAGGTGGGCAGTCTTCACCTCGCGAGTCATAATTTCCTTGGCTGTTATCATTACTTTTTCTCCTTTAATTTTTATTTACCACATACCCACATCATAACAGAAATTGCGCGGCCGAGAATCATTTCCTGCGCTCCATGGCACTTAGACAAAAGACAAGGCACAGCATACTTGCAATCGCTTGCAACACCTGGTAAGACACGGCCTTCCGCGACTGTTTCCCCCTTGACAAAAAAAACGAAACGAAGTAGGGGAAGCTTGTTCCTGTGGCAGAAAAAATGCTTTTTTTGAGAGCCGCTCAGCCCATTTTTCAAGCACCTCTGCCAAACACGCACTGTCGCCAAAACTGAAAATAATATCAAGCAGATAACATGACATCTTTACTGACATTCCCCAAGGGCGGCGTCCATCCCCCGGAATCAAAAAAGCTCACCGCAGATCTTGCCATTGAGGTGATGCCCGTTCCCGATGAACTTGAGATTATTTTAGGGCAGCACATTGGCGCCCCATGCACCCCCACTCTGGAAAAACAGGCGGAGGTCCGGGAAGGCGACATGATCGGCGAGGTCAAAAAAGGCTTGGGAGTGCCGCTGCATGCCCCGGTGGCCGGAAAAATTAAGTCCTTTGGCATGTCTGCCCACCCCATGCGGGTTTCCGCCCCATCCATGACCATCCTTACCGATAAAGAGGCTGCACCTCGCACCTATACAAAAATAGAGTGGTCCCATCTTGACAGCAAACAATTGCTGGCCAAGGTGCACGGTGCTGGCATTGTCGGCATCGGCGGTGCGGGTTTCCCCTCCCATGTCAAGCTCAGCCCACCACCAAGCAACCCCATCGACACCCTGATTTTAAACGGCGCTGAGTGTGAACCCTACATTACGGCAGACCACCGGCAGATGCTGGAGCGGAGCGCTGATATTGTCGAAGGTGCCAAGATTATCCTGAAGATTCTCAGTATCAAAAATTGTTTCATCGGCATTGAAAACAACAAGCCCGATGCCATTGCCGCCATGACCGAGGCTGCCGAAAACGGCTCCACCTCAGAATTTGCCATCAAGGTCCAGCCCCTGCAGGTCAAATACCCCCAGGGTTCAGAAAAACAGCTCATCCAGTCCATTACCGGTCGCAAGGTGCCGGGCTTTGCCCTGCCCTCAGCGGTGGGTGTGGTGGTCCATAACGTCTCCACCACGGCCGCCATCTACGACGCAGTGGCCCTTGAAAAACCCCTCTACGAAAAGGTGATGACCATTTCTGGCAAGGGCATCAAGCGCCAAGCCAATCTCCGGGTCAAGGTGGGTACCAAGATCAGCGACATCGTTGATTATCTGGGCGGCGTCACTCCGGAGCTTGCCAAAATCGTCATGGGTGGGCCCATGATGGGTTTTGCGGTTTCAAGCCTTGATATCCCGGTGACCAAAACCACCTCATCGGTGCTTTTTCTGGCCGCAGATGAAATCGACACGACACCCCACTCCCAGTGCATTCGTTGCGGTTGGTGCCTGGAGGCCTGCCCCATGGGACTTGAGCCCAAGGAGATCGCCATCCATGTTGAGGCTGGTCGCCCCCAGGACACCAAGCAGTTTGGGGTCTTTGAATGTTTTGAGTGCGGCTGCTGCGCCTATGTGTGCCCGGCCAAGCGACCACTGGTCCAGTTCATCCGCCTGGCCAAGATGAAAGCGACAAATTAAATTTACCGCGACGTAAATAGAGTTTTTTAAGGAGTATAGCCATCAAACAGCAAGATTCAGACAACCTGATGACTCAGGCACCGCAGCATGGATTATGGAAAGTTTCTGTTTCCCCCCATGTGCGCAGTAACGAGTCGGTTGAAAAAATAATGTGGACCGTGGTGGCCTGCCTGGTGCCGCCCCTGGTCCTTTCGGTATTTATCTTTGGTATCCAGACCCTGATTATCACTGCCGTTTCGGTGATAAGCTGTGTCGCCATGGAGGCCATCAGTCAGAAGCTTCTGGGGCGCAGGGTGACCATCAAGGATGGCAGCGCCGTGATCACCGGCATGCTGCTTGCTTTTGTCATCCCCCCCGGCGTCCCCTATCTGTTGCCGGTGCTTGGTGCGGTGATGGCCATTTACATCGGCAAGCATCTTCTGGGTGGTATCGGCTATAATATTTTTAATCCAGCCCTGCTGGCCCGGGCCTTCCTCCTTGCCACCTTCCCGGTGGCTATGACCTCTTCCTGGCTCAGCCCTCTAAAGTTACAAGACAGCTCCATCTTCCATTACATGGGCACCACCATTGACGCAGTTTCCACAGCTACCCCCCTTGCCGTTTTAAAGGCTAAGGGCATGGCAGCAGTTATCGAAACCTTTGGTGCTGCTCCCAATATTTACACTGACTTCTTTCTCGGCTGGCGGCCCGGCTGTATTGGTGAGACCTCCGGCCTGCTGATCATCCTCGGCGGACTCTACCTGATCTATCGCGGCTATATCACCTGGCATATCCCGGTGAGTGTGCTGGCGACCATTGCCCTGCTCACCTGGGCCTTTGGCGGTGACACCACCTTTAGCGGCGACCCGCTTCTGGCCATACTCTCCGGCGGTGCTCTTCTTGGCGCCTTTTTCATGGCCACCGATTATGTGAGCAGCCCCACCAATAAGATCTCAAAGTTGGTCTATGGCATTGGCATCGGCGCTCTCACCGTCCTTATCCGCCTCAAGGGTGGCTATCCCGAAGGGGTCTGCTACGCCATCCTGCTTATGAATCCAGTGAGCTCCGTGCTTGACAACTGGTTCAAGCCCATTCGTTTTGCGCCCCCCTTACCTCCCCAAGGAGGTGGCAAATGAAAAATATCCTGACCATCGTCATTCGCCTCACCCTGTCGTGCATTCTGGCAGGCACAGTGATGGGCACCACCTATGTCTTCACCAGCAATGCCAAGAAACATAATGAGCATGTCAACGAACAAAAGGTCATGCTCAGCCTTTTGGGCTACACCAAGGACAAGCCTGCCCCGGATTCCATGGCCATGCATGAGGTGTATCGCTATGTGGTTACCGAGGGCGATGTTCTTAGCCTTGGCTACCTGGTGCCCGAGCAAGGCCACGTGTTCACCTTCGTCACCATTGATCTTAACGGCACGTTCCTGGCCACCATGCCGGTGGATATCAGTCACGACTTAGTCATTGACGACAACGAGCGCGCCAAGGCCATTACGACCGCCTTGGGCGCTGGCAAGTCGCTACGCTATGCCGACAAAACCATTGTGGTCACTGACAACGGCCAGCGCATGGCCTACCTGCTACCCGGTGCCTTCCCAGGTTTCAAGACCTTTATTTCGGTTATGCTGGCCCTTGACCCCTCTTTTACCATCCTTGGTCTTGAGATCATGGAGCATGAAGAGGATCCGGGTTTGGGCGGTGAGATTGTTCAGGATTACTTCAAGAACCAGTTCAAAGGCAAACCCTTTGCCGTGCTCAAAAAACTTAAAGTGGCCAAGACCCCCATTCCCGCCGAGTACCTTAAGGCTTTGGAAGCCAAGAAATCTGGAATGACTGCGGCAGACGTTGCCACCATTCAGGAGCAGTATAAGGATAAAGATATCTATGCTCTCACCGGTGCCACCATCTCCAGCCGGTCAGTGACCAATGGCGCGAAAGCAATTGTTAAGAAATTCGCCTACCGCATCTCGATCCTCGATGGCGTCCTTAAGGAACAACAGATCGCTGTTCCCTTTTAGGACACGAGGAATAGAGAAATTCATATGAATTTTATAAAACTACAAAACATGCATAACTCTCCAAGCCGAAATCAAGCATTAAGAGATTTATCCTCAATCGGTGGGCAAAGCCCACAGCACCAGGGTTAAACAGGAAAGACCATGGCTAACGAAAAATCAAATTTTCAGCTGGTTACAAACGGCATCCTAAACGAGAACCCCATCTTTCGTCTGGTTCTCTCCATGTGCCCTGCTGTTGGTATCAGTACCACTATGATGAATGGCCTGATGCTTGGCATTGCAGTGCTCTTTGTCCAGGTCTTTTCCAGCGTCACCATCTCGCTTTTTAAAAACGTCATCCACCCACGAATTCGCATCCCGACCTATACCCTGGCCATTGCCACCTGGGTTACTGTTATCGACTTGGTACTGGCCGCCTATCTTCCTGAGGCCTATGCCCAGATGGGTATTTTTGTCAAACTCATCGTCGCCTTTGCCATTATCACCATGCGTCTAGAGATGTTTGCCTGCAAGGAATCGGTAAACGACTCCTTCTGGGATGGCATCGGCATGGGACTCGGCTTTATGTGCGGCATGATGGCCATCGGCTTTGTTCGCGAACTCCTGGGCTTAGGCACCCTGATGGGTTTTGACATCCTTGGCTTTAAACCCCTGCTGTTCTTTGTCTTGCCTTGCGCCGGTTTCTTTGTAGTGGGCTTGATGATGGCATTCTTCAACTATATTGAAATTGCCTATAAGAAGACCAAGCAGGCATAAGGAAAACGCTATGAAAAACATCATGACACGCCATTTCTTGACGCTGCTACTTTTCTTTATCCTGCCCGGCCTGGCCCATGGCCAGGAGCTCGTCACCGCCAAGAGTTTCGGCGCTGACAATGAGATCATCGTCAGCTTCAGTGAGGCCGTTGACCCAAGTGCCGCGGTCAACACAGCCAACTACACGGTCTATGAACAGCCGGATCCAGATATCCGTCTTAAAATCACGGAGATCATCTTGGCTGACGACCACATGAGCGCCTCGCTTTTTTTCAGAGATCCGCTTAACACCACCCAGAGCCATGTGGTGAACATTGCCAATCTGATCCCAGCCCAGGGCCCGGCAACTTTTACGGTGGCCAAATCCTATTGGGGTTATCTGATCGGCATTTTGGTCTCAGCCCTGCTCATTAACAACTTTGTCTTCACTAAATACCTTGGACTCTGCGTCTTTTTCGGCACCTCAAAACGTAAGGACACCGCCAAGGGTATGGGCTTCACGTTCACCATTGTTATGGTCGTTTCAGCCATTATGAGCTGGTTCTTCTACCAGTTCATCTTAAAGCCCTTCGACCTCAACTTCCTGCAGATCGTGGTCTTTATAGGCCTGGTGTCGCTCACCGTGCAGGCGGTGGATACTGTGCTGCGCAAGGTGAACCCGGCCCTGTTCAACTCCTTTGGGGTTTACCTTGTTTTAGTAATTGCCAACTGTGTCATCATCGCCGTGCCTCTCATCCTGGCCGACAATGAGTATAATTTTCTTGAAACCTTCATGCTCTCCCTGGGCGCCGGCGGTGGTTTTCTCCTGGCCCTGTACCTGATGAGTTCTGTCAGGGAGCGTATGGAGCTTGCTAACATTCCACCCACCTTTAAGGGTGTGCCCATTGCCTTTATTGTGGCAGGCCAGTTTGCCTTGGCTTTCCTGGGCTTTTCAGGCTTACAGATTTTCTAGCCTTGAAGTGAACGCGTCATTAACTTGAGTAAATCATTTCGGTTTTCTATCCGAGATAGGTGAGAGTATGGATCCAGCATTAGTAAAATTAGCCCTCGGCGGCGTGGCATTGCTCGCCTGCATCGGCCTGTTTTTCGGTATCGGCCTGGCCCTGGCGGCCCATAAATTCGCGGTGGAGACTGACCCCCTAATTGAGAAGGTCCTTGAGTCCTTGGCAGGAGCCCAGTGCGGCGGCTGCGGTTATGCTGGCTGTGAAGGCTACGCCATTGCCGTGGTCAATGACCCGGACGTCCCGCCCAATCTCTGCTACCCAGGCAAGGAGAAGGTGGCAGAACGTGTTGCCGATCTCACCGGCAAAAAGATGGCGGAAATGGAGGACATGATTGCCCTGGTGCGCTGTTCACGCGTTGAAGGCCGGGTGAGCCATAAGCACGAGTATATCGGCTTTGCCTCCTGCACCGCTGCAAACTTAGGCTTTGGCGGCCCCTCTGCCTGCAATTACGCCTGTATTGGTCTTGGCGAATGCGCCCAGGCCTGTCCCTTTGATGCCATTACCATGGTGGACAGCTTTCCAGTGGTCAATCCAGATAAATGTGTAAGCTGCGGCACCTGTGTCAAGACCTGCCCCAAGCAGGTTATTGTTCTCCAGAGTTTGAAGGCCAGGGTTTATGTACCGTGCTCCACCAAGGAACTTGGTAAGAATGTCAAAAAGGTCTGTGAGGTGGGCTGCATCTCGTGCCAGATCTGCGTCAAGAAATGCCCGGCCGAGGCGGTGAGTGCCGTTAACGGTCTGATCCAGATTGATCAAGTAAAATGCCTGGCCTACGGCCCGGAATGCCACGAAATATGTGTTGAAAAATGCCCCCGCAACATCTTCAGAAGATACGAAGGCCGCAAGGTCCTTAAACGGACTGATGCCGGGCTGAAAATGGCGATCTAAAGCACGTTTCCCTTTTGATAGAGCGAAATAGAGGAAGATATGAAAACACCGAAAATATGCCACTGTGACGAGCAAAGAAGATCCTTCATCAAGACCGCAGGGCTCCTGGGCCTTGGTGCTGCTTCGGCCACTCTTTTGCCAGCGCAGCGGGCCGAAGCGCTCCTTTTTGGCCGCAAAGAGTACAAGGTATCAAAAACCCGGCTGGCCATGGGAACCTACGTCAACATGACTGCCATTCATCCCTCCAAGGATGAAGCGGAACATGCCTTTGGTCTGGCCTTTGCCGAAATCGATCGGCTCAATAAGTTGCTGAGCCGGTATGATGCCGACTCACCGGTTACCCATCTTAACCAGAAAGGCTCTCTGATTAAGGCTCCCCAGGAAGTCTTGGAGCTTGTTGCTCGCTCCCTCTATTATCACAAGCAGACATCCGGCGCCTTTGACATTACAGTTAAGCCCCTTATCGATCTGTATAAAGACAACTTCAGCGCTGGTCGCAAGCCCACTGACATCCAGATCCAGGCCGCCCTCAACAATGTCGGCACTGAGCATCTGCATTTTGGAAACGGCAATATCAGCTTCAGTAAGTCCGAGATGGGTATCACCCTGGATGGTATCGCCAAGGGTTATATTGTTGATCGCGCCTCAGAAATCCTGGCCATAAACGGTATCAGCAATCATCTGATTAATGCCGGTGGCGATATCCGCACCAGCGGCTCCGCCGCCAAGGGTAAGCCCTGGACCATTGCCGTCCAGGACCCAGCCAAGAACAAACAGTATCCCGACGTTATCACCATGATGAACGGCGCCATCGCCACCTCCGGCAATTACGAGGTGTTCTACGATAACGAGAAGATGTTCCACCACATCATTGACAGCCGCACCGGTTACTCGCCTGAACTTTCTGCCAGTGTCACCGTTCAGGCCCCAACCGTGATGGACGCCGATGCCCTTTCAACCAGCGTCTTTGTTATGCAGCCTGTGGCCGGCATCAACTTCATCAATGGCCAGCAGGGCTGTGCATGTTTCGTTGTCGAAGCCAGTGGTGCAACCCATCACTCCCTGGGCTGGAAGGCTGGCTGAGCACAAAACCAACATACGTTTTAAATACAAAAGGAGGCCATTACGGCCTCCTTTTGTATTTAAAACGTATGTTGTACCCAGGGCTGCCTGAAAAGGCCTGTTTGTAGGCTTTACAAATGGCTAAAGCCGTGGGTGATCATATTTCGCATTCATCCTGTACTCTTTCTCAATCCCACCAGATAAACTGCGTTGTGTAATGCACTTAGACGTCCCTCCCAAGAAATTCTGTTGCTATTTGAAATCAACACCTCTAACATTTAACTAACGATTTCAAGTTGCTTCTCTCATTCCAAGAGTGATCAAAATTAATTTAACCCCTTCTCCGCACGTTTATACACATGCTGAAAACAAAAAAGGCCTCCCTTTTAATGACCACCATTAATCAGCTCAATCTGAAAGATAAGTTTAAATATTTGATCAGTATTTCTGCTATCGTTATTTTTTCTCTCTCAAGCATTGGTTTCTGGCGGTACAGCCAATTTGCCAATCATAAAACCCTGATTCAAAACTCTTCGCAAAAATTACTCAGTGAACTCGAAGGCAACTTCGCCAATTCCCAACTTATGGGGGATATTGAGGCAGACCTGACCACCTTCATGCAAACGGGCCACCCTGCTGTCATGGCGGAATTGACTTTCAAAACCCAGCGCCTGGCAGGTCAACTCCCTGATGAGGCGAAAGAATCCCTCCTGCAATTTCTTAACAAGATCGGCAAACTCGAAATCCGCATGGAGAGTTTGCGCAAAAACAATGACACCGCGCTCTCAGCCGGCACAGCAATTCATAAAAAACTCGAAGATACGAAAATATGCGCGGGCAACAAGACCTGCCTGGAGGAATTTCATTACGCCGGCGAGATCTTCCGTACAGTTCAGCCCCTCTATATCACCGGCATCCTCCAGACCCAGACTAAAGAGATCCAAGAAACACGGACTGAAATATCACAACACCTGGCCGAACTTGATGGCCATCTGCAAAAAACCATTCCTTCCTTGCCCACTGCCCAGTCACTCAGTCTCACCAATCTTCAAGAACTCTTCTATGATTTTGATGATGCCATTACAACTGTGGCAGCCATTCGCCAACGTGTCATTGACAGTGAGCACGAGGTATTATCCCATTCCAAGACAATCAAGAACCTGCTGGCCGCCGCCTCAATCACCCAAAGCCAAAAGGCAGTCGATCTTGCTGAGCAGGGGTTGAAACTGGCCACAAGCTATGTATTCCTGATGTTTGCCAGTCTCGGTGTCATGACGGTTCTCTTTCTTGTTTTGAGTTCCTTTATGTCGCGCTCGATTATCGCACCCCTCGTTGTCCTCGTTGACCTGCTAAAAAGGTTTTCGTATCTACTCGCCACCGTGCGCCGTCAAGCCGTTGCCGGAGGCGACCAATTCAAGATTATCCATTCCCAGATCATTAAAAGGAAAGATGAAATTGGCGATGTCGGGCGGGCCACCAAAGAGTTGATGGATCATATCCAGGGAATTTCCGATTTTCGTCGAAAAATTGAAGATGACACCACAACTCAGGAGGTCTACTCCCGGCTGGCCACCATATTTTCCGAACATCTTCACCTGCCAAGTTATATCATTTACGAAAGAAGTGCTGACAATGCCATGCCCATTGTCTATTCAGAACCACACGACATCACCGAGTTTCTTCCAGAATTTGCCACCGCAGACATGTGTCGAGCCAAAAGAACCGGGGCTGTTGTTTCCTCATTCAACGACCCAGAAATCTGTAAAATATGCCCGGTTAATGACATGCTTAACCATTACTGCGTGCCCATGCTGGTGGGCGGCCATGTCATCGGCGTTATTCAATTTTTGCTGCCCATTGCCACCAATGCGGACCAGAAGAAAAAAATGGACACCGCCCTGAATGAGGCCAGAAATTATATCGAAGAGGCCCTGCCTGTCTTGCAGGCCAAGCGGTTTGCCGCAAAACTTGAAGAGATGGCGACCAAAGACCAGCTGACAGGCCTTTATAACCGGCGTTACCTTGAAATCTCCCTGCAGCAGATTGTCGCCGGCATCAAACGTCGCAAATCGAGAATGGGCATCCTCATGTGTGACATGGACTTTTTCAAGGAAGTCAATGACAACCACGGCCACGATGCCGGTGATATTGTGCTTTCAGAACTTGCCGCCATTCTTAATAAGAATGTCAGAAGTTCTGATCTTGTCATCCGCTATGGTGGCGAAGAATTCCTCATCCTGCTCAATGACATTGAAGATGGCACGGCCTCTCTTGTCGCTGACAAGCTCCGTTCCGCAGTTGAGACCTATCGATTCCAGATTCCTGGTGCCGAAATCCAGAAAACCTTAAGTATCGGGGTTGCTGAATACCCTGATCCCACCATGTCCAAGGGCATTTGGCAGATAATCAAACAAGCCGACGTTGCCCTTTATAACGCCAAGAATGGTGGCCGCAACCAGGTTGTCACCTTTGCCAAAGAGATGTGGGAAGAGCAATCCTATTAAAATGCTGTTGCCCCCGCGCAGCTTTTTTTGTTTATGGGGGCATCGCCATATATTATGGTCTCAGCCAATAAGCCTTTGAAGCCGTCTCCTCCCCCGAGATAGTCCATCATGCCGCTGATAAAGAGCCTGTCTGCCATGCAAAATCCTTTATTGAACCTGAGCTTACGGGGCAGATTCCAACTCATCATGTGGCTGTCCATCATGGCAGCCATGCTTGCCACAACCGTCGGGATCTGGAAGTACAGCCAGTTCTCCCAAAGCAAAAAAAACATCGAACAAACCTCCGGAACCCTGCTGGCAGAACTGGAGAATGCCTTTAAAGAATCACTCCTGGTGGGCGAAATACAGTCTGATCTCATCCTGTTCATCCAGACGGCCCATCCCGAAACCATGAAGGAGATCAACAAGAAATCAGCGGCCCTGTTAAACCAGCTGCCAGAGCAAACGAAACCTCTGCTTGAGCAGTTCCTTGCCAAGGCCGACACCCTGGAAATCCGCATGGCCAGTTTGCGGCTCAACAACAATACGGTGTTGAATACAGGCAACAGCGTTATGGAGTCCCTTGAACAGCACGCCCTCTGCCGGGAAAACCAACCTTGTCTGCAGGGGGTGAGCCGGGTAGGTCAGATATTCCGCCAAACCCGCCCCCTCTACATGAATGGCATCCTGAATGGCCAACCCCATAAGTTAAAGGAGACCAAGCAGGAAATCTCTCAATTGCTTGGCTCGGTGATAAAGGACCTCCAGCTCATATCACACAAGCTCGGCCCGGAGCAATCTCGTTACTTATTGCATTTTATTGATCTTTTTCATGAGCTTGATGAATCGATTGCCACCGTGGCCGCAATCAGAGAAAGGGTTGTTGACAGTGAAAAAGAGGTGTTGGATCTCTTTCACTCCTTGAAGATGCAACTTGCCGAGATCTCCATTGCCCACAACAAACAGGCCATGACCCTTGCCGACCAGGGGTTGAAACTTGCCACCAACTATGTCTTCCTGATGTTTGCCGCCCTGGCCCTGGTTACCATTTTTTCCATCGTCACCATTGCCTCGATGGCGAACTCCATCCTGTCGCCCCTGGATTCCCTGGTGGATTTATTAAAGAAATTCACCGTCTTGATCCGCGGCATCCGCAATCTTTCCAACTCTGAAAAACTGCACTACCAGGAACTCCATGAACAGATTATCAACCGCCATGATGAAATCGGCGATGTAGGCCGGGCAACCCAGGCATTACTCAATCACATCCACAGCATTTCTGAATTTCGGCGGAAAATTGAAAATGATACGACCTGTTTTGATGTTTACGTGCGCTTGGGGAAAATCTTCTCCCAGGAACTGGCCTTAACACGCTTTGTCATTTACGAAATAAGCAATAATGGCCCCCTGACTCCGATTTACTCCTCCCCCCCTGAACTCAAAGAAGAGATGCCTGATTTCACCATTACCGAAACATGCCGGGCAAGACGCACCGGGGCTGTTGTGCATTCCTTCCACGACCCTGACATGTGCCCAATCTGCCATGTCAATGACATCCTTGACTATTTTTGTTTGCCCATGCTGGGCGGTGGGGAAATCATCGGCATCATCCAGTTCCTCCTACCCATTGCCACCACAGAGTCACAAAAAAAACAGTATCAAGACCGCCTCACTGAGGCGCAAAATTATATTGAGGAAGCACTGCCCATTATGCAGGCCAAACGCTACGCCCAAGAACTCGAAAGCATAGCCACCCAAGACCAACTCACCGGCCTTTATAACCGCCACTATCTCGACATTTCCCTGCCCCAGATTGAGGCTGGCACCAAACGCCGCAACACGACATTGGGCGTTCTGCTCTGCGACATGGACAATTTCAAGGCCGTCAATGACACCTACGGTCACCAGGCCGGTGATACAGCCTTGACGGAACTTGCTGACATCCTGCGGGCCACGGTCAGGGGTTCGGATATGATCATCCGTTATGGCGGCGAAGAATTTCTTATCCTGCTCCAGGATATTGAGGAGAAGGAAGAAATGGTGGTGGCTGAAAAAATCCGTAAGGCTGTGGCCAATCACACCTTTCAGTTGCCTGATGGTGCCCAGACACAAACACTCAGTATCGGGGTGGCGGAGTTTTCAGGCAGCAAGGCAGAACGGATGGGCAAGGTGCTGCGCAACGCTGATATTGCCCTTTATAAGGCCAAGGAAAAGGGCCGCAACTGTGTGGTTAAATTCAACAAAGAAAACGGCAACGCTGAAGCCTAACCAGTGTTACCCTTCGTAACTCCATACCCCGCGCCGAGTGGGCCTCTGCACACTGGCCTGCAGACAGCGGCCGAATTCCACACCACTTATCTCCCGGGCTCCGAGACTTACCAGATGCGAGGTCTTCATCTGACAGTCGAGGAGATCAAAATCCCAGGCAGCAAGCTGCCCGATCAGGGTGGCAAGCGCCACTTTAGAACTATTGGCAACAGTGCTGAACATCGACTCTCCAAAAAAAACACCGCCAAGGGACACACCATAAAGACCTCCCACCAGCTGATCATCCAGCCAGCATTCCACGGAATGAGCCCAGCCTTCCTCGTGGAGCCGGATATAGGCGTCCTGCATTTCCTTGACAATCCAGGTTGCCTCCCGGCCAGGCCGAGGAGCTGCACAGCCCTGAATAACTTCCGTAAAAACCTGGTCAAAGGTGACCCTGAACATCTCCTGGCGCAAGATGCGCTCCAGGCGCCGCGAACAGTGAAACTCATCAGGCACAAGAACCATGCGCGGATCAGGCGACCACCAGAGAAGAGGGTCCCCCTCGGAATACCAGGGAAAGATGCCCATGGAATAGGCAAGGAGCAGACGCTGCACAGAAAGATCTCCACCCACGGCCAAAAGGCCGTCCTCCCGGGCCAGGACCGGTGGTGGAAAAACTAGTTCGTCAGAAAGTTTAAAAATCATCGTCACTATCAAGTGCCACAAGACATGCGCTTGACACCTCGGAAAAGGACCTATAGAGTGTTAAAGTCGTTCATGAAAAGCTGCCTAAACCCCTTTTTCAGCTCGCACGGGCGGTTAAAGAGAAACCCACCCAGAGCTTTAAACAGCCTACTCAAATTTCTACTTATCACATACCATGGATAAAATAAAACAAGACTGCCCTTACTGCCTGGAAAGCATATACGCAAATGCCATTGTCTGCAGGTATTGCTCCCGCGATCTGCCCCCCAATTTCCCGCCCCTGCGCCATCATTCCTCAACACCCTGGATTCCTTTACTCATCACCTCTGCCCTGCTCATTGGCACCGTCGCCCTTTTCAGCAGTGAACAGATGAAGGAACGCCTGGCTAAACTGCAACATAAGGAATGATGATTATGTTCGCCTTGGTGTAGCCACAGGCCTGCAGTTTTCTTTGGTGCTGACTTGTTACACCTTATCCTTTGCGGGCCACCAGAACCACAAAACCTGCGTCTTTATGCCAACCCACCTGAGACGATTCAAATTCTGCCAGGGCCTCCGGTCTCTGATAGAGTGAAGAACGCTGTTCCACGACCTGCAGCCCCGCCGCCCTGAGCCACCCTTTAATCTCCCTGACCTCATAAAAAGTAGCATAGTGATAAAATGGATGGCCGGCCTTCTTTTTGACCTGCAGGGCCTGCCCCCATGGCCCACTGCCAGGAATGAACCCCAGGACAAGATGCCCCCCCGGTCGCAGGACCTGAGCGACCTGGGCCAACACTCGGTCCGGGTTCTCGGTAAAACAAAGGGTAAAGAGAATAAAAAGCGTCCCAATCGCCTCCGGGCGCAGGGGTAAATCCTCACCAACCCCCTGACACACTCCGGCAAGACGCCGAGAGGCAAGGGCAAGGGGGCCCCGGGCCGGATCAATGCCGACAGTTACCCCAAGCTCAGCGGCAAAACGTCCCGGCCCGACACCGAGTTCCACCCGGGGGAAGGCAAGCTCTGTCTTCAGTTCCTTGAGAGCCGCAAGCTCAATGGTAAAAAGCAGACTCTCGTCATACCAGCTGTCATATTCCAGGGCCCGTTCGTCAAAAACCTGTGAAGCCTTTTGCCAAAAGGGCCGGTTATCATCACCCATCGATCCGCCGCATCCTTTTTAATAATTTCCATAACGCTCGCTCTTTTTACCATGAAGCGGGCGGAGGGCTTGAGATTTTTTTAAATTCTTGACCATTAGCTATCCCAAATATCCATGAATTCTTTGTTATCTCAGGAACCTGGGGTATTATGCGTCATGACCTCTGCAACCATGAAACATTGTCGCTTCCAAAAATCCCTCACCGACCCTGCCGACTTCACCCTCTCTTTTGAGCTTGTGCCGGGTCGAGGCGGTCGTTCCACAGTCCACACCCGGGCCCTAGACCTGGCTGCGAGCATGGCAGCGGATGGCCGCATCTGCGCCGTCTCCATTACCGATAATGCCGGGGGCCATGCCACCCTGGCCCCAAGTGTACTGGGCAAGGAAATCCTTGAAATAGGCATGGATGTCATCAGTCATTTTTCCTGTAAAGATAAAAACCGCAACATGATGGAAAGCCTGCTCTATGGCTGGGATCGCATTGGTCTCAACAATCTGCTGGTCATTGCCGGTGACTATCCCCAGAAGGGCTATTGCGGCCACCCTAAACCCGTCTTCGACCTTGACACCGTCCACGTCATCGATCTTTTGACTCATCTCAATAACGGTGAGACAACTCACGGGCTGCAGCCCACCTCGTTTTATATCGGTGTGGTCATTTCTCCCTTTAAATACACAGAAGCCGAGCTGATGATGCAGTATTACAAACTGCAGCGCAAGGTGGCCGCCGGTGCCCATTACGGCATCACCCAACTTGGTTTTGACGCCCGTAAATATCAGGAGGCCCTGCTGTATGTCAGCGAGCATAATCTTGGCATTCCACTGCTTGGCAATCTCTTTATCCCTAATATCCATGTGGCCCGTCTCATGCACAAACGGGCCATTCCCGGCTGCCTGATTCCGGATCATATCTTTGCAGAAATGGAAAAGGAATCCCGCTCAGCTGACAGGGGTAAAAAGGCACGCCTGGAGCGGGCGGCAAACCAACTTGCAGTCCTTCGCGGCCTGGGCTATAGCGGCGCGCATATCGGCGGATCAGGCCTTGAGATGGCAGATATTGACTTTATTCTCAACCAGGCCACGGCAAGACAGGAGCAGTGGCCGGATCTCTTAACAGAATTTCGACCAGATACGTCCCAAGGTTTTTATTATTACCAGAAAGACATACGCAGTAACCTCAATCAGAAGAAAAAAACCGCCCTGGCTCCGCGTAAAAGGCAAGCACCGCTCTATCATTTCAGCAATTTTATTCACAACCTGGCCTTTGAACCTCACGGCCTGCTCTATAAGCTGGCCAAAAAATGGTGCCTGGCCCTTGATAAGACCATGCTCGGCCGCCCCCTTTTCTGGCTGGAACATCTCTCCAAATTCATCCTCTTTGCCTGCCGCAACTGTGGCGACTGCACCCTGGCTGAGTATGGCTACAGATGCCCCCAGTCAGGATGTGCAAAATATCTTCTTAACGGGCCATGTGGCGGCAGCATCGATGGCTGGTGCGAGGTGTACCCTGGCCAGAAGCGCTGCCATTATGTCCTCACCTATGACCGCCTGAAAACCAAAGGCTGTGCCGATGATCTCGGTTACGGCTATATCCCGCCCCGTGACTGGAGCCTGACTGACGCCTCAGCCTGGGTTCATTTCTATGCAGGCACAGACCATAGCCAGCGCCATTGCGGCACACCGGCAAGTAAAACTCCGGGAGAACATGCACCGCCCAATGAGCAGCAAGGCAAATAACCGCTCAGCACCCTTTCACTTCAACATAAAATCAATGATTTCGAGTGGTTCCTGCTTCTTAAAAAAAAACTTAAATATGCTTTGCGTCGCCAATTTAAAGAAGGTACATTAAATTCTTTTTTTTACGGGAAAACCATTAACCTTGTTATACTTTCAGGTTTCTATTTCACCCCTGAGAGAACCATAACAATCCGTCTATATATTTTTTTCACCATAGCAAAAGGATGACAGGCATGGCTAAGCAAGCCTCTTCACGTCCGAAAGAAGAATGCGGTATCTGCGGTATTTTTGACCATCCCGATTCCGCCAAACTGACCTATTTCGGGCTCTACGCCCTTCAGCACAGGGGCCAGGAAAGTGCCGGAATTACCACTTCAGATGGTAAAAATATCTCTGAGCATAAGGCCATGGGCCTTGTCTCCGAGGTCTTCAAGGAACAGGATTTTGAGCATCTCCATGGCCATCTGGCCATCGGCCACGTGCGCTACTCAACAACAGGCGCCTCAAACCTCGTTAATGCCCAACCCTTCACCGCCAACCATCGCGGTGAGACCTATGCCGTGGCCCATAACGGCAACCTGGTAAATATCCGCAAACTCCGGGATTCCCTTGAAGAAAAAGGCTCTATTTTCCAATCCACCATGGACAGTGAGGCCGTGGTTCACCTGCTGGCCCGCGAATGCTGCAAAAAAGACCTGAAGGAAGCTGTTGAAGCGGTGGCCCGCCAGATCCAGGGAGCCTATTCCATCCTGCTCATGACCCGCACCCAGTTGATTGCCCTGCGTGATCCTCAGGGTTTCCGGCCCCTATGTCTGGGTAAGCTGCCCAATGGCGGCTATGTCCTGGCCTCGGAGACCTGCGCCCTTGATCTTATTGAGGCTGATTATGTCCGCGATGTTGAACCGGGCGAGGCCCTCATCATCAACAAGGATGGCATTGAGTCCTTTTTCCCCCAGGGCAAACAGAAATCAAGTTTCTGCATCTTCGAGCAGGTCTATTTCGCCAGACCAGACAGCGACATCTTCGGGATTAACGTCTATAATTACCGGAAACGCACCGGAGAAATCCTGGCAAGAGAGTGTAAAATCGATGCTGATTTTGTCATGCCCTTTCCCGATTCGGGCAACTATGCAGCCATCGGCTATTCCCAGGCCTCCGGAATCCCCCTTGAGTTCGGCGTCATCCGCAACCATTATGTGGGCCGCACCTTTATCCAGCCCACCCAGTCCATGCGCGACTTTTCCGTGCGGGTGAAACTCAATCCGGTGCGCTCCTTTCTCGAGGGCAAACGGGTAATCATCATTGAAGATTCCATTATCCGTGGCACCACAGGCCGGAGCCGGGTCAAATCATTGCGTAAGGCCGGAGCCAAAGAGGTGCATATGCTGATCAGCTGCCCCCCCACCTGCAATCCCTGCTATTACGGCATTGACTTTCCGGATAGCGACCAGCTCATTGCCGCCCAGAAGTCCATTGAAGAAATTCGCCAGTACCTTGACTTGGACACTCTCTACTACCTGAGCATTGAAGGTCTGGTCGAGGCTTCCGGCAAACCAAAAGACACCTTTTGCCTGGCCTGTTTCAACGGCGAATATCCTGTGGAACCGGACCGCTCCTTTTTCAAGGACACTTTAAGCTGTGGCTGTGGCTGATGTTCTTACATCAGGAATGTAAAGAATGAAGAGGAGGTTAAGTAGTTTAGAATGACACCTCTTCTTTACCACCTCTAACTTCTCTAACTTCTCTAACTTCATAGTCTAAAAACATGACTTCACTTCCCCGTGCCAAAGAAGTTCTGCAGATCGAAGCAGAAGGTATCATCGCTGTCATCGACCAACTTGATGCAGATTTCGACAAGGCCATTGAACTGGTTCTGGCCTGCCCTACCCGACTCATCATCTGTGGTATCGGCAAATCAGGCATCATCGGTCAAAAGATCGCCGCCACCCTCAACTCCACCGGCACGCCATCTCTTTTTCTCCATCCGGTGGAGGCCATGCATGGCGATCTCGGCATTGTTGAGCCCAGCGATGTGGTGCTGGCCATCTCCTACAGCGGTGAGACCTCGGAACTAAATCTTTTGATGCCCACCTTAAAAAGCAGGGGAGTCAAAATCATAGCCCTTACCAGCAACGGCTCTTCCACCCTGGCCGGTTTCGCCGACGCCACCCTGCGCGCCGCCGTCCCCCGCGAGGCGTGCCCCCTAGGTCTTGCTCCTACGGCCAGTACCACCGCGGCCTTGGCCATTGGTGATGCTCTGGCTGTGGTGCTGATTGACCGCAAGAATTTCGCCGCCAGCGATTTTCGCAAAAATCATCCCGGTGGCAGTCTGGGCGAACGTTTGAAGGTCAAGGTATCCGAGGTGATGATGACCGGGGCGGCCATGCCCATTGTTTCTCCGCAAACAAGTTTTGCTGAGGCGGTGGCCATTCTCAACGAGAAAAATATTGGTGCAGTTCTGGTTATTGAAAACAACATGCTACGCGGCATTATCACCGATGGTGATATCCGTCGCCTCATCAGCAGCAACAAGACAAATTTAGCTGAAATTACTGCCAAGCAAGTCATGACCGCCTCCCCTAAAACTATTGACGAAAGCCTGCTGGCGGCCGATGCCTTGAGTATCATGCAGGACCATGAAGTTACTGCCCTGCCGGTAACCAACGCCGCCGGAGATCTTTGCGGCTTGCTCCACCTTCATGACCTGCTTGGTAAAGGCGAATTTAGGCTCCTGGTCTAACCCGTACAACTACCTAAATTCAGGGACAAATAGGCGAATAAGCCTTGGAGATTCCCTTGACAAAGGGTGTTTTTTTCTGGTAGCTTCTTTGACTGCCTTTGCCTTTGATAAACACAAGGAATTGGCACGTGTATATTCAATCCACCTAAGTGCGCCGAATCCCTGCCATTCCCCTCATTGTGAAGGGTATTTATCACGGCAAATCATTGCGCTGACCAAACATAAATAATTTTCAAATTTCATTTGATTAGTTTTTTTTAACGAGGAAATTATGGCAATCACCAATAAAGAGATCAATGCCGCCTTCGGCGCTGAGGTGACGAGTATTCCCGGTGGCGAATATCTCAACTCATGCTTTTCCTGCGGGGCCTGTAGTGGCGCCTGTCCTGTTAGTCAGGCCATCCCTGCCTTTGACCCCCGCAAGATCATCCACATGGTTCGCATGGGTTTAAAAGATCAGGTTCTCAATGCCGATTTACTTTGGTATTGCTCGCAATGTCAGGGCTGTGTCTTTGTCTGCCCCCAGAATGTCCGCTTTGCCGCAATCATGTCCGCCATTCAGAAACTGGCCATGCGTGAGGGAATTATTAGCGAACAGGATCTGCGTGAAAAGGGTAAGATTGCCTGGGTAGAACGTGACCAGTGTGTTTCCTGCCTGACCTGTGTCCGTGTGTGCCCCTTTGAGGTTCCGGTGATTGACGATAAAGGGGTCGCCTTTATTGACTCTGAAAAATGTCGCGGTTGCGGAATCTGTGTTTCCGAATGTCCGGCCCAGGCTATCAAGCAAAACCAGGGTGAGGACGAGCGTCTCATTGCTGCTGCCGGTTGATTAAAAAGCAGGAGGTAAAGAAGATAGGAATGTAGAGGAAGGTATAGAAGAACGCCTTGTCTTTCTTACCATAACCGCTCCAAACGGTTAGCTTCTTTACATTCTTTACACTCTTTACATTCTATAAAAAATACGGAGAGTTAGATGAGCTTTACTCCAAATATCCAAGCATTTTGTTGCCATTATACCTCTCAGCAGAGCCTTGCTGAAGGAGCAGAGGCCCTTCATGCCGACGGCATGCCTAAAAATATTACCATCAACCGGCTGGTATGCGGTGGCAAACTCCAAGAGACCACCCTGCTCAAGGCCTTTGAAGAGGGTGCTGACGCCGTGTTCTTTGTGGGCTGCCCTCTTGACCAATGCCACAACAAAAAAGGCAGCGCGCGGGCTGCTAAACGTGTGCTTGCCGTTAAAGAATCATTACAGGAACTGGGCCTTGGGGCAGAACGGGCCGAAATGTTCCATAGCGAGCGCGGCTTCCACCAGGAATTTATTACCGCGGCTCAGCTCATGAATAAACGCATCACGAACTTAGGCCCGGCTTTTGGAGGCTCAAAATGATTATTGCTGAACGTAAACCCCTGGCTGAAATCCTTGACATGGTCAAGGACGCCAAAAAAATTCTGGTTCTGGCCTGCCGCGGTTGTGTTTCCGTGTGCTCCGCCGGTGGCGAGCGCGAGGCTGAGATTCTTGCCTCCCTGATCCGTATTGGCCTCAAGAAAGAGGGCAAAAAGGCCAAGGTTGCCACCAACTCCCTGGTTCGCCAGTGTGACAAGGAATATATCGACACTATTGATCAATTTAAAGGCAAATATGACGCCATTGTCTCAACGGCCTGTGGTGTGGGTGTGAACTTCATTGCCAATCTTCGGCCCACGGATACCGTGTATCCCGCCCTCAACACCTCGTTTTTGGGCGGCTCTGCCGAGCAAGGCATCTGGTCAGAACAATGCGGCGGTTGCGGTGACTGTGTTCTCCATCTCACAGGTGGTCTCTGCCCGGTGGTGCGCTGCGCCAAAAGCCTGATGAACGGCCCCTGCGGCGGGTCCGTTGGTGGTAGATGTGAAATCCACGCCAATGTCGAGTGTATCTGGCAGTCCATCCATGATCGCATGGTCCGTATCGGCCAGGCCGACGGCATGGATCGTATCGCCCCCATTCGCGACTGGTCCACCGCCACCCACGGCGGGCCCCGTAAGATCGTGCGCGACGATCTCACGATCTAGACGCTCTCCCTAAACGATCGACATAAAAAAAGGCTGCCATGATGGCAGCCTTTTTTTATGGGAAATGCCTCAGGCAGGAGCCAAGCCCTCCATAAAAATTCAAGAGTACTTAAAAATCCTCAAACTCATCATCATCAAAGGGAATGACCTTCTCAGCCTTCGTGCCCGGAGATGTTTTCCTCGTGGTCTTGTGCGCAGAACCCGGGCTCACCGGGAGACGTTTAACAGAAGTAGTTGCTGACTGCTTACGAGGGGCAACAGGCCTAAAGGCTGTTGTCATTCTTAATTCTCTGCCAGTTCCGGCAGCTCTTCCTTCCACAAAGGCCAATAGGTCCTCGACAAAACTCTTCATCATTTCAGCCTGGCCCGTAAGCTCTTCTGAGGCAGCGGCAGCCTCTTCGGCAGCACTGGCGTTAGACTGGGTGACAGTCTCAATTTCCTGCAGGGAACCATTCATCTGATCAAGGGCGGTGGCCTGTTCGTCGGCCGAGCTGGCAATTTCCGAGATCAAGACAGCAATGCGATCGGCGGCCTCGGTCACCGAGTTGAAGGAACGGCTCGTTTCATCAACAAGGCTGCTACCTACCTGCACCTTCTGCACCGTGCCTTCAATAAGACCTGAGGTGTTTCTGGCAGCCTCTGCGGCCCGCATGGCCAGGTTGCGCACCTCATCGGCCACCACGGCAAAGCCAGCACCGGCCTCACCGGCCCGGGCTGCCTCAACAGCGGCATTTAAGGCCAGGAGATTGGTCTGAAAGGCGATCTCGTCGATGGTCTTGACAATCTTCTGGGTTTCCGAACTGGCCGCGGAGATATCGCTCATGGAACCAGTCATCTTCGCCATTGAGCTACCGGCCTCGTTAATAACCTTTTTCGCCTCCCGCATCAGGCTGTCGGCCTCACGAGCATTATCCGCATCTCTGCGACTCATGGACGCCACCTCTTCCATGGAGGCGGAAGACTCTTCAACAGATGCCGCCTGCCGGGAGGCACCATCCGCCAAGGTCTGGGCTGAGGATGAAATCTCACCGGCAGCCTCAGCCACCTGGGATGAAGCACTATCAAGGCTCATACTGACTCCGGTCACTGTTTTAATGACGGAACGACTAATGATATAGAGGATAGGAACAATAAGGACAAAACCCAAAATAAAGGCCACAATTGCCAAAAGAGACGTCCTGCCCAACACCTTTGCTGCATTGGCAGTGGCCTCGTTCACCTCTACGGCCACCGAGGCTTTCATACTGCCAAGTGCCTCTTCGAGGCCATCCCCATAAGTGTCGAGCACATCATCGACCTTGCTAAATTCAGCGTGCGGGGCTTTTGCCTCAATGAGGCGGACAAGCTCGCCCTGAATGCCTTCGGCCAGATGCCCGAAATCCTCTTCAATCTTTTTGGCCAAATCCTTTTCCTGAGCCGTATCCGCTAAATTTGCAAGTAAGGCCATACTTTTCTGGATAAAGGCCACGTTTTCATCAATGATGGCCATCCGTTCCGGAGCAACACGTCCTTCATCCCGATCAACGACGGCATCCATGGCAGCCAGCATGAGTCGGAGCTGGGCCTGCAGCACGTCATTGACCAGAACAATCTGGCTATTTCTCTCCACCGCCCTTTCTGAAGAGGCTTTGATACTCCGGTTGCCGACAACAGAAATACCACCCATAAGTGCCATGACAATGACAACGGCCATGCCAAGCAGCACCATTTTTTTTGCTATTGATATATGCATTATACAGCTCTCCACCGCGCGTTTATCTTTTTAAATTTATTCTGGTTAGTGACAGAAAAGCATCACTACAGCACATGCCATCTTTCTTCCCCTTCAAGGGCTTAGTGTTATCAGTATAGGTTCGCGACAAAATAAAAATCAAGGAATAAGGGAGGTTACGAGTAAACTTCAATTGATCGCCGCAACGATACTATCGGAGCCAGGGCCCACCCGGGAAAAGGATGAATTACCTTTTACGGCCGCAGGATCAGATCCGCCTCTTTGTGGATGGCAAGGATGGAGAACATATTGGACATAATGCCGACCTCGACCTTATCACCAAGATTAAAATGCTTAAGACAGACGCCACAGGCCACAAACTGCACCCCCAGTTTCTCCAGTTCCCGGGCCTCAATCAGCACCGTTGACCCCTGGGCAATGAGCTTTACCCCGGAGTTCACCAGGGTGACATGGGTGATATTTTCGGCAAACTGCGCCAGGGTGTCAAAATAGGCAGCCATCAACCGAACCCCAAGGCCATCATCGCCACGCCCCATGAACTCGGAGGAGATATGAACGACAATCTTTTTTTTCGTAACCGGCATCGGGCATTCAATATGCGGCTCATCCTGCACGTCGCCACCGGCACCCTTGGTTATTGATACATGAAATATGTGCCCTGTCTGCTCTACAGCAACAGCATGCCCCTGGCTTTCGGCAAAGCGCCTGACATTATCACGGGCCGCCTCATTATCAACAATAACCAAAAGCTCGCCCTCTGCCATTGCGGCCAGAGTGTCCTTGGTGCGAATAACCGGTTGCGGGCAATGCAGCCCCTCACAATGCAAAACCTGTATGGACATATGGTTCCTTTTTTTTGCCACCATGCACGATGGCCCGAATTAATTTTCGTTCTCACCATAATAAGTATTCTACATCTTTTACGAAACTATCAAGATAACGGATGAAGACCAAGAAAAACAAGAGTTAATACCTATCCGCGACTGCCATTCTATTTGCTTTTCAGCGGCAGCTCTCTTATCCTTAAAAAGGAAATCAGATGGAAATCCTGGCTAAGTTTACCGCATTGCCCTCAACATCCAACCCATGACAGACAACAACCTTCCAAAGTGCATCGGCAAATACACCATTCAGGACATCCTGGGTCGAGGTGCCATGGGCGTTGTCTACAAAGGCTTTGACCCCCACATCCAACGTACCGTTGCCATCAAGGTTATCCGCAAGGCCGCCTTTGCCGATGACGAACTGGCTGAAGTGCTGGGGCGCTTTAAACATGAGGCCCAGGCAGCCGGGCGCCTTGTCCACCCTAATATTGTCACCGTTTATGAGTATGGCGAGGAGAACGACACCGCCTTCATTGCCATGGAGTATATTGAGGGCAAAAGCCTTAAAGAACTTATGGCCGACCAGGCAACCTTCACCCTGGCTGAGGTTGCCGACATCCTCAGCCAGCTCCTCACCGGCCTGCACTATGCCCATACCGCCGGCATCGTCCACCGGGACATCAAGCCGGACAACCTCATCTTTACCCTTGATGGCACCCTGAAAATTATGGATTTTGGTGTCGCTCGCCTGGAGTCTTCCAGTCTGACCAGGGCAGGCAGCGTGATGGGCACGCCATCCTATATGGCGCCGGAACTTTTCACCGGTGAAGACATCGATCAGCGCAGCGATCTTTTCTCGGCAGGCATTATCCTCTACCAGCTTCTCACCGGGCGCAAACCTTTTTCAGGTTCGTCGATGACTGCCATCATGCACCAGGTGATCAACGTTACGCCCACCAACCCCTCACAATTCGACAATCGCCTCCCGGCACCGCTAGACCGCCTGATGCAAACCTGTCTGGCCAAAAATCCGGCCAATCGTTTCCAAAACGGCACCGACTTTCTTGTCGCCCTTAAAAAGGCCTTCGCCAAAGTGGATAGCTCTCTCATGACCCAGGCCGCAGGCCGCAAGGCAAGCTCTGCCCATGAATCAACATGCTACGAGTGTGGTCCGGCACCTGCGCCACGACCAACACTGCTGACAAAGATCAAACACCTCCCCATCCCCATTTTCATCGGTGCAGCTCTTATTCTCTTGCTCATCGCGGCCTATTTCCTCTTTAAAAATGAGAGTACGGCCCCAATTTCTGAACCCGAAGAAACACCAATCACCAGCCAACATCAAAAATCCGCGGGGCCCGAGCCCACCTCGAAAATACTCACTCCGAGTGGTACCAAGAAACAGGTGACCAAACAACAACCTGCCAAACAGCGCACGGGCATCAGCATCTCCACACCAAGCTCTGATGCTCGCCCCAAAACTGCGCCGGACAGACCCGCTTCGCGAAACGCGATCTCCATCACCGTTCCTGACCGCCAATAGGCAGAGATCCATCATTCGGGTTGCTTCATTCTTTGCTGATGGCCATGAAGATGGTATGGTGGCGACATAAATCAACCATCCACTCAGCACACCAAAACGAGAGATATGAAACCAAACTTCACCGATTACCTGCGCGACAAGGTCCTCCTTGGTGACGGCGCAATTGGCACCTATCTATATAGTAAGGGCCTCGAGCTCGGCAAAGACACCGAACGCCTCAACCTGAGCGAACCGGATTTGATCTATTCCATCCACGAGGAGTATATCCGGGCCGGCAGTCAGTTCATCGAGACCAACACCTTTGGCGCCAACCGCTGCAAGCTTCAAGAATCTGGCTTAGACAGCAAGACACGTGACATCAACCTGGCCGGGGTTCAGCTGGCCAAGAGGGCTGCCGGCCAAGACGTCTATGTGGCCGGTTCCATCGGCCCTTCCGGCATGGATTTCCCCCTGTCCACCGGCGAAGCCAGCGAAGAAGGTCTTCAGGAGGTTTTCCGTGAACAGATCACGGCACTCCTTGATGGCGGGGTTGATCTCCTGCTCTTTGAAACCTTTACCCATCTTGATGAGCTGGTCTTGGCCATCAAAACAGCCCGGTCCATCGCCGATATTGCCATTGTCGCCCAGATGGCTTACCCTTCCAGCGGTAAAACCGCCGCCGGTGTCGACGCCCTGACCTGTGGCGAGGCCGCCCTTGCAGCCGGTGCCAATGTGGTGGGTGGCAATTGCGGCCGGGGTGTCTCTTCGCTCCTCACGGCCATCGAACATCTCTCACCCCTGCGCGACCAAGTCCCCCTGTCTGCCTTTCCCAACGCCGGTTTCCCTGAGATTGTCGGCCACCGCATGGTCTATCCGGCCGAGCCCGCCTATATGGTGAAGGCCCTGGCTGAAATGATCAAACTTGGTGCCCGCTTGGTGGGTGGCTGCTGCGGCACCACGCCCGTTCACATCCACGAATTCCAGCAGCACCTGAAAATAAAACGCCGTCCCCTGGTTCGTTCTGCCTCAATCCAGGGAGATACCGACCAGAAAAACGAAGAGACCACCACAAGCCATATCAATGGCGCCCTGCTGGAAAGTCTGCCTGGAGATGAGCTTCCCATTATTGTCGAGCTCGACCCCCCCACCCATCTTGCCGTGGATGGCGTCATTGATGGGGCCCGGGAACTGAAAAAAAGTGGCGCCAATGCCATCTCCCTGGGAGAAAACCCTTTGGCCATCCTGCGGGCTGACAACCTGTCCCTGGCCCATCTCATTCATGAGAAACTGGACATCCAGACCATCATCCATCTAACCTGCCGCGACCGCAACATCCTGGGCCTGCAATCCCAGATCATGGGCGCTCATCTTCTAGGGATCAGCGGCATTCTCGCCATTACCGGCGATCCAGCCACCTCCAGCGACCAACCCGGCACCAGCGGCGTTTTTGACGTCAAATCCTTTGGTCTGATCCGGATGATTGACCTTTTCAACCAGGGCCATAATCTGGCGGGCAAAGCCATGAAGGCCCAAACCAATTTTTCCATTGGCGGCGCCTTTTCCTTTCGGCCGTCACGGCCTGAGGTCCAGATCAGACGGCTGGAACGCAAGGCGGAACTGGGCCTGAAATTTGTTATGACGCAGCCTATCTTCGACGCTGCCGAGATCGAACAGATGATGGAGGCAGTCAACCATCTGGAACTGCTGATTTTGCCCGGCATTTTCCCACTGATCTCTGCACGTAATGCCGACTTTCTCCATAACGAGGTGCCCGGCATCTCCATTCCAGAGGCCTTACGTAAAAAACTCTGGCAGTATGAAAAGGTGGAGGATCAACGGAAATGCGCCCTGGATTACACCAGGCAGCTGATGAGCGATGTCTCTGATTTTGTCGACGGCCTCTATCTCATCAGCCCGTTGAACAAGTGGGAGGTCACAGCCGAGCTCACCCGCGAAATCCGGGCGGCGGGCTGGCAGGGCAGCGGCAAAGTGAAAAAATTCATTCAGGGCTAGAATTCAAAGACAAGCCCCTATAATCCCAATATCAGATCCAATATCTCAAGCTATTGGCTATTGGTAACATACTGCTATTACAACGAGACATTTTTCTTGAAACAATCCTTTTATGATCTAAATCATACTGATTTAGCAATGGTTCTAAGTCAGAATGATTTAAACCACTCAGCAGCGGCAATTCTTTTTAATTGGCATTATAAGAAAAAAGAAAAGGCTCAATGCTCTGAGAAAATTGCCAAAGGTACATTGGCCTTTTTTCAAAACAATTTCGACTTTTCGCTCCCTGAAATCGACACGGTTCATGAGTCAAAAGATCGAACAGTAAAATTTGTTTTTACGCTTAACAACAATCACAAAATTGAAACTGTCCTTATTCCGTTTCATAATAAATATTCTATCTGCCTTTCTTCACAGGTTGGCTGTGCAATGAATTGTTCTTTTTGTTCCACCGGCAAACAAGGACTTAAAAGAAATTTGGCTCCAAGTGAAATTGTCGGCCAGTTTCTCCAGGCCTGGCGTTGGTTAGCGCAAAACAGGCCTGGAGAAGAGCGAATTTTGAATATTGTTTTTATGGGACAAGGCGAACCTCTACATAATTTTGATGCCGTCAAAAAAGCGTGCGAAATATTTTTATCAAAACACGGAACCTCCATTGGTGTTCAAAAAATTACTATTTCAACGGCTGGCTATCTTCCTGGGCTTAGAAGATGGCACCAGGAGATTCCCGGAGTGAACCTGGCGTTATCTCTTCATTCACCCTTTGCAGAAAAGCGAAATGAACTTATCCCCATTAATAAGAAATATCCACTCGACGAAGTGTTGGCCTATATTGACAAGATACCTCTACAGAAAAAACAATTTATTACCTATGAATATATTCTGCTAAAAGATTTTAATGATTCACCAGATGATGCTCAAAAATTAGGGATGCTACTGGCTGGTAAGAGTGCCTATATCAACTTAATTCCTTTCAACTCATTCCCTGGATCACATTACAACCGTCCGAGTTTGGAAAAAATTGAAAAATTTAAAGAAGTTTTAGATACTTTTAAAATCCCGACCTTAATAAGAAGTGCCAAAGGCGATGATGTCTTAGCAGCATGTGGACAACTCAATTCTCAAAATTAAATAGCTATTCATGTGCAAGGGATTGGGCCTCTGGGTGACCAGCCGCTGGTTTTAAACGATAGTCATGAAGTGTAGCGCTGCAACAACGTTTCTTGCAATCAATCCAAGGAGAGAATCCATGATTCGTATTTTGCAATTAGCACAGCTAAACTGCAGGAGAAATTTCACGCACTTACTGATAGCGCACTTAGTAATTCCGCTCATCCTGACGGCTTGCTCCGGCATTCCCATCTCGTACTATGACGCTACGACCTATACGCAGTTAACGAGCCTGAAAGCGGAGGTCACAACTCTGGTTCAGAGCTTTGACACAAAAGCGTACTTGGACAATCAACAAAAAATCGAAGACACGACTCTGACGCTCAAGAAAGCGTATGAGTATGAAAAAGGCAAAGGCGATCCAAACAGCGATACGACAAAGCAGTTCGATAAAATTACCGGTCTTTTCCTGGATGATGTCAAGGAGTACAAAGACAACGGTCCGGGGGATTTGGGACCAAAATATTTTCAGGAAGCGGCTATTGTCTTGGGCCAGGCGTTCGATATTGCAATCTCGACAGAGAACCTGAAAAACAAAGACAAACGCTAGGAGGTTTTCATGACCACGTTTACAGACTTTATTGACGGCCTTATTGACGAAGGAGAAATTCTCGCTAAAAAAGAACTCAAACAGCTCGTGTCAGACGCGAAAAAAGATCAATCGGACTTCGTACGCCTGCAAGCGGAGAATCTGGAACGATGGACCGTAATGCTTGCCGAGGGTGACTTAACTTCGAAAGGCTACAAGAAGCTGGTCCAGAAGATGGAAGTTTTAACGCAACTCGAGGTCATCAAGCTCAAAATAAGCGCCAAAGCCAGTGCGCAAAGGCTGGCGGCAGGCATTCAAACTCTGGTCATAGACAGCCTGTTTGCCCTGATCTAATGGCTAACAACGTGTTCAATGCGGGGCTTGCTGGGAGCTGCGCGCCCCTCGGCCGGCTACAGCGGACGTTTAACGACATCGCCACTCTAGAGAGAGCAAATCCTCCTCCAGTTTATACAGACTGTGAAGGTCCGATTTGAAATTCTCTCGCTACAGCTGTCTAACCAAGCTTGCGCAACTGCACCTAAATCCTGCTGTATTCTTATTTCTCGTCCTTCAGCCAGCCCTCTAATGCATCAATAATCTTGCGGGCCTGATCAGGACTGGAGATGTTAAACTTGCCTTGAGCTTTATATTCGCCACTCATCTTACGATAGCGTCTAATGGTATACCGATCCGGGCTATACTCCTCTTTTTTCTTATCCCATTGCTGGTAACGAAAAATAATGGTGCTCCAGGCGCCCTTGGAAAGGACAACCTTATCAAGCTCCTTGCAGACCAGGATGCCATCTTCTTCCCAGTCAATAGTCAATTCATCAATGGTTTCAGCCATTTTCTTGCCTTTTTATTTTGTTATCCCTCTGAAGCGCTGAAAAACGCGCAGCTGCACATCATAAAACCAGCCCCACCATACAAAATACCAATAAAAAAGCCAGGGCAAAATGCCCTGGCTTTTTTATTGGCTGCACCACATCACCCCACCTGAGTGGGATGAAAACAAATTACATAGTCAGTGCTTGATTTAGAAATGAGTCCTTTCGGAGTCTCGCGTGCGCGCTTACCTTCTTGAGATCAAGAAACAGCGGGAAGCAAAAGCACCGCGTATAGCCATACGTGAGCATTTTTCTTTCCGCGATAACGCAGAGATCGCATAAAAGGGCCATTTATAAACAACCACTAGTTGCGGGCAGCCCCCTTGACCTGACGAGGATCACCCTTGTAGCCCAATGCTTTCCAATCAAGACGGCCTTTGCCGCCATGACAGTCATTACACTTCAGGGCGTCTGCCTTGGCAGCCACCATATGGTTGATGGGCCAATAAACCTCGGTGGCGGCAAAACCATACTCACCGGAGAAAGGAAGCCCAGAGGCCTTCATGCCGGCCTCAGAGGCCTTCTTCCAATCAAAGCCTTCCCAGTATGCACTTTCGTCACCTTTCTTACCAAAGACCTTGGGGGTAATGAAGTAGTTATTCTTGGAATCATACACCTGCTTGCCGGTATGCAACTTGAACGGCATAATCCTGGCGTTCTTGTCGTTGATGTCACCCAAGGGGTAGTTCAGTTTGGTGACCTTGGTTGGATCCATCTTGTCGCCAAGCTGATAGGACCCAGCCGTACCATTATACCAACGATACTCAGGAGTAACATTTTGCTGATAGGTAAAGCGCCCCTTCTTATCAACAAGAACGGTATGGCCATGCTCGTCTTTCTCTTCAACGACGCCCTTGCCGGCCTGTGACCAATCCCAGCTCATCTTGGTGGCAAATTTCTTGGCAAAGGTGGGGATATGGCAGGTCTGACAGGCAACACTTGCTATGTGTTTATTAATGGCCTTGTTCTTATGCTCACCATCATGACATTTTTCGCAACTTACCGGCGTCGTGCCCATGGGAGAAACGATGAGGGAATTGCCGGAAATCTTATGCTCACTGGTCTGATGGCATTCCTGACAGCTCAGGTTATTGCCATCGGCAGCCATATGGATATCGATATCCTTGCCAGGCTTGATTAAAGACATGTCAATATCGCCGTGTTTGACATTGTTGCCGCCGCCGCCATTGGCATGGCAATGGAGACAGTCATCACGGGTGGGTTTGCCGACACTCTGGGCCACTTTCACCAGATCGACAGGGTTCTCGTCGAACTTCGGATTGCCGGTGAATCCCGGAGGCATGCCGGCGCCGGCAGGCGCGCCTTTTGCTTTGAAATAGCTCCCTGTGCCGTCGTGGCAGACCAGACAGTCAACCCGTGACTCATCGTTAAAGTCAAAGGTGGCGTCCTTCCAGCCATAGCCCACATGACAGCTGGTGCAGCGGGGCCAGTTGCTGGTTACGGACACACAGAAGTTATTCACGGCATTTTTCTTGCCGCGCATCACCTTCTTGCCATCAATTTCCTGCTCCAGCTCCCAGGTCCAATGGCTGGTTGCCATTACCTGTTTCGATGCATCCGCATGGCACTCCAGACATTTTTTAGTCACATCCATAGGCGTGGCAAACGGCCCGGTAATCTCCTGATGGTCATTGGCGGATACCATGGCTGTCCCGGCCAAAAGAGCCAAAGCCGCCGTGGATACAATCAGACACCTTTTCATACTTCTCTCCCAAAGTTGATCGTTGCTCTTAAGCCGGCTGGCGCGACTCAAGCAGTTTACCGAATCCACTTCCAGCAGCTTTAGTGCTGCCATAAAGGTCGGCTCTTTTTTTGCCCTTCCCCATACTCAAAAGGACTCCTGCCACCAGCAAATCAATACTATACTGGCAAGGAACATGCCAGTGTAACAACAGCTTGTAATTACGCCATTCTCCCTTACCATCACTGTTAACGATTAACGAAGACCTTAACAGAAGTGCAAACAGTGTTAACTAAAAAATTAACATTAGCAATTTGTTAACAATTGCTATAATTTGCAACATATTATCATTCAAATCATCAAACAGAGCCGGAGACCTCCATGCCCCAGCATGCCGTTTTTGAAGACTATTTCTGCGACAACTGGAAAGACGTTATTGACAAAATGACCGAAGGTTTGATGCTCGTCGACCCTTCAGGCAAGATCCTTTTTGTCAATACGGCCCTGGAAGACCTCCTCCTCTATAAACGTGATGAACTGGTGGGCCAGCGTTGTGATTTTCTCGAATGCGATAGCTGCTTTGATAAACGCCAGAAACAGGGCAACAAACATTGTGCTCTTTTTCGCAAAGGTGACGTCCGTAACCTCAAATGCACCTTCAAACGCAAGGATGGCAGCAGGGTCAACGTCCTCAAAAACGCCACGGTCCTCACCGACTCCACTGGCAAAGTGGTGGCCGGCGTTGAAAACCTCACCGACATGACCGCCATTGTCGCCCAGGAAAAGGTGATCACCGACCTGCGCAAACACATTGCCAAAGACGACGGCTTCCAGGGTATCATCGGCAAAAGCCAAGCCATGAGCCAGGTCTTTGAGCTGATCAAGAGTGCAGCCCAGTCCGATGCGCCGGTGGTGATTTATGGCGAAAGCGGTACCGGCAAGGAGCTGGTGGCAAGCGCCATCCACGCCTTAAGCAAGAGACAAGACGCCCCGCTTATCAAGGTGAACTGTGCGGCCCTTAATGAAAATCTGCTTGAGAGCGAACTTTTCGGCCACATCAAAGGTGCCTTTACCGGCGCTGACCGTTCCCGAATGGGTCGTTTTGAAGCGGCCAATAAGGGCGTCATTTTCCTCGATGAAATCGGCGACCTTCCCCTGGCCACCCAAACCAAACTCCTGCGGGTTCTCCAGGAGCAGGAGATCGAACGGGTGGGCGATCACCAGCCCATTGCCATTGATGTCCGGATTATTGCCGCCACCAACAAGGACCTCGGCAAACTCATGGCCGAGGAAAAATTCCGCGATGATCTTTACTACCGCATTGGCGTCATCCCCATTATTTTACCACCCCTGCGTGATCGTCAAGAAGATATTCCCATGCTCATCGAGACCTTTCTTGACCGGGCCCGCCTGAAAACAGGCAAGGATATCACTACCATCACCAAGGCGGCCCTGGATCTCATGGTCACCTACCCCTGGCCCGGTAATATCCGTGAACTGATCAATGTGATCGAATATGCCTTTGTGATCTGCCCCGGTGGCGTCATCACCCCGGAGCACCTCCCCCACCACTTCGTCAATACAGATACCAGGTCATCAAGTGTCGGTATTTCCAGAAAAAAACCGAGCAGCGACCGACGCCAAGTCCTGCTGGACACCTTGAAAGAAACGGGTGGCAATAAATCTGAAGCGGCCCGTCTCCTCGGGGTAAGCAGGGTGACGCTGTGGAAGCAGCTCAAGAAATATGAGATCACGGTGGGCAAGGCTATTCGCTGAGAGCACTGAGGCTAATCAATGTTTTTAGAATGGTTCCTTCGCCATACCAGCGGCCTGCTCGACTGGCTGCTGGTCATTCTCTTCGTGGCTGTCCTAGTCTTTGGCTGCCAGTTCATGATCAATTTCCTAAAAGACCCAAACACCCACGAAAACGATGACGAGAACTAAACTCATATGTTTGCCCCCATGGAGAAGGCTTTTTAATGGGTGCCGCCCTACCCCTTTTTGATCTGGTGCTTGCCCATTTTATAGCGCAACACCCGTTCACTGATGCCAAGGGCGTCTGCCGCCCGGGTCTGCACCCAGTCATGCTGTTTCAAGGCCTCAACAATCATCTCGCGTTCAACCTCGTTTAAGCGCGCGCCGAGATCGCCCTCACCATTTGCGACCTGACTCAGCCGAATTTCACGGGGCAGATCGGCGGCCATAATTTTAGAGGATCGGGCCAGGGCTACCACCCGCTGGATGAGATGCTCAAGCTCTCTGATATTGCCGGGGAAGGGGTATTTCACCAAGGCATCAAGGGCCTCACGACTCATGGTTGTGGACTTTGCAGCGTACTTGCCCAGGAAAAAATCCACCAGGGCCGGGATATCCTCTTTGCGGCGACGCAGCGGGGGAACCTCAAGCTCCAGGACGTTAAGACGATAAAAGAGATCCTCACGAAACTCTCCTTTCTCCACCATCATCTTCAGATCACGGTTAGTGGCGGCCACCACCCGGACATCCACTTCAATATCCTGCTCGCTGCCCACCCGACTGATCCGGCTTTCCTGGAGGGCACGCAGAAGCTTGGCCTGGAGATTCAAGGGTAACTCGCCAACCTCATCAAGAAAAAGCGTGCCACCCTGAGCCAGCTCAAAACGGCCCTTACGCCTGGCATCAGCCCCGGTAAAGGCCCCTTTTTCATGGCCGAAGAGTTCCGACTCAAAGAGATTTTCCGGCACTGCCGCACAGTTAAGCTCAATAAAAGGCTTGGCCTGCCGTGGGCTTAAACTATGAAGAAGGCGGCCAACAAGCTCCTTGCCGGTGCCGGTTTCACCCCGAATAAGAACCGTCCAGGGCGTCCGCGCCATGCGGCGCACCAGCGACAAGAGCTCCTTCATGGCCGGACTCTCACCAATCACCTGAAAAGGCAACTCCTGCTCCTCAAGGAACGCCGCAATCTCTCCGGCATCCTCCTCCACGGCCAGCTGGGCAGCGATGGCCTCAATCTTGTCAAGAAGGAGACGCAAATCCACTGGTTTTTCGAGAAAATCATCAGCGCCCAGACGCATGACCTTCACTGCCGTATCCACACTGGCATAGGCGGTAATCATGATGGCACGCACGAGGGGGTTTTTTTTCTTCATCAAAAAAAGGAGCTCGTCCCCACTCATCCCACCCATTTTCTGATCAAGAAGGGCCAGATCAATTGCCGCGCTGTCAAAAATAGCAAGGGCGTCCTCCCCGGAACCGGCACTGAGTACCACGTGACCCTGTTTTTCAAGAAAACCCTGCAGCATATCGCGCTGCATCTCTTCGTCATCAACAATTAGAATCTTCATTCTTGCTCTCTAAAAAATACCTGCCAACCATGACCTTTACAGATACTCATGATTTTTAATATGGTCCGGCGTCACTTTCAATTTGAGTTTACGGTTTTTTTTAAGCTATACTTTGAAAAGGCAAAGGGTAATCCTTCTCCACCACAGACCAAACATATCATAGCATCTCTTTTGCCGTAAAAAGTTTAACTATTTCTCTGGAGAACAGCCTCATGGCACATAGATCCCCAAATTTTCAGGATGATGCCCGATCACTCATCCAAGAAGTGGAAGAAGAGCTGCTCTCCCTGGAAAAAAACCCGCGCGACCCCAAAAATATCTGTCGTTGCGCAAACTCCCTGCGTACCATCCAGGGCGTGGCAAATCTCTTTAACCTCGACAATATCACCAGGCTGACAGGCCTTGCAGCTGACGGGCTTGACGCCTCCTGCAAACTCAACCAGGACGTTGATCCTAAACTCATCACCGCCACCCTTGAACTTCTAGACAACCTGCGCCATACAGGCGCAAGCGATCTCGATGGCCGTGCTACTCACAATATTACTGCTATTCTGGCGCCTTTTGCGACCACAACCTTGCGACACCTCGCACCCAACCGCAGTCCGTCTGACACAAAAATCCTGGTTGTTGACGATGAGGCTGTAAACCGGGCCTTATTGGAAGAATTTATCAGAAGCTTTAACAAGG
This sequence comes from Pseudomonadota bacterium, assembly GCA_018822545.1. GTDB lineage: Bacteria > Desulfobacterota > Desulfobulbia > Desulfobulbales > SURF-16 > BM506. Next base: position 109,947 of record JAHJKA010000031.1, read on the forward strand.
ATATCAAGGTCACTGTAGTTGATTCAGCTGCGGAAGCCATTTTTTATTACCTCACCGAAGAATTCGATCTTGTCTTTCTCGACATCATGATGCCCGAGGTGGACGGCAACCATTTCATCTCCATTGTTGAGAAAAACAGAGCCGTCCATAATATTGGCGGCGAAGCCAATATTGTTGTCCAGACAGCTGTGCAGTCCATGGAGGAACTGCTCAGCATCATCCGCAAAGACTGCATCTTGGAAGTCATCCGCAAACCAATCCTGAGAAAACGTATCTGCACCTGTATTGAACGGTACTGCCCGGCCTTCCGCCAGTAGGTCATCACCTCACCACAGAAAAAAAAGCCGCGACAACAGTTTCAGTTTGAGTTTAAGGTCTTTCCCAGGCTATACTTTGTCAGGAAAAGACCTATGTTCCTCGAAAAATTAATCAAACGCACCATCGCACCCCCTCAGTTTCCTTAAAAAGTTTGCCCACAGTGGAGAACAAATCTTATGGCGTTTCACTCCCTCAATTTCGAGGATGATGCCGAATCACTCATCCAAGACACAGAACAATACCTGCTTACTCTGGAAAAAAATCCTGCCGAGAAAACAGCCATCGATAACTGCGCAAACTCCATGCGCACCCTCCGGGGAGTGGCCAACCTCTTCAACCTCGATAATATCACCAGACTTACCGCCCTTGCGGTAGACGGCCTGGACGTCGCCAGCAAACATAATCAGAAAATTGACCCTAAACTCATCAGCGCCGCCCTTGACCTCCTTGATAACCTGCGCCAAGCAGGCCCAAACGATCTCGAGGATCACACCACCCAGAATCTTGCCGTTACCCTGGCCCCGTTTGCGACCACAGCCATACAACATCTCGCCCCAAAACCTAGCCCGTCTGACACAAAAATATTGATTGTTGACGATGAAGCGATCAACCAGCTTTTACTGGAAGAATATGTCCGGAGCTATAACAAGGAGATCAAGGTCACAACGGTAGATTCAGCCGCCGAAGCAATTTTTTACTACCTCACCGAAAAATTCGACCTTGTCTTTCTCGATATCATGATGCCCGAGGTGGACGGCAACCATTTCATCTCCATTGTGGAGAAAAACAGAGCCGCCCTTAATATCAGCGGCGAAGTCAATATCGTCGTGCAGACAGCGGTGCAGTCCCTGGAGGAACTCCTCAATATCATCCGTAAAAATTGCGTAAATGAAGTGATCCGCAAACCTATCTTGAGACAACGAATATATACCTGCATTGAACGGTACTGCCCGGCATTCCGCCAATAATTTCAGTGAACTGGTGAAATCCCGGCATTGACAGGCAGCCACACCCTGACCTGAAGTACCCCCTCCTGCACCTCTTGCAGACTCAGAGTCCCATGGTGGGATTCCACAATCTTGGCACAGATGGCAAGGCCAAGACCACTGCCTCTGGTTTTCCCTGTAAAGTATGGCTCCGCCAGTCTGGTAATATCATCTGATTTGGCAAAACCATCATTGTCGCAGATGACCAGCACCCCGCCATTCTCCCGGCTGCTTACAACTCTCAGCCAGCCGCCTTCTGGCTGGGCCTCAATGGCATTCTTGATAATATTATCAAACAGCTGGGCGAGAAGATCGGCATCAGCCGCAACTTCGCCCTGATACCCAGGCAGAAAATCAACCTTAATATTTTCCTTCTCGCACTGGGGAGATCGCAGAAGAAGCTGCTGGGCCAGAATTTTATCAACCTCGACAGGCGCATACCGCGGCGCAATGGGCAGGGAATACCGGAGCAGCCCTTCAATAATAGTATTTGTTCGTTGCATGGCCTTGCCCATGGCCGTAAGCAACGCCTTATGCTCACCATCAAGATTTGCTTCAAGATCTATTCTTTGTAAGCCCAGACCAATGGCATTCAAGGGATTACGCACCTCATGGGCAATGGTGGCAGCGGCCCGGCCCAAGGCGGCATCCTCCTGCTCCCGGGCAAGTTCCCGTTCATAACGAGTAATCTCCACTAAATGCTGGCGCTGAAAACGGTAGAGAATATAGGTCAGCAGCAGTCCAAATCCCGCAAAAAAAGACGCGTAGAGGAAGAAACTCTGCCAGATTCCCTTAACACGTTGCCGGTAACGCTCGGTATCAAAACCAATCACCACCGTCTGTCCCTGGATATCAATCTCCTGCCTTGCCACATCAGGACCAAAAGCTGAGTAGTCGCGATGCGGATCGGCAATCTCCAAAAAAGCGATCTCGGGTGCTGAAGACAAAAAAGCGAGGATGGAGGGTAGAGAAAACTGTTCCTGCAATTTCTGCAGCCGGCTGTCAGGGTAGCCGATGAGTACACACCCACCCTGGGGCCTGGGCCAGGAATGAAGAAAAAATCCAGGCGCCTTGCTCAGCAAATCGCCATTTTGACCACAGGAATGTTCAGCGCCCAGCCATCCTTGCGGGCCACTGACCATTTCTTGGCCCGGCTCGATAATAGCGACACCTGCCAGACCGTTTTCATCGGCAAAACTGGCAAGCTCCTGATTGTGAAAGGGTTCTACTTCATGGAGAAAATTGAGAAAGCGCGCGGTATTGCCGAGAAAAAGAAGAATAGTATTGTTTAAAGCATCTTCAGCAAGAAAACCAAGCTCTGTCTGGCGATTCACAGCATTAAGGACCATCTGGCGATTATCGCGCAGATGGCTTTCCAGGGTCTGGCGCAGATAGTAGACCTGGCCCAGGGAATAGAATAAAACAGCCACCGTTATCAGGCCAAAGGCCAGAAGGTTGACCTTCCAGAACCATGCCTTGTTGGCCGGCCCTTCTTCATTCATGGTTTGCCCCCATCCATTTGCCGCATCATCTGTTTCCGGTGATGATTAAAGCGGGAGCGCACCCCGGTGGGGTCATGCCCCCCTCGCCTGCGGCATGGAAAAACTTCATCAGCTTCGAAAAGCTCCTTACTATCAAGGGCGTACTTACCCCGGGCATACACTTGGGTGCCCGGAGTAAGGCAGCCTGGAAACCAAACGGCCTTGACAAGAATGTTCTTCGTTTTTCCCGGCGGGACCTGCCTTTCTTTATCGACGGACTCGGTACCGTTTTCAAAACGGCACTGCCCATTCTCTGCAATCAGCATTTCAATCTCCCTCTTGCCATGATCAATACGCACCACTGTTCCTTGCAGATATTCCGCCATAACCGGCGATACCGAAAGAACGAGGAAAACAAAGAGTATGCTGAAGGCTAAAGGTCTCATGGCATCTTAAAATTTCCGAAGAGGTAAAGAGTAGAGCACCTTACCTCTTCGGATTAGGGAGAAAAGACAAGCTTTTTTGTTACTTGGCAGCCTCGCCGCCTTTACCATTGTTTGGATGGTGGTCACAGATGCCGTCACCATCCTTGTCGACAAAGCCGCCCTGCCCCGGACCATTGCCCATGTGCTGTCCTCTGCCAGCAGGGCCGTTGCAGTTGCGAAAATGTCCACCACAAGGACCACGGCCTTGACCAGGGCCATAACAGGGCGCGCTCGCATTGCCATCCTGATCCATCATCTGCTGCCGACCAGCCCCGGGTGCAGGACCAGTGCCGTCACCGCCGGCAGCACCGGCAAGGGGAAGACCCAGCAGAGCGACAAGGGCAAAGCCAGCTGCACCAGCAGCAATTTTAGATAACGTTTTCATAACGATCCTCCTTAAGCTAAGAAATGATAAACGATGTCTCCTTCCTTTTCCAGAAAAGCCTGGGATGAGAAGGATCCGTACTTGTTATCACCCTCTTAGTGCAGCGCTTGTGCCACAAGAAATATATATATGTAAGCTGCTTTTAAAAGATCAAATAACTTATTGATATATAAGAAATAAAATAAATTACAGATGGCCATCTGTGCCGTAAAAACAGCCGATACCCAAGCTTTATTTCGACAATCCACCGCCATCGTTCGACAATTTTGTCGAACGATGGCTCCTTGACACACTGACTATGCGTAACTATAAAAAGGACGCCAACCAAGGAGAGGTCATGCCAGAAAAACGTCCCAATATCCTTTTCCTCTGCACAGGAAACTCATGCCGCAGCCAGATGGCTGAAGGCTGGGCCCGCTTTTTCTGGCCCGATCGCTTCCATGCCTTTTCAGCCGGGGTTGAAAAACATGGCTTGAACCCTGGCGCGGTGCAGGCCATGGCCGAACGGGGGGTGGACATCAGCAGCCACCACTCAAAACTCCTTACCGACCTTAAAAACATATCCTTTGACCTGGTGATTACGGTCTGCGATGACGCTGCCGAGGCCTGCCCCCTCTTTCCAGGTACCGCCAAGGTCATCCACCATCAATTCCCCGATCCGCCCCGTCTGGCCCAGGGCAAATCCGAGCAGGAAAGCCGAGTTATTTATGGCCGGGTATGCGACGAAATCAAGGAGTTCGTCCACCATCTCCCTGAGTTTCTCGAAGCCTGCCTCTAAGACCAGCCAGGGCCCTGTCATGCGCCTTTGGCAACAATATCTGGCTACTCAATGCCCCTATCAAGGCCAGAAACATATCCCACTGGGTGTCCCAGACATCCCCCTGGCTCCCCAAGAAATCCTGGGACACGCCGTCATCAAGAAGCGCCACCCACCACTCGATCAGCTCATAAAATGCGCTAAAGGCCAGACAGATACACAAAACGACAAAAAAGAGCCATTTCCCCGGCACAAGGGGCGAACGGCGCAGCAAGATCTCCCGACTTAAAATAGCAGGGATAAAACCCTGGGCCAGATGACCAAGACGGTCGTAATGATTGCGACTTAAATCAAAAAGATCCTGAACCCAGAAGCCGATTGGGACACGGGCATAGGCATAATGTCCACCAATGATGAGAATAAGGGCATGGAGGGCAAGAAGGCGATAGAGCAACATGGTCAGCGGAAAAGAATGATGCGTGGCCAGCAACAAAACAGCACCGATTATCACCGGTGCCACCTCCAAAAACCAGATCTGAAAGGTGAAGGGTTGCCATGCCGACCACATAAAGACAAGACCAACCACGGTAAACAAAAAAACAGGTTCCCACTGTTGCCGGGCAACATCTTGGCCTTGCCGATTGGTAGTGATCATCCTATGTCCCCCGCTTCATGCCTGGCACCAGCCAAGTTCGGCCTGACTGGTGAGAGCAAGAAAACTCCTCGCTCATCTGCTTGCCAAAACAAACTGATTATTGCTGCCTAGCGAAGCCAGCCCTTCAAAACCCATTATCATCATAGCGCAATTTGCAGGGGTATCAGATTATATTCATCATCCGGGGCCAGGCAATACGCCGTAAATCCAATACCCCTAGAGATCAACCTGATCAATTGCTGGCTACCCCATCCCCAAAAAATGGCTTATTTTATGCCCGCCCCAATGGTGAAAAAAAATAAATCGAATTATACCAGTAAGTTAACAATATACACATATATGGCTTTAATTTTGCTTATATAATTTACCGAGAAGAAGGTTCAGAAAAATTTATAGCGCAACGTCCGGCAAAGTCTGACCCTGACTTGAGCGGATTATGCTAAAACACAATCTTCCATGTGAGTTCATGAAAAAGAAAGATGAGCGCCGTAACTTTACCCGAATGCCCTTCAATCTTAGCTTACGACTCCGTGAAAGCCTGAGCAATCTCACCTTTCCAGCCATTAGCACAGATATACATGCGTCAGGCATCCAGCTCGAAACCGATGCACCCATTTCTCCCCGCATGAGTATTGAAATATGGCCGGAAGATTACGGACTTGATGCCCACTATGCCCATGGCGAAATCTGCTGGGTCAAACCACCGCTCAATGGCAACCGAAAAAACCGTTGCGGCATTAGCTTCAAACGTCAGATTGACTGGCCCATACCCCTGCCTGTTTTAACTCAAAGATATTCTGCCTATAAGGGCGAAATAGCCCCGCCAAAATTCATTCTGGACAGTATCGTTGATGGCATCTTCACCGTGGACCAGAATAAAAGAATTACGTCATTCAACAAGGCCGTTGAACTGCTGACCGGCTGGTCGGAAAAAGATGCCCTGGGCAAGATATGCAGCGAGGTGTTTAAATCAAACTGCTGTGACACCAATTGCGTGCTGACAGAAAGCATCCGCAATCAAAGAGCCGTAGAAAACCGCACCGTTTTTATTACCCACGCCAACGGCAAACGAATCGGCGCCACAATCAGTGCGACCCCACTCTTTGACGAGGATAATAACGTGGTGGGCGGCGTTCAAGTTTTTCGCAGCGTCCAATCCCTGCTTGACCGAGCTGTTATCCTCGACAATATCAGTGATGGCGTCTTCACCGTGGATACCGAATGGAAGTTGACGTCCTTCAACAGGGCGGCTGAGCAAATTACCGGCCGCTCCCGCGCTGATGTCATCGGCAAACCGTGCCATGAAGTTTTCCAGGCTAGTATCTGCGGCAAAACATGCGCCATAGCCGCCAGTATCAATAGCGGTCAACCCGACAAGAACCGCTGCATCCATATCAAGAATGTCGACGATGTCAAGGTTCCCATAAGCATCTGTGCCGCCCCCATGTATGACACTGCCGGCAACCTTATCGGCGGCGTCGAAACATTTAGAGACCTTCGTCCGTCAACGGCCCTTGAGACCCATCAGTACAAACAGAGACGAATCGGTGATATTATCACCAAGAGTCCGGCCATGAATAAGGTCTTTGATATTCTCCCTGATATTGCCGAGAAAGATCAGAATGTCCTGCTCGTCGGTGAATCAGGCACAGGAAAACAACTGATCAGCAGAGCCATCCACAAACTGAGCCCCAGGAAGGATGGCCCGATGGTTGTGGTGAAATGCGGTGAACTCTCAGATCCGATCCTCAAAGAACAACTCTTTGGTGCCTCAGTGCTTAAAAACGGTGGCGCCATACCTCTGGGCGGCGATTTATTCAATTCCGCCCGAGGAGGCCTGCTCTTTCTCGACCAGATCGGCAAACCACCCCTGGCTATCCAGGTCAAACTACTACAGCTCCTTGAACGCGACCCTGCTGAAACAAATGTGCGGATTATTGCCACCTCGGCAACAGGCAGCGAGGATAAATCATTTTACAAACTCAACGTCACCAAAATAGAAATGCCTTCCCTTCGTAACCGGGTTGATGACATCCAACTTCTTGTCGAACATTTCCTGGAAGAACTCAACCGAGAGAAAAAACGTGATGTCTGGGGTATTTCAGAAGAGGCCCTTCGCACCCTCATGGCTTACGATTTTCCTGGTAACATCAGAGAGTTGCAAAACATCGTCGAGTACGCATCAATCCTGTGCGTCAGCGGCATGATCCAGACCCAGCACCTTCCCCCCGCCCTCATCGCCGACCAATAAGGGCGGCGGGAAGCACAGAATCCTCACTAAAAATACTGGCAATCCGCCAACGAATATTTTACGCTATTTTCATGCAGCATACCTGAATGCCCTTGCAAGGTTCTGTTCAAGCAACGCTGCAACTCTTTCCCGGAGTTCACAACCGTTGTTATGTACCCTATAACCCGCATATTTCAGATTTTTGTGGAGGTTCTGCGATGGAAGAGCTTGCCGATATCGAGATAAACAAATTCAACAACATCTGGAAGGTTATTACTGAAATAGGCCTGCAAGAAAGACATTTTAACGATCTACAAAGCAGGTACCGTACCCTGGCATCCACCTGGATCCTGGCGGCCTTTTCAGCCATCGGCTTTCTCATCGCGCAGGAAAAAACAGTCTTTTTAGCCTCTCCTACCTTATTCATTGTCAGCGGTATTGGTGTGGCGCTCAGTATTGGCATCATCCTCCTCTGGAATCTCGACATCATGGTCTACCACCAACTTTTAGCAGCGTGTTTTCGGGAAGGACTTCTCCTCGAAGAAAAACATCCCTGGCTGCCTCGGATCAGGATACGGATGATGGCGCGCACCTCCGGTCAAGGGGTCATTCCCCGCGTTGTCTGGTTTTATATAGTGGCCAGTAGCCTCGGACTTTTAATCAGCTGTGGCGCCGTCACCTCTTTGGCTTATAACAACAACGACTTACAACTCCTTTCCCTTGCGGGCCACCTGACCCTCATTTCCCTCTTAAGTTTCTCTATTTTAAAACAATCCGGCTCAGAAAAAGTCCCAGTCCTGACAGAAGACGGATCAGGTCCCTCAGGCCGTCGCTGACCTGAAAACAGGGGACCTCATGGTTCTTTTTTATAAGACATAAAAGGGGGCGGGCATGACAGACAAAGAAAGAATTGAAGACGAACAACAGGTGAGTCAAGACAGCAAAACACCGGACATCTGGTACAAACTCCGCTCAGCAGGAGGAATAGCCACCGCAGTCATGGTGGCAGTTATCGGTACTGCGGGTTCGTACGTCATGAATAAGCAGCAGACTCTGTCCACCCGGGCTCAGCTCTACACCGAACTCATGAGTCAACGTGAGAACGCTGAAAGTTCGGTGCGCAAAGACATGTTCCAACAAATTCTCTCGTCGTTTCTTAGCAAGCCGACAGGTTCGGTCTGTATCCTGGAGCAGATCGATGAAGAGTTGCTCCGCCTTGAGTTGCTGGCCAGAAATTTCCACGAAATGCTCGATATGGAACCACTCTTTCTCCATGTCCTGCTCAAAATCGTCGGAGAAATACCCCGCCTGCAGGAACCATTACCAAGCCAAGACAACGCACAAGCCTCGGCACTTGCCACCCCCCAAGGCCGGCTTTATGCCCTCTGGAAAGGGCATAAAGGTGATATAGCCTGGAAAGACTTCAAGATGAAAATGATGCGCAGGAAACTCGATCGCCTCATCCGAATCGCCAACCGCATCACCAAAAAACAGCTGGAAAGCTTAAGCGGTGTCCAAGTCAGGCAACGGCTCACCATTGATTTAAGCAAAACCTGCCAGGATACGCGGCCTACAGAGCCTCTTGAGCACGAGTGTGACATGGGCGGAGCGGTGAACCAGCCGATTTTCTCCATGCGCTTAGATGCAGGTATAGAACGGCAATTCACCGTATCAATAAACCACTCCTACCCTTTATGGAACCAAGTCAGAGTCAAGGTTGAGGTCCAGAAAACAAAGGAGGAAAAGAAAACAGACCCAAACGGCCAAGATGTCCACATGAGCGAATTCTGGTTAGGCTATTTTGACTTTCCTCTGGCAGAAAACACCTTTCTCTCTGACAAAGAAAGATATGCCGTTGTTCTGGATGAAATAAACGATACTAAGCAAGAAGCCCTTATCTCCGTTATCTATTTCCCAGCCTCCGCCGCCGGTTTGAAAGAAAAATCGTTCTACCAGCAAAAACTTATCACCACCCTGTTAGAGCACAAGAGCTTTTGAGACAAACAACCTTAAAAATCCAGGTTCTCATCAAGGAGACTGCAAAACGCCGGAAGCTGAAAATGGTTGGAGTATCTCGGAAGCTTCATTAAACTTACAGGCCAGGGTGTCCGGATCGTGGTAGAAGAGAAACCAGGCATCTTGGGCCGCTGCCTGCTCCAGAATTTCTTCCTTGGCAGCCACCGAATCCAGGGGAAAATTATCGTAGGCCGTAATCCACAGAGGGTTGCGATAGGCCGTATTGGGCAACAGATCGCCGCAATGAAGAGCCGTTACCCCTCCTGATTGCAGCCAGACCACCTGATGGCCACGGGTGTGGCCGCCGGTGAGCACGCAACGCACACCAGGCAGTATCTCGGCCTCGCCATCAATGAGATGTAAATTCCTGCCCTCTTCAAGGCCCTGGAAATTTACCGGCCAATACGTGCTTGCCGTGCGCCGGTTGGGATGGCAGACGTCCCACCACTCCTTGGCCTGGATATGGTGCATGGCCGTCGGAAAGGTAAGCTCAACCTCACCCTGCTTGTTATGCATGGTAATGCCGGCAGCATGGTCAAAATCACAATGGGTGAGGATGACATGATGGACATCCTCGCGCCTTAAGCCCAGCCGGTCAAGTTCTGCCGGAATATCCCACGCCTTACCAAGGCGAAATATCTTTTTCTGCTTGTCGCTCAGCTTATTGCCAAGCCCGGTTTCTATCAGGACATTCCCCTTCGGGGTTCGCACCAGGATAGCCAAGTCCGCCAGAGTCACATAATTGTCGGCGCTGCAGACGCATTTTTTCTCCCACAGCACCTTGGGCACCACGCCGAACATGGAGCCGCCGTCAATCTCAAAGCTTCCCCCTTCCAACCAGTGCACCTGAAAATCGCCAAGCCTGAAACCCTGTGTCATCTCTCCCCCTTTTTAAAAATAAAATGGAACAAAACAGCGGATTCACCTTACCCGAAAACCATAAATTCCAGCAAGCAAAGCCCTTGAAAACCATCACCTTTATTCATTTGCCAATTACCCCGATGTGCCGTACTTTCAGGCGATGCCTTCCCTGAAACCACCCACATTCCTCACCCTTGTTTTCTCGACCCTGCTTTTTTTGGCTAAAGGGGTCATTGATGCAATAAAGGCCATCACCTTCACCGAGGCGCACGTGGAAAGGCAGCGATTGCCTTTCTTCCGGGTTTGTGGGAGAAGATAAAAGAGCCCTTGGCCTTGGCTGCTTAAAAAATCTACAACTGAGAACACCTGCCAGCCCCATGCAAACCGATTCCTCCATAGCAGCCATCTACGCCCTTGATCAACAAACTAAAGTGGTACGCCCCCTTTTTTCCTGTGGCGTCTCGGCCGGATTTCCCTCACCGGCCGACGATTACATCGACAGGAGCCTGGATCTAAACGAACTGCTCATCGTAAACCCAGCAGCCACCTTTTTCGTACGGGCCGCAGGGGATTCCATGACAGGCGCCGGTATCAATCATAATGACATTCTCATTGTTGACAGGTCCCTGGCCGCAACAAACGGTAAGATTGTCATTGCCGTTTTAAACGGAGAATTGACCGTGAAACGTCTGGCGCAGACAGCAAGCACCTGCCGGCTGCTGGCCGAAAACCCATCCTATCCTGCCCTGGAGATCACCGAAGACTCAGACTTCCAGGTCTGGGGTGTCGTCACCTCGGTCATCCATCAATTTTAAACCTCTGCCCTAGGCTTAATCCCCAATGTCCACTGCGAAAATCATCGAACTCATTGTCATGGAAGGCACGGCCCTGATACTTCTGGCCTTTGCCTATCTCATCGGGGTCAAGGGTCGGTTGGAGCTCATTGCCGGCTATAACGACAAAACAGCCCACCACGTTACCGACAAGGCGGGCCTGCAGCGTTTAATCACCCGCCTTTGTCTCCTGCTGGCCGCAGGCTCTGCCCTGATGCCGGTTCTTACTGCGCTGGTGGCCCATACCCCCCATGGCCTGGCCTACGCTGTTGGCGGCTATGGCGGTTTTATTGCCGGCATTATCGGCATGGTCATGCTCCAGGCCCGCGACTACACCTCCTGAAATCACCCCATGGAAAAACTCTTTGCCCTTGTGGACTGCAATAATTTTTACGTTTCCTGCGAACGGCTGTTTCGACCGGAACTCCGGAACCGGCCCGTGGTGGTGTTATCCAACAATGATGGCTGCATTATTGCCCGCTCCAACGAGGCCAAGGCCTTAGGCATTGATATGGCTGCCCCCTATTTCAAGTCCAAGGAGCTGATCCGCCGCCATCAGGTCCGCGTCTTTTCGTCAAACTATGCCCTGTACGGCAATCTTTCCCACCGGGTTATGACCATCCTCCAGGAAATGGAGGGCAAGGTGGAGATCTACTCCATTGATGAGGCGTTTATTGCCTTGCCCGTGGACAGCCATTTTGACATTACCGCGTATGCAGCACAGGTCAGAGAGAGGATATTCCAGTGTGTGGGTATTTCCGTATCCATCGGCATAGGAACCACCAAGACCCTGGCCAAGATTGCCAACCGCATTGCCAAAAAAGAAGCGGCTCACCACGGAGTTTTTATATTCCCGTCCGGCAACCACGGCGATAAACTCCTGACTCAAATCGAGGTTGGTGATGTCTGGGGCATCGGCCGGCGCTCCACCGAAAAACTGCACAGGCACGGCATCATCACCGCATTACATCTTAAAAAAGCTGACCAAAAATGGATTCGCCGGCAACTCACCGTCACCGGCGCCCGCACTGTCATGGAGCTTAATGACATCTCCTGCATTGCCCTTGATCAGGCGGTAGGCAACAGAAAATCGGTATTAAGCTCCCGTTCCTTCAAAAAACCGGTGCAGAGCTTGGACGAACTCAAAGAGGCAGTGGCCACTTACGCCGCCCTGGCAAGTGCAAAACTGCGCGGTCAGAATCTGGTTGCCGGAGCATTACAGGTCTTTATCGCTACCAATAGTTTTGCTACGCAGCTTACCCCCTACGCAAACAGTCAGATGCTCACCCTGAGCGCGCCAACCGCCCACACCCCCACGCTGATCACACTGGCACTGAAAGGCCTTGCCATCATCTATCGAGAGGGCCGGGGTTACCAGAAAGCCGGGGTGATGCTCACCGATCTCTGCCACAAAGAGTGCCGCCAGCAGAACCTTTTCACCGCCCCCAATCAGGATTCAGCAACGCTGATGGCCGCCTTGGACAACATCAATGATCGCTGGGGCCGCAACACCCTGCACTATGCAGCCGAGGGCATCAGCAAGCCGTGGGCCATGCGTCAGGACTTCAAGTCCCCGGCCTATACCAGCAAGTGGCAGGAACTGCCCCTGGTCCATTGCCGGTAAGAGCTTTTTATTGAGTGGGATCGCACAAAGGGTGCTGTGGCATGGCCGCTCTTGGCCGCGGTGGTCACAGCAGTTTTTTTGCCACGGAATCCACGGAACACACTGAAAAGAATTTTTCCCTCACACCTTTCCGTGGATTCCGTGGCCTAAAAATATATGCTGACAGGGGCCTGTTTCACGCCGATGGTTTGAGCAGACGCCGAACCAGGAATTTCTCTGACAGGAAAATAAGGATGGCGGTGATGATCAGGGTGAACGGAATAGGACTGAAATTATTACCAAAAGAGGCAAGCAGAAGATAGGACCGCGGTGAGACCTGATTATCCTTAATCTCGTAGGCATAGGTGGATGTCCGTTGACCATTGGTCTCGCCGATGGAAACCTCCACCAGCTGCCGCCGGCCAGGCAGGTTCTCCACTTTAAAAAAGACCCGGTCAGCATGAATTAAACGCCCCTCCCCGGGCACCCGATAAAGGTACCAGGACCTCTCTTCGGCATCTGCCTGCTTCGAGTAATCCGCCTTGGCAAGGCTGCGCAAAACCAGGGTCTCAGTGCCATCTTCTTGATGGTCCACCACCAGGACCGGGAAATAATCAGGGCCCTCGCCCACCGCATACTCCCTACTGTCCTGGATGGAGGAGGGGCTCGCGAGATAGACGTGAAGCCCGGCATAGGTCCCCACAAAAAACAGGAAATAAAAAAATGTCACCCAGACGCGCGTGAAAACATTCCACCCTGAAACCATGAATTTTCCCTCAGCCCACCGATTATAAGCGTCAAAAAACAAAACACCCTGCGCAAAACCCTTTACAGCAAGGCCTAGAAACAGTCATAACAGAGCGTAGTGCAAAGTTCCTTCATTGTACCTGGCAGAAAAAATCAGACAAGCTTATCCGTCAAAAAAACTCATCATGAACAGCTCCTTAGATCTCTGGAAACTCCTGGCCGGCCTGGCCATTTTTCTCTACGGCATGTTTCTCATGGAAGACTCCATCAAGAACATGTCCGGCAAGGCCTTTCGCAAGATCATCAAGCAATACACCAATGGCCGACTGCGCTCCGTGGCAAGCGGTGCCCTGATTACCGCCATTCTCCAAAGCAGTGCCGCGGTATCCCTCATGGTCCTGGCCTTTGTCGGGGCCGGGGTGATGACCATGGGCAACGGCATCGGCGTGATCATGGGTTCCAACATCGGCACCACCTTCACGGCCTGGCTTGTTGCCGTCTTCGGCTTCAAGCTCAAGATCGAAAGCTTTGCCCTGCCCCTTATTGCGGTGGGCGGCATGGTTCTCATCTGTTTTGGCCCCAGATCCCGGATCTTCCAGGCCAGCCGTCTGCTCATGGGTTTTGGTTTTCTCTTTCTTGGCCTTGACTTCATGAAGACCAGTGTTGAAAACTTTGCCCAGCATCTTGATATCCAGCGTATTGCCGAATTTGGCCTTTGGCTCTATGCCATCGTCGGCATACTGATCACAGCACTCATGCAGTCAAGCTCAGTGAGCATCGCCATCGTTCTCACGGCCTTAAACAGTAGCCTGATTACCTTTCCCATGGCTGCTGCCATGGTTATCGGTGCCAATATCGGCAGCACGGTCACTGTTTTGCTCGGCTCCATCGGCGGCATCCAGCCCAAAAAAAGGGTGAGCACCAGCCATCTTATCTTCAATGTCGTCACCGGTGCCGTGGCCTTTGCCGCTCTCAAACCCTTGACCTGGGTGGTCAGCCGTTTTATAGACACCACCGCCAACAGCGTCATGGCCCTGGCCCTCTTTCATACCCTGTTCAATGTTCTGGGCGTGCTGCTCTTTTTACCCTTTATTGGCATACTGGCCCGGTACCTGATCAAAATTTTCCCGGACCACAAGGAAAAACTCACCGTCTTTCTGGGCAATACCCCCACCCAGGTGCCGGATGCGGCCACTGCCTCTTTACGCAACGAGATTCTCCATCTTTTTGAGGAATGCCAACTCTACAACCTGCGCTCCTTCAAGATTGACGAAAAGCTTGTTTTCGACCATCCCCTGCCCTTTGAAAAAAATACCAGCAAACGCTTTCGCCTTGAAGACCAGTACGACAACGTCAAACTCCTCCACGGCGAAATTTTTGAGTTTTACGCCAAACTTCTCAATGAAAAGCTGGAAGAAGTCGAGGCCAAGGAGCTGGAACGCATCATCTTCGCCTCCCGTAATATCATGAACTCCATCAAAAACATCAAAGGCGTCCGTCACAATCTCGAGGAGTTTGATGCCTCGGATGACGACCACCTCAACACCCAGTATAAATCATTCAGGCGGCGCCTCATGGAGCTGTACCATGACATCAACCGCTTTCGGGAGCTTGACAACAAACAGGAACAATACAGGGAACTGCTGCGTTCCATTGTCCACATGGAACAGGCTGACAAAAATTTCATCCAGGAAACCTTAAGAATGACGGCCTCCGGAGCCCTCAAGGAAATCGACATTGCCTCCCTGCTCATGGTCAACCGTCTCTTTAACCAGGCCTGCCGTCTGCAGATCTTTGCCCTTAAAGACCTGCTGCTTGGCCAAGAACAGATCCACGATTTTGATCATGCCCTGGAAATGAAGTCCTTTCTCGATGAAGAAAAGGCCAAAGAAGTGGAATTCATTAAATAACAGATGAACAACGAACCCTTTGACTTTCGCGGTGATTGCTGAAAAGGCTTTAAGGACGTAAGGTTACGTCTGCGCCATACTCCTGCCGGAGGTCAATTCAGCTTTATCTGTGACAACAATATTGTCGGCAAAATGGACAGGGTCATCGCCATTAACGATGGTCAGACCATCGCCAAGAAAGACAGCGGCAATGACACTCTCTTTGTGGTGGAAAAAACCTGAGACACCGCTTATCAGACCCGCTTCTCTTCTCTTTCTTCATCTTCCAATCTGAAAAACCGACCGACATCCTCGAAGATCAGATAGAGTGCCGGCAAGATAACCAAGGCAATCACCGTACCAAAGAGGATACCAAAGGCCAGACTGATGGCCATGGGGATAAGAAACTGGGCCTGGGTACTTGTTTCCAGGATGATGGGTCCCAAGCCAAAAAAGGTGGTAAGGGAGGTGAGCAGAATGGGCCGGAAACGCCGCTGGGCCGCGGCCAGAACGGCATCACGCAGGGCAAGACCTCGGCCCTTGAGCTGGTTTATGTAATCGATAAGCAGCAAGGAGTCATTAACCACCACCCCTGACAGGGCAACAATGCCGAACAGGGACATAATGGCGATATTATAGCCCAGGATAAAATGGCCCCAGACCGCACCCACCACACCAAAGGGGATGGCAACCATAATCAGCAAGGGTTGCACATAACTGCGCAGCGGGATGGCGAGCAGGGCATAGATCACCATGAGTGAGATGGCAAAGCCCCGCTTCATGCTGCCCAGAGACTCATTACGCTCCTTGCTCTCTCCTTCCAGATTAATGGTCAGGCCCGGATAATCGTCCTGAACATCTTTTAGGATGCCCGCTTCGAGCTCGGCAATAATCTCCTCAGCGTTCGCCACCTTGTTGTCCACCGAGCCGGTGAGGTTGGTCACCCTTTTGCGGTCACTGCGATTAATCTGACTAAAGCCCTTTGACTCGACAACCTCGGCGGCCTGATAGAGGGGGATCTCGCGGCCCTCCGGTGTGCGAATCCGCAGATTTTCCAGATTCCAGAGATGCCGGCGCTCCTCCTCCGGATAACGCACCATGACCTTGACTTCATCACGGCCCCGTTGCAGGCGTAAAGACTCCGTGCCATAAAAAGCGGCGCGCAACTGGCGCCCGAGCTCCTCCTCGGTAACCCCCAGGGTGCGGGCCTCCGGTTTGAGCCTGATCTTCATCTCTTTTTTACCGCGGCTCAGACTGTTGGTGATGTCGCCCACCCCCGGATATTCCACCAACACCGCCCGAACCCGTTCAGCGGCCTCATCAAGGACCTGAAAATCATCATGTCCAAGGCGGATGTCGATATTAGCCCCCATATGGACCAGGTTGTTTTCAAAGGTCAAGGCCTCGACCCCGGCAATCTCACCCACCTGTTCCCGCCAATAATCAGCAACCGTATCAGAGCCCACCGACCTGAACTCACTGGGGGTAAGATTAAGAGAAAGCCGTGCCAAATGAGAGCCACCACCACCCACGGTGGAGTAAAGATGGCGGAGGATGGTTTCCTCGCCCGCCGGCAGAGTGGCGTCAAAATGGGCGATGCTCTTCAGCGCTTTGTTCTCGATAAATTGCTGGATCTCCCGGGTCTTGTGCACGGCGGTGCCGGGCGGCATCTCCAACGCAACCTGGACAGTATCACTCTCAACCTTGGGCATGAAACGAAATTTGACAATGCCGCCGCCCACCATGCCAGTGGTAATAATCAAGGTGGCAATGGCCACACTCAGGGTGAGATAGCGATGGTTGAGGCACCATGTTAAAAACCGCTGATAGGGCCCTTCAATAAAACCATTGAGGACGTGGCCGAACTTCTGGCGCAGACGATCCGGCTTGCGGAGAATATACCAGACCTCGCCTTTGTTCCTCTGAGGCCGGGAGAGATGGGCCGGCAGCACAAAAAGACATTCCACCAAGGAAACGAGAAGGATGAGAATAACCACCTTGGGAATAGTATTAATGAACTTACCCATCACCCCGCTGACATAAAAAAGCGGCATGAAGGCGGCAACCGAGGTAAGAACGGCAAAGACCACCGGGGTCGCCACCTGGGTGGTACCCCGCACAGCAGCCTCACCAAAGGGCAGTCCTTTGCCCCGCTGGGTATAGATATTCTCGCCGACGACAATGGCGTCATCCACCACGATTCCCAAGGCCATAATAAAGGCGAACAGGGAGATCATATTGATGGAGGCGTCCATGGTGGGCATAAAGAGAAAGGCGCCGAGGAAGGAAATGGGGATACCCAACATGACCCAGAGGGCCAGCTTGACCTCCAGAAAAAGCCCCAACACCAGAAGAACCAGAATAAGGCCCATGAAACCATTGCGGACCAGGAGATCAACCCTGCTGACCAGGGCCTCGGAGCGATCATTCCAGACGGCTAACGTGACACTTTCCGGCAGGCTCTCATTTTTTTCCGCCACATATTGATAGACGGTGCTTGAAATATCCTTAGGGGTCTGATCGCCGATCCGAAAAATCTCAATCATGGCTGCTGGTTTGCCATCAAAAAAAGAGGTCTCATCCGTTTCGGCAAAGTCGTCTCTGATGGTGGCAATATCACTGAGCAAAACCTCGCTGCCGTCTTCCTGGTGCACTATGGCAATGGCGCCATATTCAGGCCCAAGATAACGCCTCTCCTTGGTGCGGATAAGCACCTCACCACTGTTGGTCTTGATGGTGCCGCCGGGCAGATCAAGGGAGGCCTGTCTGATGCGCTTGGCAACCTGGTCAAGGGTCAGATTATAGCGGCGCAGGGTATGCTCTGGAATGTCGATGGAAATTTCGTAGGGCCGTACCCCGGTGAGCTCGGCTTGAGTAATATTGGGCAGGGCCAGGAGGTCTTCGCGGATGTTGTCGGCCATCTCACGCAGACTGCGCTCAGGCAGGTCACCGTAGACGGCCAGGGTGAGGACCTCTCTTTTGCGCAGAACCTTGCTGACCACCGGTCTCTCGGCATCGCCAGGGAAGGTGGAGATACGGTCGATCTCACTCTTAATATCCTGCAGAACCAAATCCTGATCCTCGCCGGGATAGATTTCAGCAACCACCCGGGCCGAGCCTTCTGAGGCAGTGGAACGCACCTCTTTGATGCCATCTATGCCCGTGAGGTTCTCCTCGATCTTCAGGATAATGCCCTCTTCCACCTCTTCCGGTCCGGCGCCAGGATAGGCGACAGTTACCTCCACATAATCCAGAGCGATATCAGGAAACACCTCCTGCTTGATCTGCAAACCGACCACCAGGCCGCCAACGAGAAAAATCAGCATCAGGAGATTGGCAGCAACATGGTTGCCGGCCATCCAGCGAATGGCGCCGTTCATGGCTTACTCTCCCCGTTATGCTGCCGAACCACCAGGCCGTTTGCGGCACCGCTCACCGCGGTTAAGACCAGGCGTTCGCCGTCAACAAGACCTTTGCCGATCAGCACGGTATCCTTTTCCTTGCGTGTCACCTCAACCTGGCGCAAGACAAGTTCATTGTGGTCATTAACCAACCAGACCTGATCTTCACCCTGGAGTGCCTTGCGGGGAATCCGGGCCACCTTGGTCAGCATCCGGCCCTGGACCTCAACCTGAACAAAGCTGCCCACGGCCAGTTCCTGGCCATATCCTGTCTCTTTTTTCAGCAGATAGGGATCTTCGATGATGATAACCACATCAACCATCCGGGTTTTGGCATCCACCTCACCCAGAGCGCGGCTGAGAAAACCCTGCCAGGCAAAACTTTCCCCGCCTATGGCCATGGTGATGGTGGCCGGCGCTCCCTTGCCCTCTTTGTTTTGCCGAGGAAGCGCAAGCCAGGCGAGATCCGTCTGCGGTAACGGCACAACGACCTCAACAGCATCTGTGCCGACAACATCGAGAATCATGGTGCCGGAACGCAGGTATTGGCCAACATCAGCATTTTTTTGGCGGATAAAACAGTTAAAAGGTGCCTTTATCTTGGTGCGGGCAAGATTGACTTCAGCCAGTTTCACCTTGGCAGTGGCCGAGGCCACCGTGGCTTTAGCGCTTGCCAACTGCGGCTCATAGACCACCAAGGGAAGGGGTTCACCCTCTTGCCGGCGCAACATCTGCCACTCACGTCGGGCAATAACCGCCTTGCCTTCAATGAGGGCAAGATCAAGCTCTGCCTTGGAAAGATCGGCCCGGGCCTGCTCCAGGGCCAGCAGATAATCCGTCTCTTCAATTTTCAGGAGTAATGCACCTTTTTTGAAAAAAGCGCCCTCGACAAGGTTGGCGGCAATCATCTCCACAACACCGCTTACCTGGGGGATGATCTCAACCTGTTGGCTGGCAGCCACAGTGCCAGTGGCCCGGACCGTTACCGGCAGATCGACAAGACTGATGGTCGTGGTCTCCACCATGGGGCCCTGACTAAGCGGCGAAATACGCTTTGGCGCCGTGCGTTTTTTAACCATGGCCACCGCTACCATCGCGGCAATGGTAATGATCAGAATGGGCAGTATGAATTTAATAAATGTTTTTCTCATGACTTTTTTTTGCGACCGCCCACTTTCAAAGCGGCCCCTTCTCTTCGTTAAGGGGTTTTGATACTCTTTTTCAAGATACCGTTTTTACTACTTTTTATTCACTGCGCTCGTTCATTTCCGCATCCATCCAACTCCCACCGAGGGACCGTGCCAACTGGATACGACTTGATATACGCTGGCGCTGGGCAGTGATCAAAGCTATGCGGGCCGAGGCATCACTGGCCTGCGCCGTGAGCACGGGCAGGAAGTCATCAATCCCCTGCTGGTACCTCTCCAAAGCCAGACGCAAGGTGGCAGCCGTGACCTCCTGGCGTTCAATCAATATCTGCATATTGGCATCGACGCCCCGCTCTTTCACCAAGGCATCCTCCACTTCCTGGAAGGCCTTGAGAACTTTGAGTCGGTAAGCGGCAGCCCGTTCAGCAAAAACTGCCTTCTTGCGCTCCGCCTCCTGGCGTCGCCGTCCACCATCCACTACAGGCTGGGCCATATTAGCCAACAGATTCCAAAACAAATTGGGCGATTGCAGGAGGGAATTAAGCTCACTGCCCTGGCCACCATAGTTGGCGGTGAGTTTGAAACTAGGGAAACGATCCGCTATAGCGGCCGCCACATCGGCATCTGCAGCTTGGAGCGAAAGAAAGGCGGCCTCAATGTCTGGACGATTGGTGATGAGATTGGCCGGCAGGCCCTGAGCAAAAGAGAGCTGAAGGTCAGGGAGAACCGCCAAGGTGCCAAAATCCTGCGTGCCAGGTAAGGCGCCGAGCAAAACGGCTAGCCTGTTGCCTGCGGCCTGCTGTTCTGCTTCAAGAAGCGGCAGCTCAGCCTGGGAGCTCAACAGGGTCTGGCGAGCCTGGTAAAGATCAAGGGAAGGCGCAACACCGCGCTGGTAACGCCACTCAACAAATTCGACGGTCTTGGCAAAGGATTCTATAATCTCTCGATTGAGGGCAATACGATCACGGAGCTCAACCACCTGATAATAGGCCTCGGCAAGTTGGGCAGCAAGAGTGAGATAAAATGATTTGAGCTCTTGAGCAACAGCACCACGTTGCAAAGATACGGAGTGACGCTGCTGGGACAATTTCTGCCAGAGATCAAGCTCATAGCCTGCGGCAAGGGACCCTTGATAACTGGCAACATCCGTGGTGCTGCCGCTAAAACGACTGCGGCCAGCGCTACCATTCAAATCAAGACTCGGCCAGAGGGAGGATCGTTCTTTACGCTCCAAGGCCTCTGCCTGCCTGAGGCGAGCCCAGGCAATCTCCAGATCGAGATTTTCAGCAAAACCTTTGGCAATAACGGTATTAAGCTGAGGATCATTAAAATGCAACCACCAGCGCTCATGATCAGCCAGTGGTAAATCCTGGCCTGAGGGCAGCGCCTTATACTGCTCTGGCATTTCAGCAAAGGGCGTGACCTGAGGGTCATGGAGAGAGCAGCCGGCCATAAACAAGAGGATAAGAATTGTGAGAACATACACCTTCATCCTTCCATCCCCTTGACAATAAATTCCGTCAGCATCTCAATCACGTCATCAATACTCTTATCTTTAGCTAAACTGCCCAGGATCGGACCATGGTTCTGGAATGTCAAGGTCTGGCTCATGGCGCCCAAAGAAAATTGCAGCTTCCAGGCCACGGATTCGCGGGAGCGGTGCGGCAGCGCTTGGCAAAGCAGGTCTACGAGCAGCTCAAGGACATCTCGTACCCTTTGCAAAAAAAGCTGACGCACCGTTGGATCAGGATCACTGAGTGAACGGCCCACCAGCATCCGGAAATAACCGGTGCTGGCATCGCTATGGAGCAGGGCAAGGGTGGGCTCGGTGAAGCACCGCAGCACCTCTTCAACCCCGGGCCTCTCGCCGCTTTTTTCAGCCAGGGCGGCCACAGCCTCCATCCGTTTAATGCGAATTTCATTTAAGGGGCCAAGATGGCGATCAAAAATGGCCCCAAGCAAGGACTCCTTAGAGCCAAAATGATAGTTCACCGCAGCCAGATTCACCCCGGCCTTCGTGGTAATTTTCCGCAGGGATGTATGATGGAAACCATCAATGGCAAAAAGTTCCTCTGCTGTTTTTAGAATTTTCGCTTTGGTATCTGGCTCTGACATGGCGTATTTCAAACACTCGTTTAAATTATTTATAGCGTACGTTTAAAACGACTGTTTGAAAATAGCAAGAAAAAATCCGCCCGCACTGTGGCTTGACCGACTAAATTGCGCGTCGGTACGCCACGCCATCACCTTCTGGAATGAGCTGATTTCAGCCAGAATTTTCTTGTCATTGCCCTGGCCAGTCTGTACTATTGAAAAGATTGACTGAGATGCATATTTTTCAGGTAAAGAGCATCTACGGCCTAAATCAAAAAAATCGATTGCCCCAATATCACCCATGATGGCGGCTGGTTATCGTTAAAAAATTTCAGGATTTATTTTCTTAATTTTTCCATCTCGAAGGAGCAGACACCATGGCAAGTGACAAAATTGTCCAAATTACCGATGATAATTTTAAAGAAAAGGTTCTCAAGGCCGCCCTGCCCACCCTTGTTGATTTCTGGGCCCCTTGGTGTGGTCCCTGCAAGGCCATCGGCCCTATGATTGACGAGCTTGCTGCTGAATATGAAGGCAAAGTGCAGATCTGCAAAATGAATGTTGACGACAGTCCTGAAACCCCAGGCAAATACGGCATCCGCGCTATTCCTACCCTGATATTTTTCAAAAACGGTGAGGTTGCAGATCAGGTGACCGGGGCTGTAGGCAAACCACAACTGGTGGCCATGCTCGCCAAATAAGCACCCTCCGGCAGGAAAAACCCCAGGCGACAATTAGAAAGAGCGTGGACTTCAAACGTTGATCTAATCATTTTCCCAAACACAAAAGCACAAAGACACAGAGGTCTTACATGAAGACAACCTCTGTGTCTTTGTGCTTTTGTGTTTAACCACCACCCTTTCCCGGCCTTCGCTGATGAATCTTTGGGGCCCCTCCGTTACCATCAACTTTTGTGAAATATGATGAGGAATACTGATCACCAACTTATTATTGTCGGCGGTGGGCCCGCCGGCCTCACGGCCGGGCTCTATGCAGCCAGAGGCATGGTGGATGCCGTCCTTCTTGAAAAGGGCGCCACCGGCGGCCAGATCATGCAAACCGACTGGATCGACAATTATCCCGGCTTTCCGCAAGGGATCTCCGGCTTTGACCTGTCTGAAAAATTTTCAGCCCAGGCCAAACGTTTTGATCTGAAGATCAAACAGGCAACAGTGACCAAGATGGACCTTGTCGGCCCCGTGAAAACCATCTACCTTGAGGATGGCACCACCCTCACCAGCCGGGCTGTCATTTTATGCCCGGGCGCCCGACCAAACCTGGTTAACATCCCAGGGGAAGATGTTTACCATGGCCGGGGTGTTTCTTACTGTGCCACCTGCGACGCTCCCTTTTATCGTGGTAAAACCGTGGCCGTTATCGGTGGCGGCAATACTGCTGTTCAAGAGGCTGAATATCTCACCAAATTTGCCGACAAGGTCTACGTTATTCACCGCCGTGATACTCTGCGGGCCACAAAAATCGTTCAGGAAAAGGCCTTTGCCAACAAAAAAATTGAGTTTCTCTGGGACACCGTCCCCACTGAGGTTATTGGTGATATTCTCCGCGGGGTTATCGGCCTGGCCCTTAAAAATGTCAAAACCAAAGCAACCTCCACCATTGACCTGCACGGGGTCTTCGTCTTGATCGGTATCCGTCCCAATATGGAGACGCTGCCCTTGGATCAGCTTGATAACGACCAGGGCTTTATCCACACCAACACCGAGATGGAGACCTCGCAGCCCGGTGTTTTTGCCGCCGGCGATATCATCTATAAAAACTTTCGCCAGGTTGCCAATGCCGTGGGTGAAGGCTGTGTCGCCTGTCTCTCGGCTGAGCATTACCTTGAAAATAACGTATAATCTTCTTCAGTTACCCTTTAGCCTGTACAATATGCGGCCACAACAACTTCTTTAGGTGAATACCCGGCACCACGACAGGTGCCGGTTTTTTTTATGGCAGAAATGAATTTTCCACGGTAAATATCCTTTTTTATGTGGTAATTGATCACTTCTTATTTTTTTCTAGAACTCTTTTTTGCATAGCGATATCTTACATATAACTTTTTCTTTCCACCCAGAGGTATCGTTTATCCCTTTGCCACCCCACCGTTTTAAGAGGATCACATGAAGTACATCTCTCTGTTTATCTCCTCCCTTCTCCTGATCTCCCTCGTCGGCTGCGCAGGAAAGTCCCTCGATCAGGCCGCAAGCCCTGAACCCATCGCTGAAGATGCCATGAAGGCGTTCAACAAAGGCAACTACATCACCGCCCTTAAACATTTCGAAACACTTACAGATCGCTTTCCCTTCAGCCAGTACAGTCTGATGGCCGAGCTGAAATCAGCGGACTGCCATTTTTATCTCGACCATTACGCGGAAGCTATCTCCGCTTACCAGGCCTTTGAAGAAAACCACCCCACAAATGAGGCCGTCCCCTACACCATGTTCCAAGTCGGAATGTGTCACTACAACCGCCTGGACAGTATTGATCGCGATCCAGCCAGTGCCGTTGACGCCATTGCTGTTTTAAACAAACTTATCCGCAGTTTTCCGCAGTCATCCTATGTCGATGAGGCCCGCAGTCGCATTACTGCCGCTCGTAATTTTCTGGCCAATCATGAGATGTATGTCGCACGTTTTTATATCAAGACAAATAAGCTGAAACAGGCCGAAGTACGCCTGGAGTATCTTATCGACAATTATCCTGACTCCAGTGTGACCACGGAGGCCGAAAAGACCCTGGCCCTTTTGAAAAGTGGCAAGAAACCACGCGGATCGTGGAAAGATTGGATTCCTGAACTGGGCATGCCTGACTGGGAGACATTCACCTCCTTTAAACAGGGCGGCGGCTCAGAGAGTTAATCCTTGCACCGCAAGCCAGTGAGATTAAACTCTTCCTGGCTTGCTAACGCGAAAGAGGAGGCAACAGCCTCACATCTCCTCAACATATATACATTTGGTAGGACAGATGACAATGGTGCTCTCAAGGGCCGGGGTCAACTCTACCACTTCACCGATGGCTGCGACCTTTCCCGTCATCTCATCGTACGAAAAAATCTCTGGCATCTCAACCACACAGGCCTCACACCATTTGCATCTATAAGAATCAACAAACACCCGTACTTTTTGCATGGCCCCACCCCGTCCTTAGGAATTGTTCACTCTCTTTTCTAGTTCCTTAATCCGGACAAGATATTCCATATTTTTGGCCTCCATCTCCTGGAGACGTCTGGCCAGTTGGGTGACGATATCCTTCATAACCGGGAGTTCTTCGTTAATCAGGGCCAACTGAAAGGTGCGTTCATTGACCTGGATGATCCACGTTTTTTCGGCGGCCCGGACACTGGCATTGCGGGGCTGACCGGTGAGCAGGGACATCTCACCCAGAATGTCGCCGGTGCCAAGAATGGCAACAACTTCCGGTTCCCCATCGCCGCCTTCCCTGAGCACCTCCACCTTGCCCTCCATGATATAGGCGAGATGACCGCCGTCACTGCCCTGGGCAATGATTATTTCACCGGGTTCATAGAGCTTGGTTTCAAATGTCTTTGCTGCGGTCATAAGAGTCTCCTTTCAAAAAGAACCATCCCAACTGGTGAAACAGCTTGGGACAAGCTTAAGCAGTTTTTCTCCCCATCTTTTTATCATACCGTTCCTGCTCGCTATAAATACAGCCACAATAGGGTTGACGGTAGAGTTCCATGGCAAGAGAGCGATCGATTCCCTCCTGCCACCCCTGCCGAAAATCCTCATAGTAAAAGGCAAGTCCATGCTGTGCGGCCAGCTCTTCACCCTGGCTGCGAATCTCGCCATGCTGCTGATAGCGGCTATAGAGAAGCGTTGAGGAAAAAGCGTCAAAACCTTGTTCCGCTGCCAGCCTTGCCACCTCAGAAAGGCGCATACCATAACAGATCCGGCAGCGCTCCTGCTCCTTAAAGACCACCTGGCGCAAATACTCTTTGAGGCCATATGTGCTGTCATAAGTCACCGTAAAATCTTCCTTTTCTGCCAACACACGCATGGCTGCCAGTCGTTTTTTAAACTCCTGGAAGGGATGGATATTAGGATTATAAAAATAGCCGGACACTTGGTGGCCCTGCTCCCGAAGACGGGCAAGGGGATAGATGGAGCAAGGGCCGCAGCAGGTATGGAGAAGAATTTTCATCTTCTACTCCCGACCTGTCCGGTAATCTTTGGGTTCGATGCCGTACTTATGAATTTTATAATTGATGATACGCAACGAGGAATCAAGATACTTGGCAGCCCTAGTCTGGTTGCCGTTCGTGTGCTTCAAGGCCTCGATAATAAGTTCCCGCTCAAAATTGTCCACGGCTGCGGCAAAGGAGAGGGGATTTTTCTCAGAGGAGCTATCGGCTGTCTGCAAAGTGGGGGGAAGATGAAAACTCTTAATGGCATCGCCGTCACAGATCAACACGGCCCGCTCCATACAATTTTGCAATTCCCTGACATTCCCCGGCCAATGGTACTGCATGAGAAGATCAATGGCAGGTGTTGAAATCCGGGAAATCTCCTTGTTGTTTTCCTTACAGAATTCCTCAAGAAAATGCTCAGCCAGCAGCAGAATATCAGTACGTCTTTTGCGAAGCGAAGGAAGATAGATAGGAAAGACATTAAGGCGATAATAAAAATCTTCGCGAAAACGACCAGCCTCAACCGCCTTTTCCAAATCAACATGGGTGGCAGTCACCAGACGGACATTACACTTGATCGGAGAAATTCCGCCTAAACGTTGAAACTCACGATCCTGAATAACATTAAGAAGCTTGACCTGAACGGCCTGGCTCAATTCACCGATTTCGTCAAGAAAGAGTGTGCCCCCTTCGGCCAGTTCAAAGCGACCTTTCTTGGTCGCAGTTGCCCCGGTGAACGCACCTTTTTCATGGCCGAAAAGCTCACTTTCGAGAAGGGTTTCCGGCAGGGCCGAGCAGTTCACCACCACAAAGGGCTTATCGGCCCGATTACTATTGTAGTGCAGGGCCTTGGCAACAAGGGTCTTACCGGTTCCGGACTCGCCGCGCAACAATACGGTGGCGTTGGAATCAGCCACCCGATGGATCATCTCGAAAACCTCGCGCATCCTTGAGCTGTTACTGACAATATTGCCAACCTGATATTTGCCGGAAAGCTGGCGCTTGAGCGATATATTTTCGCGCACCAGCTGCCGCTTTTCTTCATTAACCGCCTTGATCCGGATAACGGCCTGGGCAATGAGCCCGGACAGGATGGTCAGAAATTGCAGATCGTTCTCAAAATTGATGTCCCGGTCATACTCCCGATCAACACTTAAGGCGCCAATGACCTGCTGTCCATGGGTGATGGGCACACAAAAAAAAGAAATCTGCTTCTGGGAGATATCACCGCGGGTTCTGGTTCTGTTGAGAAAAAGCGGCTCATCACCGATGGAAGGAACAACAATGGGGGAACCACTGGCCACTACCCGGCCGGTGATACCTTCACCAACCTCGTATTTGCCACGCTTGCGGGCCTCGGCCGTCATGCCGTGGGCAACCTCAATTTCGAGCTGGCCGGTGGTGGGATTAATAATACTGACCGTACCGTTCGCCATACCACGGCTGGAGGAGAGAATTTCCATGATCTGCTCAAGGCATTCCCTGAGATCAATGGAGGATGCCAACACCTTGGTAATCTCATAGAGGCTGGTTACATCCGCAAGTTCCTGATCTATCTTGTTTTTGGTCATGTTCGTTTATCTGTCAAGGAGCTTTAGAGTAACCCCAATAATGTCATTGCAGAAGCTGATCACCATCGACATTATGCTATTTTCAAAGCACGATACCCAGCAGGAGCAATTTATACAGCACGCGCCCTGAAGCGCAAGATCGGCTAAATATCCATTAAAATCAGCTTTCTTTTGCTGTACGCCTTTAAGCTCTAGGCATAAAAAAAAGCCGCTGAAAGCAAACTATCTCTTTCAGCGGCAAACATATTACAATTTTGAAAAAAATTCGAGCCTTTCAACAATACTAATTAAAAAATAAATACCTTTTTGACTTGAAGAATTATAAGGGGTAAAAAGACCGTTCTGGCCCGAAACGGCAGCAATCCTCTAATCTTCAGATTCTATAGGACAGATCACCGTTACTTCATTTTTGTTTAAACTCAGAAACTCGGTGGTATGGAGAACCTCGCCGGTGATGATACTGGACACTATGGCATAGGTGACCGGGATGAAGGTTTTTTCCGTTTCCTCCATATAATCGGTCATCCTCTCCTGGGGCAGGAGATGGATGGTTCCCTCAACCTTGAGGCTCTCGGTAAAAATTACAGCCCTGAATTTTTCCTTTTCTACCTGAATTAACATATCCTCTCCTCCTGACAGGCAGCTCTATAAACGACTGCACTGCATGCCGTCGACCAGTACATAAACCACCCGCAAATCCCTCTTCAAAATCAGCTTATTGCCAGCGCCTGAAAAAGTCAATGTTGGATAAGCTGCCTCAAATAGCATCGCCACATCTCTGGCATATTTCGCCATGCACCCTGTCCACCGTTATTTTTTCCATACATTGCCAGTCACGGCAAGGTTTCCAGCGGTAACAGGGGGCACAATCCATCTCCTCACGGATAACGGTATGGATAGCACCGTATGGCCCAGTCCGCACTGGATTTGCCGGCCCAAAGATGGCAAAAACCGGCACATTCTTGGCAGCTGCAATATGCATGGGTCCCGTGTCGTTGGTGACAAAAAAGGCGGCCTTTTCAATCACCGCCACCAGTTCTTTAAGATTGGTCCGGCCGGCAATGGACAGGGCCTTGTTGCCCGATGCCTCCACGACCTGGCGGGCCACGCCCTCTTCAGCCCGGCTGGCAATAATCACCACCGGGATATTCAGCCGTGCGGCCAGCTCACCAAAACGCTGGGCCGGCCAGCGATTGGCCTCCTTGCCTGCAGAGGGTGCAAACACAGCATAGCGCGGCGGCAGTTCCCTACAGATTGGCGGATAGCTGTCATAGGGGGCAAAGGGATAAACCACTTCGCTGGTATCACACCCGAGAAGAGCGGCAAGCTTCAGGTACCGGTCAATGGCGTGAATGGCCTCGCCGCCGGCAATCATCTTATTGTAAAAAAAAGGGCTGCCCTCGTTTGAATCGGAAAAGCCCAGGCGCCGATCAGCGCCCCCGGCCCAGGTCAGCAGACCACTGCGCAGCAGACCGGACAAATCCACCGACACATCGAATTTCTGGCGGCGCAGTCCCTGCCACAGCTCTTTGAGCTCAACCAAGGTCCGCCCCAGATGGAACACCTGCTTCCAGCGCTGCTTATCAAAGAGCCAAAGGCGATCAATCAGAGGATGACCTTCGAGAAAGGTGTGCAGCCCCTTGGCCACCAGCCAGTGCACCTCGCAGTCGGGGTATGTTTTTTTGATGGCGGCCAGAAAGGGCAGGCTGTGGACAATATCACCCAGGGCGCTTGGCTTGATAAGGAAAAGTTTCTTTATTTTGGGGGGAGGGCCAGGGGGCATTACCTATATCCTTAATCCGATTAGCTAATCAGAAAATGTTTTTTTTTTGTAGAGCACACTTGCTCCGGCAAGGCATTTCACGGCGACAAGGCAACCTTTTATCAGCCCTGAGAAACTGCTCAAAAAACCTCAGGGCTGCTTCCGCAGCCAGTTCGCCAGGACAGCTGCCCAGCGGCGATACCCTTCAGCACTTAAATGCACCCTGTCTTCCAGGAAACAGGATCGTGTCTCGCCATCCTTGAAGGAGTGACAGATATCCAGATACACGCCCCAATCCTGGTTGGCAAGTTCTTTCAGAAGGTCATTGAGACGCTCCACCGCACCGGGAGCAAGCCAGGGCAACTCAAGGGGCAACAGGCTGCACACGGCAATGGTGGCCTGGGGATAGCCGTCATGCAGATCGGCAAGCAACCCCTCGTACTCGCGTAAGAAACCGAAGTCGGCCATCACCAGATTATTGGTGCCGATCATCGCCACCACCAGATCAGTCTGGGGGTGGCGACGCAAAATCTCCGGCACCTGGCCCCGGCAACCGGCCACGGTCTCACCGGGCACCCCGAGATTAACACAGCTATATCCAGGAAAAGAGCGCTGCCAGTCATAATAGGCAATCAGGGAGTCACCGACAAAAAGAATCTTCACCCAACCCCCTTGGGCTTGGAGATCAACACCACAGCAGCCATGGCCTTGACATAGACATCTCGGTGTCCCACCTCTGTTGCCCTCTCCTCCTCAACAAAATCAGCTGGCGATTCCGCTGCCGTGTCCACCAGCAGACGCCAGCTCCGCACAGGGGCGAGGGTCGGCACCGTAAAACTCCGGGCAACCGGGGAACCGTTCAGCATCACAAAGAAATCGTCGTCGCGACTGCCGTGCTCCTTGTCGCCATGGAGCTGAAAGGCCAGACAGAGATTGTCTTCCGACCAGTCCGGCTCTCCGGCGTCAAGGGCCTGCCAGGTGATGCCCGGGGTATGTTCCTCATCTTCAAAGAACTCACAACGTCTGAATATTTTATGGCGGCGACGCAGGGCAATGAGCATTTTAAAAAAACGCAACTGCCCCTTGTTTTGCTCAGCGAGCTGCCAGTTAAGCCAACTGAGCTCATTATCCTGACACCAGGCATTATTATTGCCGAGCTGCGATTTGCCGAACTCATCACCGGCCACCAGCATGGGAACCCCCTGGGACAGCATGAGGATCACCGCCATGGTCCGCAGCCTGGTCTGGCGCAATGCATGAATAGCATGATTCAAGGTCGGCCCCTCAAACCCGCTGTTCCAGCTGATATTATGGTTTTCGCCATCCATGTTATCCTCGCCATTGCGCAGATTATGCTTCTGGTCATAACTGACCAGATCAAGGAGAGTAAAGCCGTCATGGCTGGTGATAAAATTGATGGAATTATAGGGGGTCCGGGCACTCCACTTATAGAGATCGGAACTACCGGCAATCCGGGTGGCCAATGCAGCCACGGAATTTTCGTGACCGCACATGAAGCTGCGAACATCATCTCTAAAGCGGCCATTCCATTCGGCCCAGCGCCGATGGGTGGAGAAACTGCCCACCTGATAGACCCCGGCCGCATCCCACGCCTCGGCAATGATCTTGGTATTGGCCAATACCGGATCCTCGGCGATCTGCTCCACCATGGGCGGATTACTGAGAACCTCGCCGCTGGGTGAACGACCGAGAATGGAGGCCAGATCAAAGCGAAAGCCATCAACATGCATCTCAATGACCCAGTAGCGCAGGCAATCCATGATGAACGTACGCACCAGGGGGTGGTTGCAGTTGAAGGTATTGCCGCACCCGGAAAAATTCAGATACTGGTGCTCCTTGTCCAACAGATAGTAGATGGTATTATCCAGGCCGCGAAAAGAAAAGGTCTCGCCCTGGTAATCGCCCTCGCCTGTGTGATTAAAAACCACATCAAGGATCACCTCAATTCCGGCACTATGGAAGGCCTTGACCATCTCCTTGAATTCCCGTACCTGCCCGCCACGCGGGCCCGTGGCCGCAAAACCGGCCTTGGGGGCGTAAAACGCAATGGGATTATAACCCCAGAAATTTTTGAGAAATTCACCGCTCTCCGGATCAACAAACAGATGCTCGTTTTCGATAAACTCATACACCGGCATGAGCTCCACCGCCGTCACCCCGAGCTCTTTGAGATAGGGAATCTTTTCAATCAACCCCTGATAGGTGCCGGGATGGGCAACGCCGGAACTCTCATGGCAGGTAAAGCCCCGGACATGGAGCTCATAGATTACCGAGTCTTTGAGGGGAATATTAAGGGGCCTGTCGTTACCCCAATCAAAATCATCATGGCTGACAATGCCCCGCCGGACAAAACTGCGGTCGACCTTGCTGCCCCCTTTCAGGCGCACCTCCTCACCCCAGACCCCACCGTTACTTAAGGCCCCGGCACAAGGATCAAGGACAAACTGGTCGTGGCGGAAACAGTGGCCCTTACCCTCTGGATCATTGGGACCGACAACCCGGTAGCCGTATTCTATCAGGGGAGGCAGACCCCAGATCTGGATATGCCAGATGTCTCCTGTCCGGTTGATCTCGCAATCAAAAAAAATCTCCTGCCATTTTTTGGTTTGCCCCGGCAAAAATAAGACCAGGGAAACCTGTTCGGCATGGCGAGAGAACAGGGAAAAATTAACCCAGTCCTCATGTAGAGAAACCCCCAGAGGCAGCGGCACCCCAAGACCAAATGCAAGTTGTGATGTATCTTTCATCTTATTTAGTAATAATTATTATTGACAAACAAACTGACGCTGCTAACATTGTAACATGTCAGTTGCGGTTTTTTGCTTTTTTTTCTGAACGCCAGGCAACACTTTCCCTTGCAGGCAATGGGCGGCAAGAGAGGCAGGGCAAGGATTGCCCTGCCCTGACCACGGCAGACAAACTTGTAGCGAACCCTTCTTCAGCGAGGCTGTACCCGCCGTGAAAGGTTCTTTTCATGTAAACCATATTCACAAAGGTGACCCATGGGACTGTTCGACAAACTCGCCATCGACACAAAAATTACCCCCTCCATCGACTGGGATCTGCTGCCAGCCGAGACCTTCACCATCTTTGAAAGTTGGGGCACCAAAATTCGCGACATCAACCCTCGGGAGCGCTTCTACTATTTCTTCATAGATGGCTGGGGTGCGCCGCCGAGCCTTCACCTCATGGAACGGGGCATCAAACACGCCCGGGTTTTAGCGCGTATTGACGCACCGCAAGAACTTATCGACCAAGCAGTACGTGATGAAGGCAAATCCCATTCCCTCGATCGCAATTATGCCATCAATGACACCCTTAAAAAATGGCTGAAAGCAAATGTAATAGACAGCTCTCATGATCCCAGGGTGACTCCTTTTGTCGCGCAACAGGAAGAACCGCAAGAAAACATCACCCTTCCCGAGGCTAATACACCCCTGCCTACTAACCTGAGCACGGTTTCTCTGCCCAATAAAGGCAGACATGTCCAGGAAGAAGACATCCCCGGCATTGTTAAAAACAACAATTTTTATGATGCCATCCGCAATCCCAAGGGAATTTTTAATAATTTCCTCGTTGACAACGGCAATGATCTCACCACCGACAAGACCACCGGCCTCATGTGGCAACGCCACGGTCTTGACATCACCTCAATCCGCAAGATGCGTAAAAACGTTGAGCGCCTGAATAAAGAGAAATATGCCGGTTTTTCAGACTGGCGCCTCCCCACCATGGAAGAGGCCCTGTCTCTCATGCAGCCAGAAAAGAACCGCAACGATCTCCATCTTGACCCGGCATTTTCAGGGGATATCCCCTTTATTTTCGTGGCTGAAGAACGTGACCCAGGCGGCTACTGGTTCTGCGACTACAAACGCGGCTCAGTCTTCTGGGCCTCTGGCACCATTCCTGGTGGTTTCGGCCGGGTGTGCCGGACAGCGTAAAAAGTAAAACCCAATTGTTAATAAAAAAAGGCGGCGGAGAATGTAATCTCCACCGCCTTTTTTAGTTTCCAACATACTGGTTTCAAAAAGTCTTAAACCAGTCCTGCCTTTTTTCTTTCATGATCAAAACAGCTTAGAACATGGCCTCGATGGACAGGTAGAACTGGTCCATTGTTTCTCAATGTGCAAAATCACTGGTCGTCGACAGGGGCCGGGTCTCGCAGACCCCTTACTCAGTGTTCCATTTCCAGCGGGGACACAGCGATGACCAAATTCTCAAGATTCAGGACACCCTGGAAAAGGACTTCAACAAAGATATTGATCTTGACCAATTATCCCAACAACACGCCATAGGACGGCGTACCATGGAACGCAGGTTTAAGGCCTCGACAGGTGATACTCCCCTCATGTACCTGCAAAGGGTCAGAGTTGAAGAGGCAAAACGAAGCCTTGAATCGAACAACAAGACCTTTGATGAGATCAGCTATCACGTCGGTTACCAAGACACCTCTTTCTTCCGGAAAATTTTCGTCAAGCATACCACCATGCGCCCCAACGAATATCGGGCCAAATTCATCAAAATGGTTGATTTTGGCGGCCAATAGACACATGAGGGAGTGAGCACTTCCTAAAACCAGAAGGCAAAACCAGGCCAGATGCAATAAGAAAAGCAGCGGAGAATTGATTCTCCGCTGCTTTTCTTATTGCAGTCATGATGTTTTTTCTACTGACCATCTCCTTCTGGGGGCCAGGGCGCACATTTACGCAGAAGAAAGAGGCCGGGGAGGGCAAGAAGGGTGCAGAAAAGAAAAAACCAGAACCAGCCAAGGCTGCTGGCCATAAAGCCGGAAGATGAGGCGAGGACGACGCGGGGAATCCCCATGATGCTGGAAAGCAGGGCATACTGACTGGCCGTGAATTGTTTATTGGTCAGGCTGGCCATGTAGGCAACAAAGGCAGCAGTGCCCATGCCTGCGCTCCCATTTTCAGCCGCAACCACCAGAGCCAACCAGCCGAGATGGGCTCCTTTAAGGGCCAGCAGGGCAAAGCCGGCGGTGGAGATCATCTGCAAAAGACCAAAGATCCACAGGCCGCGCCTGATACCAATGCGCAGGATGAAAACACCGCCCATCCCTGCCCCGACAATGGTACCCCAGAAGCCGAAGAGCTTAACAACAGCGGCAATTTCACTCTTGCTGAAGCCCAAATCAAGATAAAACGGCATGGTCATGGCCTGGGCCAGGGTGTCACCCAGTTTGTACAACAGAATGAACAGCAGAACCCAGATGACCTCCGGCCGCTGCAGCAGATCCGTGAAGGGGGCGAGGATGGATCCTTGTCTACATCGGCTGGCCGGCGGCAATTCCGCGGGTTCATGACAAAACAGGGTCAGGAGCAGACCGGGCAGCAGACAACAGGCCACACCCAAAAAGGTCAGCCGCCAGGAAAAAAGATCTGCAATAAACAGCCCGCCTGATCCGGTGATAAGCATACCAAGCCGATAGCCGTAAACGTAATAGGATGAACCGAGACCGAGCTCGTGATTCTGCAGGTCCTCGCGGCGAAAGGCATCAATAAGAATATCCTGGCTGGCGCTGAAAAAGGCAATGGTCGTGGCCAGGGTGATGAGCAGTACCAGTCCGCCAGGCTCATTACCTGGGTTACTGAACCCAAGAACGCCTATGGTCAAGACGAGGCCGACCTGCATCACCAGCAGCCAGCCGCGGCGGCGACCAAGAAAGGGCAGGCGAATGTAATCAAAGAGAGGGGCCCAGACAAACTTCAGTGAATAGGGCAGGCCAACCAGGACCAGAAGGCCAATCTTCTCCAGAGATATCCCTACCTCGCTGAGCCATGCCTGCAACAGGGTCATGGTGACCATCAAAGGCAGGCCGGAAAGAATTCCCATAAAAAAGGAAAGACGGAGCGCTTTGCTGAAAAGCCGGCGCGTCATCATCTATTTAGATCGGTCCTAAGCATGAAAGAAGTATACCTTCTCTTTGTTTAGCAGAGATGCGTGGAAAATCTCTGCTCATTTAAATCACTGAAGTGGCGCCTGGCCATATCATACCAGAAGACACCAAAGAAGACTCACGAGTGCCGTCTGCCTGCTTACCGGTGCATGCTGCCACACTTGTGTGTTATTTCGCCGTGATTCCTGTTGTGCTGCTGAAGTGGGAATGCTATATTCCAACTACTTTGCAAAGGAGGCACCATGAAGGCCCAGTCCTTAAAGTCCTTTAAACAGAAATTTAGTTATTCCGGCCACATTTTATCCGGTCCCTACAGTGGGTTGTTACAAAAACGGCTGATCAGGGCCATGATTCATCTTGATGCCCTCGAACAATTTGGCTCTCCTGTCATTCCTTACATAGCTGCCTGGCGCCCAGACGACAATTATATCTGGTACGAGTATTGCGGCAAGCGTTTTCATGATTTACTGGGCCAGCCGACCACGGAGCTGGCCAACACCTTTCGCGATCACATTGTGAGTCGCTATCTCTATCGTTACCAGGGCAATCCCCCGACCATTACCAAGATTACTCGTGACAAGGAGCAGCTTGATCGCATGCGGCCCGGCCTGCGACGCATGGTCATGCGCGGCGGTGAAGCCGATGCGGTATACAAGGTTGCGATAAATGGCAGCCCCCTCTGGTTGAAGGATCTGGCCAAAGTGGAGGTCTTTGCCGAAGATAACATCGTGCTCTCCTGGGGTTCCCTCATTGATGTCAGCAGTGAAATGCGCCTGGAAGAGGCCCTGGTGGAAACCCAGCAGGAGCTCAACATCCACAAGGAACACCTTGAGCTGCTGGTGGACAAGAGAACACGGGAATTACACAAGAGCCAATTGGAGGTGGTATCCCGCCTTACCCAGGCCCTTGCCTGCCGCCATGACGAGTCAGGCCTGCATGGTCAACGGCTGAGGGCGTACAGTTCCATCCTTGGCTCTGCCCTGGGGCTTAAAAAAGGGGTGCAGTGGCTGTTGAGTCAAGCCGTACCCATGCATGACGTGGGCAAGGTGGGCATTTCCGATGCCATACTCCTGAAGGAAGGGGCTCTTTCTCCTCCGGAATTTGACATTATCAAAACCCATTGCCAGATGGGAGCCGACCTTCTCCAGGGCGGGAATTCTCAACTCTTGCAGGTGGCCCGGGTTGTTGCCCTGACCCATCATGAACGATGGGACGGTTCAGGCTACCCTCACGGCCTGGAAAAGCACCGTATTCCTTTGGCTGGCCGGATAACCGCCCTCTGTGATGTTTTTGATGCCCTCACCTCACCACGCTGCTATAAATCGACCTGGAGCTTTGAAGATGCCACCGATGAGATTGACAGCATGCGTAATATTCATTTTGATCCAAAGCTGGTGGACCTGTTCATGGTCAACCTTCCCAAAATACGTCGTGTTATAGCGCAAACCAATCTCGCAACCGAACAAGCTGTATAACCAAGCCCAGCACCGAAGCCTGCGCCACACAAGAGCTGTGGCTGAAAACAACGTACCGGGTCGTCACAGCGCCAAACCAGGCCGCTTATCCCACAAAGATCGCTGTGAAATTACGGGCTAGCCCTCAGACTCCATACAGTGCTGGCAGCCATTAAATCCAGCCCCTACCCCCTTGTCCTAACGAGAGAAAATTCAATTTGTTCCTGTTTGCCATCAGGTTCACCCACCGACAACTCGGAAGATGAAGTTCTTTTGACTTCTTGTTGCCGACAAAATGCACAAAATGCTGGTTGTTTCTGACGCTGTTGAGACAGAAGAGCAGATCATCAGCTGTCCTTTGGTCCTGGTCCAACCTTGATCAGAGTATTTATGCCAGCAATATGCCGGCGATAACCGGCATGATAAGGAAGGCTGCTCCTATTTCAAAGGTAATGATGGAAGCCATGGTTTCGGTGTCACCACCCAGTTGTCGGGCCAGAATATAGGCGGCCGGCGATGTTGGCGTCATAAATGCGATGACAAGGACGCCGGCGGCAATCCCGGTGAGTCCTGTGTATGCAATAAGCAAGGCCGCAGTCAGGGGTTTCAAGCCGAACTGTACCAGCGAAGAAATGACAATCGCTCCCATATGGCCACGAACAACCTCCGGTTTCAATGCCGCACCCACGGCCAGAAGCCCGAAGGGTAAGGCCGCCCGCCCAACGATCTCTAAAATATTATCCGTTATACCTGGCAGGCCAAAGCCGCTCAGACTCAGAAACCAGCCTATCGCGCAACCGATGATGAGGGGGTTAGCAACCACTTCACGAATAAAAGGCGCTATCCCCCGGCATGTCGCCTTGCCCCAAACGACAAAAGCTGAAACACAGAGCAGATTGATTAGGACGATCATGAAACCGGCGGCCACCGAAGCTAAGGCCAGGCCTTCCGCACCAAACAGACCGTGGGCGACAGAGAGGGTGATATAGGTATTAAAACGGACGCCGCCTTGAAATATCGAGGTAAAAGTCGAACTCTTTACGGAGGGCCGAATGAGATGGAAAATGATCAGCACTGCCGCTGAGGTGATCAAGGTGCCGGCGACAACCACCAGCATGGAAGGCCAGGGAGCGCCCACCAGGGTTTGCTTCCCCAGGGTACGGATAAGCAGGGCCGGAAACAGCACAAAATAGGTCAGTTTCTCCATCCCGGCCCATGCCTCTTCTGGCAGAAACCTGCCTTTTTTCAAGGCAAAACCAACAACAATGAGCACCATAATCGGGGCAAGGGCAACGAAGAAAGCAGTCATAGATAAAACTCTCCCAGACACATTTACGAAGAAAAAAGCCCGGCAACACAAAGCCGTTTTTTTATGTGTCTATTCGCCTTAAGCCAGACACGCGGTATTACAAAAGTCACAAGCAGAGTTCACCCTTGAAAAATGGGGGGGGGGGCTCTCAAACAAAGGTAACAGTCTCACCTTGCCTGACTTCCGGGTTGTTCAGAGCTGGAGAGACACTGCCGTGAAAACCTTAATGCTTATGACGCAGAGAAGAATAAAATTGCTCGGAGGCAAACTCTTCCATTGCAGCATTTAAGGTCTTGGTTATGGCTTCTCTGACTATTCTTTCATATTCCCCTGTTGCCCCAACCCAGAGCGTTCTTTTTTCTGAGCCGGCAATCTCCTTTCCCCACAAGACGTTGCCACTGGCAGGGTCAATAGCTTTTACGTCTACGTTAACTCTGTGCCATACTGCCATATATAAATCCATCCAAAACTCTAAGATGCTCCCTTCAATAATCGCATCAAAATTTTGCTGTGAGCTGTTTATACCTGACTGGCCATTATCGATGGTGACCCTGTATCCATTTTCCTGCAAGGCTTCGGCAAAATATCTTGTCATAATCGACTCAAGACTCTCAGTGCCGTGTATACCAACATGGCCTAAGACCATCCCAAAACCATTTCTTTTATTGCCGATGTAAATTGTATTTTTTCTTGCATCTACGAATTGTTTTACTAACAGGTTTCCTTCTCTCTTTACCGAAACTTGATTAAGGGTGTTATGATTTATTTGCAGCTGTGTTGTCCCAGCCGCACAGCCCCCAAGGAGAGTTAATGCAATAAAAACTAAGAAGATGTTTCCAAATCGTTTGTTAACCATATTAATCTTTACCATTTCCACACCTCTTTTTAAGTTTGTAAATTGCAAGGATTAGCACAACAACAAATGGTATTGTGATCAACGACACCATGCTTGCTGGCACAATATATATTGTGCCGATGTAAAGAATTACCCCTATGGCACTTAAAAAATATATGCTCTTGTGTTTCATCTGTCGAGCAACCTCCTTATGACTGAGATGAGCAATCAACTCGCGGTTATCATGCAGAAAGTATACAAGTTAAGCACCATTCATTTCTAATCCTTAAAGTCCTTTCGCCTGGTTGAATGTTGCGTGTGCAGCCTTCCCAAATATTGATCATAGTCTACGCGCTTCCTTAGCCAGGATATTTATTCAAAAACTTCAACCTGTCAATGTCTTTACGCCCAAAGAAGTGGTTAGACATTTTCCTCAATATTCCTCTGCTCAGGCCCCCTCAACATAACCCGAAAGAACCGGTGATTGAGTCGGCGTTTTGTCTGCTCACTTTTTAAGACAAAAAATACCTGGCGAATTTTACGAAAAACGTGGCTCCTTTCTATTTTTTTAGAACTTTTCCACCGCCCATCCTCTCCTTGACAACGT
Source organism: Pseudomonadota bacterium (assembly GCA_018822545.1). Classification (GTDB taxonomy): domain Bacteria; phylum Desulfobacterota; class Desulfobulbia; order Desulfobulbales; family SURF-16; genus BM506. The sequence continues at coordinate 149,459 of JAHJKA010000031.1, forward strand.
CCCTCCCCTTCTTTATTGTTCTGACACTTACTTTTTTTAATAATTTTACAACTATCCAGTATTCCTATGCAAATTCAAGAAATCAGCGAACAGGTCCAGGGCCAGGCCGCCCTCATCCAGCAGACCAGGGACGAGATCAGCAAGGTCATCATCGGCCAGGACCAGCTCATCGACCGCCTGCTCACCGCCCTGCTCTGCAACAACCATGTTCTGATCGAGGGCCTGCCTGGTCTGGCCAAGACCCTGGCTGTCACCACCCTGGCCCAGGCCACCGGCACCGATTTCAAGCGCATCCAGTTCACCCCTGACCTGCTGCCCGGCGATCTCCTCGGCACCCTGATCTACAACCCCAAGAGCGGTGAGTTCACCGTCAAAAAGGGGCCGCTTTTTGCCAATCTCATCCTGGCAGATGAGATCAACCGCGCTCCAGCCAAGGTGCAGAGCGCGCTGCTTGAGGCCATGCAGGAACGGCAGATCACCATCGGCGACACCAGCTTTTCCCTGGAAGAACCCTTCATGGTGCTGGCCACCCAGAACCCGGTGGAACAGGAGGGCACCTATCCCCTGCCCGAGGCCCAGGTGGACCGTTTCATGTTCAAGCTCAAGGTCGACTATCCCTCCAAGGCCGAGGAGCTGGCCATCATGCGGGCCCGCTCCATCAACCCCACCGACCAGGTGACGCCGGTGATCAGCCCGGCCGACATCCTGGCCCTGCGGCGGCTCACCACCACCATCTATCTTGATCCGACCCTGGAGGAATACATCGTCAATCTGGTGGACGCCACCAGGAACCCAGGCCACTACAAGCTCGACATCGGCCCCTTTATCCAGTTCGGCGCCTCGCCGCGCGCCACCATCTTCCTGGCCCAGGCCGCCCGCGGCACCGCCCTTCTGGCCGGACGCGGCTATGTGACTCCCCAGGATATCAAGACCATTGCCCTGGATGTCCTGCGCCACCGTCTGCTGCTTACCTACGAGGCCGAGGCCGAGGAGATCAGCAGCGACGAACTCATCGGCCGCCTCCTGGCCACCGTCGAGGTACCATGATCTCCCACGAGCTGCAGCAAAAAATCCGTCAGATCCAGATCACGGCCAGTAAGGCGGTGAGTGATGTCCTGGCCGGCGAGTATCACTCGGTGTTCAAGGGCCGCGGCATGGAGTTTGACGAGGTCCGCCTCTACCAGCCCGGCGATGACGTACGCACTATTGACTGGAATGTCACGGCCCGCACCGGCGAGCCGCACATCAAGCGCTATGTGGAGGAGCGGGAGCTCACCATCCTCTTTTTGGTTGATTTGTCGGCCTCAGGGGCCTTTGGCTCGGCGGATCGTCTCAAAAATGATATTGCCGCCGAGCTTTGCGGCCTCCTGGCCTTTGCCGCCATCCGCAACAACGACAAGGCCGGCCTCATCGCCTTCAGCGATGACATCGAACTCTTCATCCCCCCCAAGAAAGGCACGAGCCATGCCCTGCGCCTGGTGCGAGACATCCTCCATATCCAGCCCAAAGGGCGTAAAACCGACATCAACACGGTGCTCAACTATGTGGCCCGGGTCCAGAACAAGCGGGCTGTGATCTTCCTGATCTCCGACTTCCGGGCCCCCGACTTCAGCAAGACCCTGCGCGCCACGGCCAGGCGTCATGACGTCATTGCCATCTCCATCACCGATCCGGCCGAGCTTGCGCTGCCCAAGGCCGGCCTGTTGCGCCTGGTGGACAACGAGAGCGGGAAGGTGGAGATCATCGACACCTCTAACAGCACAGTGCGCCGCCGCTTTCAGACCCTGGCTGCTGACCGGCGCCAGGGCTTGGCCCGGCTCTTTAAAAAACAGGCCATTGACCATATCCCCCTGGTCACTGACGACGATTACGTGGTGGACCTGGTCCGCTTCTTCCGGGCCCGCGAACGACGGAGGGTACATTGATGATCCGCCTTATGAGCTGCCTTGGCGGCCTGCTCCTGCTCCTACCGAGCCTGGCTGCTGCCACTCTCCTTGTTGAGCTTAACGGCAGCGAGGGCGAGCTCAGTGCCCACCTCGTCATCAGTGGTGACACCCTGCTGGTTGATGAGAAGGGCCAGACCCTCCTCACCGCCGCCGATCAGCTCCTCTGCACCCTGACAGTCACCGCCCCGGAAGAGATGGCCGTGAAACTCCCCAGTTTGACCGGCGCCGGCTTCGGCGATTTCACCCTCCTGGACCAAGGCGAGACCACGGTAAGAAGAACGACGCAGGGTCTGGTCCATGAACGCCAGTGGCTGATCGAGCCTTACAACCCCGGTCCCTATCAACTCCCGGAGCTGTTGATCAGCGGCCGCCAGGGCGTCATGACCACCGAGCTCATCCTGCCGCGCCCGGAACTCATAGTGCAGGACATTAACGGCGCCGAGGAAGGCCTGGATGACATCCTGCCCCCCCAGGCCCCGCAACCTTCTCGGCTTTGGCTGCTGGCCTGGTCCGCTGCAGCCCTTTCCTTCCTTGCCGCAGCAGCCTGGCTCGTGGTGCGCCTCAAGAAGAGAGGCCCCAACCCCCTCCCCCCCCAGGAACGGGCCCTGGCCGAGATGGCGCTGCTCAACGAACTACCGCCCCGCGCCCAGATAGAAAAACTGGCCTTCATCCTGCGCTGCTATCTGGCCAGCCGCTTTGCGCTGCGCTGCCTGGAACAGACCTATGACGAGTATAGTCCGGAGCTTGAGGCCTGCGCAGAGATCCCGGCCGACAGCCGCACCCTCTTTCTGGAGGTGCTGAAGCGCTGTGACCTGATCAAGTTCAGCAATATCGAGCCTGGCCCGGGCGAGCTCGAAGAGATAACCCGCCAGATCAAGGAAGGCCTCACCGCCTGTCCCCTGGCCAGACCAGACGACAAGACCTGTGGCCGCTGGTGACAATAACTGCCGCCATCCGGTGGATGGCCCCGACGATACCTAAGCAACCATGACCTTTGCCAGCCCTTGGGCCTTCTGGGCCCTCCTCATCCTACCCCTGCTTGTGGTGCAGCGCCTGAGAAGGCAGCGCCATCGGCCCGGTCTGGCCTTCTCCGATCTCAGTGAGGCCGCCCGGGCCGGCCGTTCCCTGCGTCAACGGTTCCTCCAGCTGCCCTTTGTCCTGCGCCTGCTGGCCCTGGCCCTGCTCATCACCGGCCTGGCCCGGCCCCAACAGGGTATTGAAAAAATCGAACAGATCAGCCATGGCATCGCCATTGAGATCGTTGTCGACCGCTCATCAAGCATGGCCGAAACCTTTGTCTACCAAGGCAGCAAAATGAATCGCCTGGAGGCGGTGAAGCTGGCCTTCCACGATTTTGTCATGGGCAACGGCAAGGAACTTACCGGTCGACCCAACGATCTGGTGGGTATGGTGGCCTTTGCCCGTTTTGCCGAAACCGTCTGCCCCCTCACCCTGGCCCATGGCGCTGTTGATGGTTTTGTCAAACAGGTCAGCCTGGTCAGCCGCGACGAGCGTCAGGAGGACGGCACAGCCATCGGCGACGGCCTGGCCCTGGCTGCGGCCCGACTCAAGGCCGCCGACGAGGAAAGCAAGGGTAAAGACGGCTATGAGATTAAGAGTAAAATCATCATCCTGCTCACCGACGGCGTCCATAATGCCGGCCAGCAGAACCCCATGCAGGCTGCTGCCCTTGCCAAGGACTGGGGAATCAAGATCTACACCATCGGTATTGGCGATGCCAAAAAAAGCTCGTTTTTTGGCCTGAGTCAGGGACCTGATGTGGATATCAGAACCCTTTCCGCCCTGGCCAAGGAAACCGGAGGCCAGTTCTGGCTGGCCTCGGACGGCAAGGCTCTCCAGGAAATCTATGAAACCATTGACCGTCTGGAAAAAAGCGAGATCGAATCGATCCGCTACATGGACTACAAGGAACATTTCCGCAACTTCGTCCTGAGCGCTCTGGCCCTGCTGGTCCTGGCCCTGGGCCTGGAGTGGAGCATCCTGGCGGTGCTGCCATGACCTTTCAGTTTCTCGACCCCCATGCCCTGCTCCTGTTCTGGGGCCTGCCCCTGCTCGCCGCGCTGCTGGTCGTCCATGGCCAGCGGCGGGCCCGTAAACTACGGCTCTTCAACCAGGACAGCGACGCCGGCCTCCTCTGGTTGCTGGTCACCCTCGCCCGCCACACCCTGCTCTTTGTGGCCCTGGCCCTGATCATTATCGCCCTGGCCCGGCCAGCCTGGCAGCAGAAACCCACCAAAGTCAAACGCGAGGGCCGCGATGTGGTCTTCATGCTCGACGTGTCGCGCTCCATGCTGGCCGAGGACCTCTCGCCAAATCGGTTGGAACGGGCCAAGCTGGCCATTATGGATTGTGTGGAGCGCTTGCAGGGCGACCGAGTCAGCCTGGTGGCCTTTGCCGGTTCGGCCAAGGTGCGCTGCCCGCTCACCATGGATTACGGCTTTTTCCGCCAGATGCTGGAGCGGCTGAGCACGGACATGGAGGTCAAGGGCGGTACCAATATCGGCGACTCTCTGCGTCTGGTTCAGCAAGAGGTCTTTGACAACCAGGTCAAGGCCTATAAAGATATCATTCTGATCACCGACGGCGAGGACCACGAGTCCTTCCCGGTCAATGCTGCCGAGGCCGTGGGCGACGAGGGCATCCGCCTCATTGTCATCGGTCTCGGTGATGAGCGCCAGGGCCAGCCCATCCCCATTATTGACGAGCAGGGCCGCCGTCGTAATCTTACCTATGAGGGCAAAGAGGTCGCCACCAAGCTTGACGCGGCCACCCTGGCCAAGATCGCCCTGGCCACCCCGGGCGGCCGCTATCTGCCAGTGAACACCGGCGCCATTGACCTGGGCCAGGTCTATCTTGACCTGATTGCCGGCGATGCCAAACGGCAGCTGGCTGAAGAAACCATTGAAAATTTCGATGAGAAATTTCAGTATTTCCTAGGCGTTGCCCTGCTGTTACTGATAGTAGAAATGCTGCTATTGACCACACAAAACAAGGGAATGGCTCGGAAATGATGTTAAGATCCATAGTAAAAAAATCTGTTTTGGTTGACCACAGAGACACAGAGACACAAAGTTTTACTTGTTTTATCCCTGTGTCTCTGTGCCTCTGTGGTGCTTTTATCATTAGCCTTTTTCTCAGTCATGCCGCTGTTGCCGCAGATACTACCATTTTGCAGCGCCAGGGGGTAAAGGCCTATCAGGAAGGCAATTATGACCAAGCCCTGAATCTTTTCAGTCAGGCTGTGGCCAAGGAGCCAGATAATGCCACCGCCCTCTATAACCAGGGCACGGCTCTCTACAAACAGGGACGCTTCGATGAGGCGAGCCAGACCTTCAGCGCCAGTGCCGGAATAGATATAAATCGAAAGACAAGGGCTAAGGCCGAGTATAATCAAGGTCGCGCCCTGCTCGCTGAGGCTGGCACGCATCAGGAGCCAGACACCAAGAAAGAGCTGCTTCTGGCCGGCAACCAGGCCTTTCAACAGGCCCTGCGCGACGATCCTCGTTTGCTGGCGGCCCGCAAGGGCATTGAAGATTTCCGCCAAGAACTCGCCAAAGTTAAAGAGCAGGAAACAAAAGCCAAACAAGACCAACAGCAGCAAGGCGACAAGGGCCAGGACCAAGGCCAACAAGACCAGAGCGCTCAGGGGCAAGGCCAGCAGGACCTCAAGGACCAACTCAGTGAGGCGGGCCAACAGCAGCAGGACATAGCTAACCAGAGCAAAAAGGCTGGCTCCGGCCAGGGCAAGGAAGGCCCGGGCAAACAGCAGCGTGAGGAAATGGCGGCCCAGCAGCAGAGTGTGCGCCAGTCTCTGGAACAAATCAAGGATGAGCTCCAGAAGAACCAACAAGGCCAGGATGGCACACCAGACAACAAGGAACTCACCAAAGAGCTGGATCAGGCCATCCAGGCCCAAAAAAAGGCGGAGGAGGCCCTGAAAAAAGGGGACCTCAGCCAGGCCCAGCAGCACCAGCAACAGGCCGCCGACAGCCTGCGGGAGATGGCCGCTGATCAAAAGGACAAAGCGCAGCAATCGGCGGACGCCGCAGGCGCTGATGACAAACAGAACGAACAGCCACAGGACACCTCAGCAATGGCAAAAGACCAGGCCAGCGAGCAAGACCTTGAGGCCAAAAAAATCGAAAACACCGTGGCCGACATCCTGGACGGCGAAAAGGCCCTCCATGAAATGCGCCGCCTGCGCATGCAACAACAGCGCCCGGCCAGCGGCAAGGATTGGTAACAACCATGTCATCACAATACATAACCATGTCAAGACATCTGTTTTCTAAACTGACCATCGCCCTCTTCGCCCTTTTGCTCCTGCCCGCCCCAGGCCAGGCCACCGACGAGATCACGGTGCAGGCCCAGGTGGCAAGCCGTGAGGTCTATGTGGGCCAGCCCTTTACCCTGCAGCTTGAGATCAACGGCGCCGAGGCTGCCGAGCAGCCCACCATCAACCTCCAGGATTTCCGGGTGGAGCCCCAGGGCGGCACCAACCGCAGCCAGAGCTACCAGATCTCCATTAACGGCAAGGTGCAGACCACCAAGACCTTAAGCTACACCTACCAATACCTGCTCACCGCCACCAAGGTCGGCACCCTCACCATCCCAGCCTTTCCAGTGGTCATTAAGGGTGTCACCTACCGCACCACCCCCATCGCCATGACGGTGAAAGAACCCGAGGAGATCGATGAGTTCAAGCTGCACATCGAGCTCTCCAAGACGCAATGTTATCTTGGCGAGCCTATTACCATGACCACCACCTGGCTCATCGGTCAGGACCTCCAGGGTTTTGAGTTCAACCTGCCCCTCTTCAACGACCCGCGCTTTGAACTCTATACCCAGACACCCTCCCCGGCCTCGGGCCGCAAGGAGTTGGTGGAAATCGAGGTGGCAGGCGACAAGGTGATTGCCCAAAAACAAGCGACAACGCATAACGGTCGCGACTATATCAGCCTGTCCTTTCGGCATACCCTTGTCCCCAGAAGTCCCGGCAAGATCAAGCTGCCAGCGGCCTCCCTGGCCATCAACGCCTTTGATGGCTACAGCCAGTCCCGAGGCCGCCAGTTCGGCACAGACCCCTTTGACATGTTCGGTTCCGGCCGCCGCAAGATGTATCGCACCGTGGTCATCCCTGCCAACCAGCTGGGCATTGAGGTCCTGGCACTGCCGAGCCAAGGCCGGCCTCCCCATTTCAGCGGCCTGGTGGGCAAATACACCATCCTCACCGAGGCCAGCCCCACCACGGTCAATGTCGGCGACCCCATCAGCCTGACGGTGAGCATCGGCGGCACCTTTGTCGACAACCTCAGTCTGCCGCCCCTGGAAGCGGCCCTGCCCGGCCGCGACTTCAAAATTGCCACCGAAAAGCCGCAGAGCACTGTTAACGGCGGGATCAAAAGCTTCACCACCACCATCCGTGCCAGCCATGACCAGGTCAACAAGATCCCCGGCCTCAGCCTGCCCTTTTTCAATACCGACACCAAGAAGTATGAGGTGGCCCGCAGTGCCGAGATCAACCTCGTTGTCAACCCCACCCGGGTGGTCACAGCCGAAGACGCCCTGGGCTCTGGCGAGAAAAACTCCGGCAACGGCCCCTCCCAGACCGCAATCAGCAACGAGGCCACGCAGGATATCCGCGCCAATTATGTAGAGATCAATTCCGCCCCACCCGAACAAGAAAGCAACCTTCTTTTCATCGCCATCCTGCTGCTGCCGCCCCTGCTCTTCGGGTTGCTTTTCTTTATTGATTATTACCAGCACGACGACAGCAGGGAGAGCCGGCATCGCCGGCGCCAGGCCTATCGCCGCCTACGCAAAAAGCTGCATAGCTGTGGCCAGGATGAGTTTTTTGAGGCCTGGCTCGAATTTCTCGGGGATAAACTGGGGCGGCCAGGCAGGGCTATTACCAGGGACGATGTCCTTATTGCTCTGGCTGATCACCCTGATGACCCGGAAATGAAACGTGAGGTGGAAAAGATCTTTACCCTGGGGGAAGCCGCCCTCTATGGCGGCCTTGGCCATGTCCTTGAAAAAGACACCCTGCTGCGGGTGGCTAAAAATATCGCCAAGGTGCTGTGATGAGACAACTCACCTCTTTACTTCTTCTGCTGATTCTCTTTTTCACCGGCCCTGCCCAGGCGCAAAGCCCCGCAGAGATTATCAGCGAGGCCCACGCCCTCTTCCACCAGGCCAGCGACGAAACTAATCCTGCAACGGCCAAGAATCTTTACAGCCAGGCCTTGCTCCGTTACGAGCAGGTCTATCGCGACCAGCCCGAGGCCCGGCTGGCCTATAATATCGGCAATACCTATTACCGCCTGGGCGATCTAGGCCGGGCCCTGGTTAATTACCGCCGGGCTGAACAGGAGCTGGCCGCTGATGTTAACCTCCAGCATAATCTGGCCCTTGTCCGCTCCCAGCGTCAGGACCAGTTTGCACCAAACAACCGCAAGGTGGAGCGCTTCAACCTGCACCGCAGCCTGTCCCTTAAACTGCGCACCCATATCTTTTTGGGTCTCTATGTCGCCTTCTGGCTGGCCGCAGTTCTCTGGTACCGCAAAAGAACTCCCCTGCCGACCTGGATGGCCGCCGTTCTTCTTCTTGCCACCTTGCTGGCCTTTACCTCGGTGGGCCTTGACAAGGTACAGCCCCCTGCGAAGGAGGGGGTCATCGTCACCCCTGAAATCATGGCCCGCCAGGGAGACGGCCGCAACTACCAGGCCGCCTTTGCCAGCCCTTTGCACAGCGGCACTGAATTTGTTCTGGTTCAAAAAAGAGACTACTGGCTGCAGATTGAGCTTGCCGATGGCCGTCAGTGTTGGATCCCGAGCCGCAGCGCCGAGTTGATATAGAATCAGGAATCAGAATTTACAACACAGAATTCACGAGACAGGAGACAGGGTGTGCAGAAGGGCTGCTTGCTGAGCTCTACCTTCTTCGCTGTTTGGGAAAATGTTTGATCTTCTGGAGAATCACCCGGACAAAGGCGCAGGCGCATTTCGCCGGACAGGGTTTGAGTTCTTTTTCGTTAAGACAATAACCGGGACATTGCTCGGAACCGGTGGCCCGCTCTTCATAGACCGGCCCCGCATAGAGATTCTCGAACTGGCTCACCTCAATGGAAAAGGTCGTCTTACAGGAATGATTGAACATGATGAGCCCCTCCAGCAAATCATCGAAACAGACTTGCAGCCCCAGGAGCGAAACATCAGGATCGGCCAGGAACTCCTCCTGATTCTGCCATATCTTGGCGCATGAGGTACATTGCCTAAAGTTCATCTCTCATTGCCCTTCTTGAACTTTTTTAGTCATGGGCGCCTTTGAACCAACAGCCTCTTTGCCAGCGGCAACCTTCTGCCTGGCCTCCTCCGTTGCCAGCAGTTCAGCCCGGTCCGGCAAGGGGTACTGGTAGACAAAGGCATCATCGAAGAGGTACGGGTCATCCAAATAGGCCCTGCCGATCAAAGTAATGGGTTGCCGCCCCCGCTGCCGCATGGCGCCCACCTTGGGAATCCCCATGGGGAAGAGAAAAAAGCGTTCCAACCTATTGGTTCCAGGCACCCGACCCTGATTATCAAACAGACTGACGACTTCATCGCCGTCGTGGAAGTACTCCAAACCCTCATAGGGCAACAACTGATAGGTCGGCTGTTTGTCAACGACGCCGGTGGCCTCAAGCCGGGCAATCTGGTGCCAACCGGAAGTGACGGTAAAGTGCAGCCGCTCTCTGTCCTGCAAGGCAGGCAGTCGGCCGCCGACAAAGGGCTGAAAGCCTTTGGGGTCAGGACGCTTGCCACTGACAAGATCGTCATTAAACAAGACAAAATGGTAACAACCGCACTGGAAAGTGACATCAACGAATACCGGTTGCCCCTGCCCGTTCAAGGTTACCCGGAAGAGAAGACCATCCAGGTTGCCATGCTCAAACCAGGGGGCCGGGTCGGTGCGCTCGGTAAACCAGATGGCATAATTAATTTGTAAGGCAGGAATACCCTGAACAAAGGTTTGGCTCAAATAATAATAGACAACCGGATCATGGCCATCCACCGCAAAGCCCTTCTGACTCCGGACAATTCTCCCGAAGCGATTTTGAGCGGCACCGTTGGCCATGGACAGCACAGGCGCAAATTTCCGGACAAGGTCTATCAGATCCGGCCCCGAAAGGTCGAGGGAGAACATGGGTTGATGACGATTTCGGCTTAGAAGATCGGCCAGATCAGCTGAAGAAATCGAACCCTGTTCCAGGGGCCAGAAGGTAATCAGATCTTCCGCCCCCTCCTCAAGAGGCGGCGTGCTGAGCTGAGCAACCATTTCCGCCTGGGCCTTGGCCGCCAAATAGTCGACAACCAAGGAGGTCAGGGGGTACAATCCTACACTTCTCAGCCATAAGGAATAGTCCCTGTCCAAATCTATACCGCGCCGAACACGGTCAAAAAAATCAGGGTTTTTCTTGTCGCCAGCCAGAAAGTCTTGGGAACAGGCGGCGAGGGTCTGCGCCAGGGAGGTTTGTTCAGCTCCAGGGTGATGGCCGACAAGAGTATCAACAACGTTCTCAGGAATTCTGGTCAGCTCCAGCGCTCTTTTTTCAAGATCGAGATGGCGCATCTCCTCAAGGACAAAGGCCTGCTCCTCCTGGGTTTCGGTCATTCCGGCCAAGGCCTCCAGGAACCTGGTGCTGCGCAGATAGGGGAATCCGTGCACCCGCACGGCCGTATTGTCTGCTACCTGCCGGGCATAAATGACCTCTTCAAACTCCTGCCACAACTGCCGGCATTCCCCATTATCAGAGGTGGCGTTAAAGGAAACGACCTTACCACCACATCCTGCCAGCATGAGGAGGAGAAAGAGAGCAAGCAATCCCCTGATCTTCCATACAAAATCAATCACCTGCACCATGTCTCCTGTTGACTTCCCGCTTGCCACTGTTTACCCTTGAAAACGCAATGAACACCTACCAGCTCATATTATCACATATTACTGCTGTACTCTTTTGCTTTTCGCTCTACCATCTGGGCAAGGTATTCATCGTTCATAAAAAACTCAATAACTATACCTATTTCTGCATAGCCACCTTTGGCGGTTGCCTCTACGTTTTTTTAGGACTGCTGCTTTCCTTCCCCTTTCCAGACCCACGCCCCTTATTCTTGCACCGCGCCAGACTCTTGGTTCTCATGCTCGGTTTTACAGCCTGGATCTCGATTTTATACGATATCAATTTTGAGTCGAGCCGCATCCCCCGCCTCTTTCTGACGATCACCGGCCTCATCGCCCTCACCGTGCCCACCGACCTTTTCCTCAGAGCCCCTATCACCTTAAAGACCGTAACCTTTTACGGCATTGACTTTGACTACCGCTTCGGCACCCCCGGGCCTGTTTTCAGCCTCTATGCCACCATTGTTATCCTCTTTTGCGGCTACACCCTTTTTCGCCTCCTTACCGTTGAGACCAAAGGAGCCCATGGCCTTTTTTCCCGACTGGCCTTGCTCTGCACCTTCCTGGGTGGCATCCACGATTACGCCGTCCATCAGGAGGTTATTCATAATATTTTCATCGGTGAGTTTCTCTACACCGCCTTTCTGATCACCATTTTCGCAGTTTTACTCTTTGACGACCAGACCCAGCAAAGAGAACTGGAAAAATTGAACCTGGAGCTTGCTAACCATCGCACCAGCCTGGAGCGCGAGGTGCGCGAACGGACCCAGGCCCTGGCCGATGCCAACCGCCAGCTCCAAGAAGAAATCGCTGAAAAACAACGGGTGGGACTGGCTCTACAAAAAGCCCATGCCCAGCTCGAAGACAGGGTGAAGCAAAAAACTGCCGAGCTCAAAAAAACCTACGACCAACTGCTGCATGCCGAGAAACTTAGCGCCATCGGTAAGCTGGCCGCCAGTATTGCCCATGAATTCGGTAGCCCCATTGTCGCCATTCGCCTTTTCATCGTCAACATGCTCATGCGGGGCCGACTCAAAAAGGGCGAGGATGAAATGGCCGCCATGGCCGTTGACGAGTGTGATCGCATTAAGGGTCTCATCAAAAACCTGCAGGATTTTAACCGCCCCACCACCGGCAAGCTTGCCGCGGTGAACATCCATGAAATCCTCGACAGCATGATTCTGCTGTGCAATAAAAACTTTGACCAACACCATATTACTATTCATCGCAATTATGCCCCGGTACTCCCCGATGTCCTCGGCGTTGCCGACCAGCTCAAGCAGGTGGTGCTTAATCTTTTCAATAACTCCACCCAGGCCATGGGTGCCGCTGGCGGATCTCTGACCATCACCACCCACCAGGTTGGTGACATGATCCAAATTGATGTTAAAGACACCGGAATGGGCATAAAACGAGAGCATCGCGATGCTATCTTTCAGCCATTTTTCTCCACCAAAGATGAGGTGGAAGGAACAGGATTGGGCCTAGCCGTTATTTACGGTATCATCAAGCGCCATAACGGCCGGATAGACGTGGTGAGCAGGGAAGGTCGGGGCACAACCATGTCCATCCGGTTGCCAATTTACCACGGTGTGCCAGCCAACGCCCTTGCCATCTAAAGCAGTTTATGCCGAGGGAAAATATTAATTGTGGCAAAGATTATTTTTTACCGTATGTTTCAAGCCAAGGGGCGTTTAGAAGAATTGGGCAGAACGAAGCACCAGGCATATTGCCTGCCGACTCATAATACCGGGTGAACACATGACTCAGTCTCCGACCCATCCCCCCATTACCACTGTTTTAGTGGATGATCACCACCTGCTGCGCCAAGGCATTATCAGTATCCTCTCGGAACTTCGAGACGTAAAAGTGGTGGGCGAGGCCGGTGACGGCATTGAAGGCCTCCGGGTCATTGACAGAACGAAACCGGATGTTGCCATCCTTGATATCACCATGAAGGGTTTAAGCGGTATTGAGATGATCCCGCGCATTAAGTCTATCTCGCCCCGCACCAAGATTATCATGTACACCATGCATGAAAACTCCGATTTTATCCAACAGGCCATGCAGGCCGGGGCCAAGGGCTTTGTCCTTAAGCTTGACCCTTCAACGGAGCTTGAAACCGCCATCCGCCAAGTACACAGCGGCCAGAACTACCTAAGCTCCACCGCCTCTGCCAAAATTATCGACTGCATCATTACCGGCAAAGATCCCGGGAGCACCGATGATTCCAATAATGCCCTCACCCCACGAGAGCATGAGATCAGCAACCTTATCGCCCAGGGCTTTGATACCACCAAAATCGGCCAGGTTCTCTTTATCAGCCCTAAAACCGTTCGCGTCCATCGGGCGAATATCATGAAAAAACTCTCCTGCGAGACCACCAGCGAACTTATCGTCCGCCTCCGCGACCAGCTCAACTCACAAACCGGCATGTAAACTTCTCCTAGCCTTTCACCTTCCGGCCCCCAACGCCACCCAAACAAAAAAAAGGTTCCTCCTCCAAGTCAAGGGAAAGTTGTTTATCAAACACAAAGGCACAAAGACACAGAGGTTTTCTTAATGAATCTCTCTGTGTCTTTGTGCCTTTGTGTTTAGTAAAATGGTTAGATACAATTTGCAAGCTAACCATTTCTCTCTTTATGCTCATTTCCCAGGGCATTCCGCAGCAAAAACAATTACCTCGTTCATAAACATTGCCCGGCCATAAACAGCATAAGTTTTACCGCAATGAAATGGCTATGAATGCCACGGGTATTCTTTAACGACCCCTAAACGTTTCGCCTAGATGTTTTTTAAACACTCCGCTAATTGTCGCGCCCGAGAAGTTAGCGTACATTATGCCTCAACACTGATGGAGATTTACAACTTTCAAAATCGAGGACACGATGAACCAAATGGAACCGACAGCAATGACAAATCTTTCGACGCCGTCTGTTTCACATCCAGGTACCGGACAAGTGAAGGCCAGAAAATCTGAGCGTTTTTTCCTTAAACAAGGCTTTGTCGCATTCAGTTCCAGCAACTTTTGCGAAATACGTAACATCAGTAAAACCGGCATCGGCCTCCAGTATCTGGCCCATAAAGGTTCAGATTGTGCAGAGATGAATGAAATCAACATCCTCAATAACCTTGAGGGCTTTCTGCTCGGTCAAATTTCCTGTCGAATTGCCTATGTGAGTGACATCGTCCCGTCAGGACAACATGGCCAGTCTGTTATCCGTAGAATCGGCCTGCAATTTATTAATGTTTCCCAAGATCAGCAAGAGCAGATTGACGATATGCTCGCCAGATTCACCACGGAGAAAGACACCTTTCATTAACTGACCACCACCATACCTTGTGCCCCCAGGGCGGGACTGTCACCCCGTGCAAGCTTTACCGACAGTCTTGCCCTTTTTTTTTGCTCAACACCTATACCCAGTGCCCCCAGGGCAGGACTGTCACCCCGTGCAAGCTTTGCCGACAGTCTTGCCCTTTTTTTTTATTCTTCGGCACAATGCAGGGGAAGTCCTTTTCTAAAGACAAAGGCACAAAGTCACAGAGGGCTGGTAAAAGAAAACCTCTGTGGCTTTGTGCCTTTGTCTTTAGAAAATTGGTAAATACACGTTTACAGACTGACCCTTTTCACTTCTCCCTCTGGCTGTCAAGCCCTCCCCCCACCTCACAACGTCTTGCTTCTTCTTCGAAATTACACCCCAGAAATCACCCTTTCGCCCCCTACCCTGGCTCGGCCCGGTTCGTGATCCAGGCGGCGAAAGAACTCTTTTCATTATCCCCACAGCCCCACAAGAAACAAACTCAAGAAGGGGAAATAGGTGATCAACAACAGCGTCACCAACAACAGCAGGAGAAAGGGAAAAGTGGCGGAGTAAAGCTGAACCACCGGCTTGTTGAAGCGATAGGAGGCCAGAAAAAGGTTCAGGCCCACCGGCGGCGTGCAATAACCAATCTGTAGATTGGTTAGAAAAATGATGCCCAGATGAATAAGGTTGACCCCGTACCCTTCAGCGATGGGAACAATGAGCGGCACCACCAGAACCAGGGCAGAAAAAATATCCAGCATGGAGCCGACAATGAGCAGAAAAATATTAAGCAGCAGCAGAAAGGTATATTTACTGGAGATATAGTGCTGAATAAACTCAAAGAGCCGGATGGGCACCTGCAGGTCCACCAGATAATTAGTGGAGGCCATGGAGGCGGCCAGAATCACCAAAATGCCGCCAAAGAGCATCATGCTCTGGATCATACTTTTCGGCAGTCGCGCGTAGGGCACATCACGTTTTATAAAGACCTCAACCACGATAACATAGAGGGCCGTGACCGCGGCCGCCTCTCCCGCCACAAAAAAACCTCCGTAAATACCGCCGAGGACGATAACCGGCAGGGGAAGCTCCCAGGCTGCCTCGCGAAGACCGGCAAAGATCTCCTTCATTGTCGGGGCCTGATATCTGCCCTTTCTCTCCGGACTTTTTTTAATGCTGTAGCCCACCAGCAGGGCAAGCATGAGCAGACCCGGCAAAATACCGGCCAGAAAAAGCTGATCAATGCGGGATTCGGAGATAACCCCATAGAGAATAAGGGGGAGGCTTGGCGGAAAAAGAAGCCCCAGACTACCGGACGACGTTATCAGTCCCAGAGAAAATTTTTCAGAGTAGCGGTCTTGAAGAAGAGCGGGCATGAGCAGGCCGCCCAAGGCAAAAATGGTTACCCCTGAGGCGCCGGTAAAGGCGGTGAAAATAGCGCAAACCACCAGAGACACCACAGCCAGCCCCCCTGGCATCCAGCCGAGAAGAAGCTGAGAAACCTTCAACATGCGCTGGGGAGCGCCGCTGTCGGATAGCAGGGTGCCGGCAAAAATAAAAAGCGGCAACGACAGCAACAGCGGGGTGTCGGCCAGTCGTGACATCTCGATAATCACCACCGAGATATCGATACCCTCGCTGTAAAATGACAAGAGGGCCAGGGCCGAGATAATGATAAAAAGCGGCGTGCCGAGCAGGGCCAGAAAGATAACGAGAAATTTAAAAAGGGTCACGGCACCAGCCTCAGTGGGGACTTTTGCCTTTCTTTTTTACCAAGGAGGATAAGAAGGTCGGTCACACAGGAAGTTAAAAACCGCAGAGCAATGAGGGCAAAGGCCAGGGGAAAGACCAGATTCCAGTACCAGGAAGGCACAGAAAGCAAAAGAGTGGCGCCAAACTCTGCCTCATTGCGGACAAAGATAACGGCGGCATAGACAAGGACCAGGGCCACCAGAAAGGAAAAAAAATCCAGCAGGCATTTGAGCCAGGGCTGCAGCTGTTCCGGCACCAGAAAATTAACAACGTCCAGGGCAATGTGTTTGCCCTTTCTGGTGGCCAGGGCCGCGCCAAACATCCCGCTCCAGAGCACGAGATAGCGCAAAAAAGGGTCGGCCCACAGCAGGCCGCCTGAAAAGAAGGTACGCAGGCTAATCTGAACAACGGCAAGGCCAATCATGGCCAGTAAAAGCAGGCAGAGAAACCCTTCTTCAAGCCTGTGGAGAATTGCCGCTGTTTTCTTGAAAAAATTCTGGGAAATCATGGGATATCAGCACCGGTTTTATTGCGAGCCACGGATATGCCTTATCAACCATCACCTTGCCGGGAAACAGCTGTTTGTCCCTCTGCAAGTAAAGGCCGGCTTAGCGGCGATCATTATTGAGTAGGCGCATGGTTTCCACATAGATCTCTTTTGAAAAGGCCTCGCCACTCATGCGCGTAACAGCTTCATCGCGCTTACGCACCAGTTCCGCAATGGCTTCTTCGGTGGGCTGGACAAAGACCACACCATTGTCTTTGAGTACTGCCAGTGAATCGGCATTACTCTTCCGGGTATCGTCCAGTAAGGCCTTAAAATGCCGGGCCGCGGCCTCTCTTACTAATGCCATATAGTGAGGGGGCATGCTGGTAAATTTACGCTGATCCACCAGAAAGGCCCCGTAGGCATAGCCAAAGGGGATATCGGTGATAAACTTGGCCCTGGTGAACCATTGCAGCACAATAGAGCCGTAGAGCCCGTTGAATACCGTATCAATCATGCCGGTCTGCAGACCCGTGAGCACATCTGGAATGGTTAGAGGGATGGGGGAAACGCCGATAGCTTTAAAAAATTCCTCGCTCACCGGGTCTCCCTCAGGGAGCCAACATTTGCCAGCCTGGAGTTGGGCCATGGTGGTCATGGCTGAGGTGGACATGGTGTAGACAAAGCCTACCTCGGTGTAGGCCAAGAACTCCAGCCCTTTATCGGCAAAGGCTTTTTTCAAGGGGGCATCCAAGCCCTGACGGACCAAGTCCACCTCTTCATAGGAGCGGAAGAGAAAGGGAATACCCATCACCCTGAAATCAGGGACCACGGCACCAATCCCCGTCATGGTAAAGCCGCCGCCATGAAGCTGGCCGGCCTGCATCTTGCGATACATAGCCCGGTCATCCCCCATGGCGCCACCGAGGTATACCCGAAAACCGATATCACCGTTGCTCTTGGTCTCCACCTCCTTGACGAAATCACGAAAGCGCTGGGCCCAGATACTGCCGTCCGGGGCCACCGAAGCCACCTTAAAAAGGTATTTCGGAGCCGCAAAGCAGACCTGCGCATAAGACAGAGCCATCAGCATGATAAAAAGCTGTACTCCGCGTGCCCTGAAGCTCATAAAATCTCCTTAAAAATAAAGTTCCATCTCTTGTAAAAGCTGGCTGGCCTGTCGTTTTGCCACCTGATTGGCCAGATAAAGATCAGGTCTGTCTTCAAGTTCGAAATCAAGAACCTCCTGCAGGAGACTTCTGTAGAGATCGAGATCCAAAACAGTTCTGGCATAGCTCTGGGCATAGGCAACCTGAGCAGCCAGCAGCTGGCGGTTGCTTAACTCCAAGGACCGACCAAAATGGTATTTGCTCAATTCAGGTTTCCCCCCCAGCATGGCAGGTCGTCCCCCGTAATACATACCAAGAAAGAGATGAGCGCTGCCATGATAAAAGCCCTCGTCAAGCTCGATAATCCGCAGCATGATCTGCTCAACCCGCAAGAAATCGGCCAGGGCCGCTGGTGCGCCGCCTTGATACTGGAGCCAGACCGCCCAACCATAAGCACCCCAGAACAGTGAAGGTACATCTGCCTTACCAAAATTCTGTAAATTTTGGTGCATGATGTCCAGGGGGACCTTACTCCCCTTACAGAGCCCGACCTGAAAAAGGAGGCCGAGGCCATACTCCCGGGACTTTTCGCTGAGCACTCCGGCCCGTTCATTGCGTCCGCATACGTCAAGCGCTGCTGTATAGGCGCCGTAGGCCTGGGTGGCGGTGATCAGCAGATTCTTATTATCCGGCTCCGAGGCCAGCATGCTGTCAATCATGAGCAAAAAAGAAGGCGCCCCCTCACAGACAAGATCAACATCTTTTTGCTTCTGCAGATTTTCCACGGTAGGCCCCACAAACCTGGTGATAACCAGTGAGGTGCAGCCACTCAAAAAAAACAGGGCGCAAAACGCCACCAATATTCCTTGTATTTTCAGCTTCATAGCCATCTTGCCACTATATCGGGACCATGGAAATTCTGTCAAGCATTGGCCCGTCAGTTCCTGAGGCCGCGGCCCCGTTGTTTTTCATTCTCAACGTCAGATAAAGGCTGGTGATCCGCTCCAGGAAATCCCTTGCAAACCTTCACCCCTGTCCTCACGAAATTCTTATTAAACGACATTATCTATATCTATAAAGGATCAATGCACAAGCTTAATATGAGGGTATGGTTATGCTCAAACTAAATATTGCCTTGATGGTCTGTTTTTTCGCCCTGCTTCTTCGAGACGTATTTCAGCTGAAATACGTGAGAATACCCGCAAACAGTGATCTGGTCGTCCACATGTTCAATAAATACTGCGCATAGCGGTCAATACCAGCCTGTACATTTTCTCCTGCCCTGGACCTCCTGGCCTGCATCATTCACCCCCCCGGCTCATCAAAGACAAAGCAAAACGACAAACAATCCTCCTCTGAGGTGAAACGGGTAGCATAGGGCACGGTCTTCAAAATATGGACCATGGGGTCGTTTAATTTGAGAACCTCACCCTCAAAACCCCGCACCCCCTTCTCTTTGGCGATATCGATCAGTTTTGACACCATATGGCTCGTAAGCCCCTGGTTGCGGAATTTCTCGGCCACGGTAAAGGCTATTTCCGCCATATTGGTGGCCCTACTTAAATAATAGGAGCCAATGGCAACAATCTGCTGACTTTCTTCTGCGCCCACCAGGCCGACAATGGCAAAAACCGTTTCGTAATCGACATTGACCGTATGCTGGGTCTCGTTATGGCTGAAAGTTGTCTTTGGCGCAAAGAAGCGCAGCTTGCGATCTTCAACATCAAGATCATAATAGAGTTCCTGCAGCAATCGTTCGTCCGTGGTTTTCACCGGCCGGAAAAAAATCTTTCCCATATCGCGGCTCTGGAAATGCCACTCGTACTTATCGGGATAGAGCACCACGACCCCGTCCTTGGTCAGGGGCAGGAGCTGATCCTGGTAGACGAAATTAAAGCGTTTGGCTTCAGCCAGCAACTCCTGCCTGAAATTCGGATGGGCAATGCCGATCATCTGCAAGACCCGATCGCGGATACTCTTGCCATGCAGGAAAGCGACCCCCCACTCGGTAACGACATAATGCACCTCACTACGCGGAATAACAACGCCGGAGGCGGGGGCAAGAGTGGCGACAATGCGTGAGATCTTACCGTCATGGGTGGTACTCGGCAGACAGATTATGGGCTTACCACCCTTTGACAGGGCGGCCCCCCGTGTAAAATCAAGCTGCCCCCCTACACCACTGTAGATATCAGCGCCGATGCTATCGGAGTTGACCTGGCCGGTCAGCGACACGGATAAGGCGGCATTGATCGAGACCTGCTTGCTGTTTTTGGCAATATTAATGAGATTATTGATATGACTGGTGGGTTGAAACTCAACAAAGGGATTTTCCCGAACATAGTCATAAAGACGTTGCGACCCCATGGCAAAGGAGGTCTGAATATGGGGATGATGGTTATTGCGGCAGGTAACCACCCCCTCCTCAATGAGGTCGATCACTGAGTCGGAGATCACCTCACTGAAAATAGCCAGGTCTTTTTTATCCTTGAGATACTCAAGAGTGGCATTGGGGATCGTGCCGATGCCGAACTGCAGAGTGGAACCGTTTTCAATGATCCGAGCGCAGAGACGGCCGATTTTCTGAGTTGTTTCGTCAGGCTGCGGATATGCAAACTCCAAAAGTGGCGACTCATGGTAGACAAAATGGTCAATATCGCTAAAGCGCACAAACGAGTCGCCAAGAGTGCGGGGCATCTGGGGATTAATCTGGGCAATAACCATCTTGGCGTGGTCAAACACCGTACGGTTGATATCAACATTGATGCCCAACGAGCAGAAACCATATCTCCCTGGCGGGCTCACCTGCAGTAAAGCAACATCTATGCGAAGCCTGCCTGATTTGATCAGTTCCGGGATATCGGAAAGGGAAATGGGGATGTAATCGGCCTTGCCGTCATTAACGGCCTGCCGAATGGTCGGCCCTACGAACAGGGCCTGGTGCCGGTAAGGGGAGGGTTCCTTATCGTCAAAAAATTTATTGCCGGACAGGGTGAGGAAATGGATGATTTCGCAATCAGTGAAACTATTTTTCCGGAGAATAAGCTGTTCCGTAAGGATCGTGGGTTCACTGCAGCCGGAGCCAATATAGATCCGGGAACCAGGGTGGATAAAATCTGCTAATTTCTCCGGAGCTATCTCCCTGTCACTGCTTTTCTGCCACCAGTCATCACTGTACATGGCCCCTCCGCCGTTAGGTAGTATTACGGACCATGGTAGCAGATCGGAGTTGAAATATTAACGACTAAAATGGCCGCCCGGCAATTTGCGTACACAGTGGCCAGGTCGTTTTTTTTTTGCCATGGAATCCACGAAATTTTAGAGAGTGCGAAAAAAGCCTGGAAACGAGAAAGCCCCTGCCTTGCCGTGAGTTCAGTGGATTCCGTGGCCAGACTGCCTTTTGACTGGCGACACGGGTGAACCAACCCTTGGCAGAAATCAGCTCTGCTCCTGGCCCTGTTTTTTACCCTCGGAATAGCGGCCGCAGCGGTCATTCCAGAAGGAGACGGCCTTAGCGTCGCGATGGAGGCGCAGCACCGTGCACTCCTCCTCGCATTTGCGGCAGGTGAAGCTGTCCACCGCAAATTCCCTCTTTAATAGCTCAAAGCCCTGGAAGGGTGGACGCTGACCTTGAGCCTTGGAGGCATAGATGGCAGCGCCATAGGCCCCTGCCACCCCGTAATAGGGAAAGACTTCGATGGGATGACCGGTCTGTCGCTCAAATTCTTTGACAATGCCCTTATTGGCCGCCACGCCGCCCTGAAAGACCACAGGTGCCAGAATCTGTTTACCACGGGCCACGGTGGCCAGATAGTTGCGGACCAGAGACTGGCAGAGGCCGGCGACGATCTCGTTGCGGCCCACGCCGATCTGCTGTTTGTGGATCATATCGGTTTCGGCAAAGACCGTGCAACGCCCGGAAATAGAAGCTGGGCTCTCTGAAGCCAGGGCCATCTCCCCCATATCCTCCACCTTCACCCCCAAGCGGCCGGCCTGCTGGTCAAGAAAAGAGCCGGTGCCGGCGGCGCACACCGTGTTCATATTAAAATCAATGGCCATCCGGTCGCGGACAATGATGATTTTTGAGTCCTGACCGCCGATCTCGATAATGGTCTGGGCGTCCGGGGCAATGGTCAGGGCGGCCAGGGTGTGGGTGGTGATCTCATTTTTGATAAGATCGGTGCCGATCAGCTTGGCGGCCAGCATCCTGCCGCTGCCGGTGGTGGCGGCAGCCAGGACCTGAAACGGGCGGGGGTCGCTCTCAATGCGTTCCATAACCTGACGGATGGAACGGATTGGATCGCCCTTGGTGCGCAGATAGACATGGTCAAGCACCTCCATGCTGCCGGCGGCAAGCAGCACCATCTTGGTGGTGACTGAACCGACATCAATGCCGAGATAGACCGGCACCGCCTCCCTATTAACGTGTGGTGATTCCATCTATCACATCCAAAAAAGCTTCCAGGCGGGTGACCACATGCTCGCGTTGGCTATGCTCGTCACCCACCAGGACCATCATGGGAATTTTGCCTGCTAATTTCTTATGTAAACTCATGAGCTCGATGCGGACCAGGGCATCCACTCCACAGTTAAAGGAGAGCAGATAGATAATACCGGCCGGCGCCATCTCCTCGGTGACATGCATAAAGGCCCCTAAGCATTCCCGGGCGCCACGCCAATACATGGTCTTGGCGTAATAATCGTTGCGGGCCGCCACCTGGTCCAGGGTCTGAAAATCAAGGTCCTGGGGGGTGACCACGCCATAGCCCTGGCCATTCAAAATCTCCGGGATACCCATATTGAGATGCGGATCCTGGAGCATATAGGCCCGGCCGATGAGGGCAATGTTCTTGGCATAGGGGGCAAGCTTGGCGCTCAGTTTGGCCGCCTTGGCCTCAGCACTCTCAGGACGGGGGAAAGCCATCCTCTGCGCAGGAAGACGGCTTGCAAACAGCCCTTTCAGCACCTCGGCCCGCACGCACTCCTCATCCTCCCGGCTGCTGATATCCACCACCGTATCGATAATCGACGTCGCCTTTTCCGGGCCGGGCAAGCGATCCCTGTTCATGATCACAAGATCTGGAAAGGCCCGGAAATTGGGACAGAGCAGATGGCCATCCAGGCGGACCAGGCGGGGGATGAGAAGACGATCCACCTCGGGCAGCAAGGCCATGGCCGTACGGATCATCTTTTTAAAGGGAAAGCAGGCATCGCCTTCTGAAAGCGGCCTGGTCTGCAGCCCACTGTTGGCCTCAGCGGCCACATGGCAAAACTGGACATCAGGCACCAGCCTGCCGACATCCTCCTTGAGGCGACGCACCCATTCAAAACTGAGCAACTCCACGGGCAGACCTATTTTCATCATGACCTCCTAGAGTAAATGCCCACTTCGTTTCATGTGCATAATATCGACAAAGGCCTCGATCTGGGTGTCGATACGCAGGCCCATGTCCTTTCTGTCCAGGGGTAAAGAAAGCACAGGGATGCCAAGCTCAGTGGCCACGGTGGACAGTACACTTGCGGCCGTGGTTTCCGGCATGCAGGAAAAGGGATAGACATGAACCACGCCATCATAATCCCTCTTTTTAGCAAGCACCGTCTCAGCCACGGAGAAATTACACTCAGCTCCCACATCGTACTTGAGATAAGGCACCGCAAGTTCCATGAGCTCTGCCCTCTCCTTGAGCAGTCCCTTGTCTAAACGCGATCCCCGGCGGATATGGCTGCTGAAATAGGAGGAGCGCTCCACCTCAACACCCTGATGACCGAGACGCTGCTCGATATTCATATTGATGGAAGGCTCCATCACCGTGTACACCTCGCCAACCATCATGACCTTCAAGGGTTTACGGCCATGCTCTTTAATCTCGTTAAGGGCATCAACAGACTTTTTCCCGACCCGGGAGATGGCAAGCAGACTGCGGGCCTTATCAAGTGCAGCCAGAGCCTCTTGCAGCCAGCGTTCCACCTCAAGGGGATACGCTGCCACCGCCCGCTTCTTGGCCGCCAAACCCTCCAGATGCTCGCACCACCTCATCTTGCGCCAACCAATCATGATGGCCCGCGGGAACTTGAGAAAATTAGCAATTGTCAGCTCACGGCGCAGCTCCTTGGTCTCATCATGGTTCTGGAGAAAGGCCTGCCAGGTAAAGATACCGGGGATAGTAAGCCAACGGAACTCATAGCCCAGATCGGTCAAAATGATCTTGATGGTTCGGTCATAAAGCCCCAGACGGCAGGGAGGTCCACTGCCCACCATGACAATGGTATCAGCACCGGCATCCAGGGCCTCAATAAAGTTGCCCAGGATGATTTTTAAAGGCAGGCACACTGATTCGTTGGTGTGGAATTCGCCGATCTCCCTGGTTTTATCCGTGGTGGGCGGCGGCAGGACATAGGGGATTCCCGCCTCTTCAGCAATGGCCTTGCAAAAGATATACATGCTGCCTAAATGGGGAAAGGTGACTTTCATAATACCGACACACAAAAAATAGAGAATGGCAACCGCTGACTCCAAAATCAAATCCAGCTAGCCAGACAAAAGGTACCAATAAAATGACGAATGCGCCCTAAACAATTTTCCGCAAAGTCGCTAAGCCCCTGCCATGTTTCAGGCGCTTAAAAACGCGGTGTACAGGTCACAGATCTCTGTAGCAAAAGGGCTTTGCCAATACAAAAAATGTGGTATAGTCCCGGCCAAACTATGCCATTGCACACTGCTCTTTGCAGTGTACTCTCCCCAAGAAGCCTCAACCTTTCCGACTCTTTTACCGAGCAAGCTCCGCCCCAATCCACTCAGCCCATAGGTCTCTTGTTATGAAAATATCAATACAGAGTATTTTGCTGTCAGCCCTTTTTTTTGCCCTAACCACTCCGGTGGCCGCCCAAGAGCAGGAGACTGCAATTTCCTCTCTCAGCAAAACGCCCTCCGTTCTTGAGTGCAAGGAACAGCAATGGGGAATCGGTTTCGGGGTGCGGGTGGCGTCCATTCCTTTTAAAGGTGACAACTCCACCCTCCATGACTTGATTCCTCTGCTCTATTACGAGGATGACCATCTCTTTCTCGATGGCCTTGAGGGCGGGGTCAAGTTACTGACCCAGGACGATTGGCAGTTGCGCCTTCTGGCCCGCTGGCGATTCTTTGATGTGCCGGATGATGATTATGATGCCCAGGTTGACACCGATGTCCTCGATTGGGGGCTTCAGCTGCATTATCAACCTACGCAGAGTCCCCTCTCTTTCGATATTGATTTCATGGCCGACGAGCGTCAGCGCCTGTCGTCAAACTGGCGGGCCAGCCTGGAGATAGATGGTGGCCCCCTTACCTTTAATCCCTATATGGGCCTGCGTTTCAAGAGCTCACGCTTCAACAATTATTACTACGGCCTGACCCTTGACCATGTCGGCTCAGGCATGGATGTCATCGCTGGTGTCGAGGCCAAGTATCACCTCTTTGACGATGTCTTTCTGCTTGCCTCCCTGGAGGCAACCTGGCTCGACAGTAATGCCCGTGACTCCTTCTATGTGGAGGATGATTTCCAGGAAAATATCTTTCTCGGCATCAGCTATCAAAACGGCAGTAAGACCCTGTGCCAATCAGCCATTAAGGCCAAACCTTACGTCCGCATAGCCCATGGCTGGGCCACGCCATCTGACCTCAACGACATTATTTCCTTTAACCGCGAACGCGATTACGACAATAACCAGCTCACCTCAATTTTTTACGGTCATCCCCTGGCCGATGATTTTTTGGGCATGCCCCTGGAGTCCTACCTCACCCCTGGTTTTGTCTGGCATTGGAACTCCGGGGTCCAGGAATCCAGTCAGGAGTTTGTCCTGGCCTTTAAGCATTATTACACCTTTGACTGGCCCGTCACCTGGCGTTTCGGAGTGGGCGAGGGTCTGTCCTATGCCGCCGAAGTCAGCTATATCGAACAGATAGAAATGGATGACAAGGAAATTGAGGCCAGCAAGTGGTTACTCTTTCTCGATTTCTCCCTTGATCTTGACCTGGGTGAAGCCCTTCACCTTGATGCCCTTGACGATGTCTGGCTTGGCTACTCCATCCACCACCGCTCCGGCATCTTCGGCAGTTCGTCCATGTTCGGCAATATCAAGGGTGGCAGCAACTACAACTCTGTCTATCTGCAATACCATTTTTAGCGATTTTTCCCCCTGGCGCTCAAACAAACAAAGGCCCATCCGAAATCTCGGATGGGCCTTTGTTTGTTATATATAATTCGAAATGATGAGAGAAACCCATGATTCGCTTGCGCTTTCAGCCTACCGACAGCTCACCCCAACCAGTGCCCTAGTTTTTCCCGTAAAACATCCTTCTTAACCGGTTTAGCCAGGTAATCATCCATGCCCGCATCCAGACATTTTTGGCGATCTCCGTCGATGGCATTGGCGGTCATGGCGATAATGGGCAGGCGCTTCAGGCCTTGGCTCTTCTCGCGCTCGCGGATGGCCCGGGTGGCCTGATAGCCATCCATAACCGGCATCTGACAGTCCATGAGAATGAGGTCAAACTTGTTCTCGTCACAGGCGTGGAAGGCTCTCTCGCCATTTTCCTCCATCTGCACGGTGAGGCCAAGACTTAAGAGCATCTTCATGGCCACCATCTGATTAACCTTATTATCTTCCACCAGCAGGACAGAACCAGCAAGCTCATCGATTTTGGCGGGTATGTCTTTGATCTCCTCCGCTTCGAGCTCACCACTGGGCGGCACAAGAAAATCAAGCTCGCACCAGAAGGTAGAACCATCACCCAGCTCGCTGCTCAAGCCAAACTGCCCCCCCATGAGCAGGACCAGCTGTTTGACAATGGCAAGCCCCAGACCGGTACCACCATACTTTCTGGTGGTGGAGCCATCCGCTTGGGTAAAGGGTTGGAACAAGGAATCCTGTTGCCCTTTTGCAATGCCGATGCCGGTATCCTCTACCTCAAGGCGTACACCGATCGTGTTGCCAGAGCCGGGGAGACAGTGAACTCGAACGGTGATAAGGCCATGGTCGGTGAATTTAATCGCATTGGTCAGCAGGTTGCCCAGAATCTGCCTGATACGGATGGAATCACCCATGAGGCGAGCGGGCAGCGTGCTGTCAATTTCCGCCTTCAGATCGATGGATTTTTCCTTGGCCAGATTGCTAAACAGGCTCACCAATTCCTTAACAACCTGGCTTAGATTAAAGGGAACATCCTCAAGCACCAATTTACGCGCCTCAATCTTTGAAAAATCAAGGATATCATTGAGAATGGTGAGCAGGGCATCAGCCGAGGAATGGGCCACCTTGACATACTGCTTCTGGTTTTCCTGAAGATCGGTCTCTTCCAGGATTTGCAGGGTGCCGAGAATGCCGTTCATGGGGGTGCGAATCTCATGACTCATGTTCGCCAGAAATTCATCCTTGGAACGACTGGCGGCCTCTGCCACTTCCTTGGCCTTGATCAACTCCTTTTCCGTTTGCCGACGGCGCTCATTCTCAGCTACAAGCTCCTCATTAAGGGCATCACTCTCAACCCGGGCATCCTTCAGGTTGGTCACCAGTTCCTCGTTGGCAAAACCCTTTTTAAGGGAATCCACCAAGGCTGCCTGCATGCTTTTAGCCGAGTTTATTAAAACCAAGAGATAAAAAAGTAAGATGAGGGACATGGTCAGGTAAACCTCACCACCCTCGCTGAACAACATGTAGGCCAAGGGAAGGGCCGCTGAAAATATATAGAAATAGTAAAGCCTGAGCATGGGGGAAAGAATAGGTATGGCTCCGGCTGTCAAACCGGCAACAATAAAAACCAAACCAAGCTGAGCCAGGGGCTCTCCAACAGGAAAGAGAACCACCACGCCAAAGCCCCATAAAAGACCAGTGGCCACCACCATGGCCACATACATTCTCACACAACGCAAGGTGACCAAGACATTCTGGATATTCCTGCGTTTGTAGCAGCGCGTTGCCCAAAGACGAACAATGAAAATAAGGGCCATGATCCCGCCCCAGGGTGGCATCAGCGGCGGCGAAATGTAAAATCCCATCATAACGATCAAAGCGACAACAAGGACCATGGAGGCCACGCTGCTGCTATAGCCGTTGTCCATAACCAGCTTGAGAAGCTCTTCTTCGACCTTGCTCTTATTGGGTGTATTCTGGCGTAATGAAAGAAATAATTCCAGCATGATAACGGCCAATATAGGTTAGAAATTCAACGATATCAATCGTTCTTAACTCTCAACTGTGCCGTTGCCCCCGGCATTAAGCAACCTTCATCCCCCGTAAGTCCCAAACCTCTCCTGCGTCTTTGAGACAAAGAATCACGCTGCGTTACTTCTGTAACACTATACTGCAAACGCCAAACCCAGAAGCAATTCTTTCACTTTCCCTTATCCGCAACCAGATAAAGCCAGACAAAGCCACTTACCCCAGCAATAACCGAAGAGAGAAGAACACCGACCTTGGCCTCGAGTAACAGCTCAGGTTGGCCAAGAAAGGCCAGTTCACCAATAAAAATAGACATGGTAAATCCTATCCCGGCAAGCAGAGAAACCCCGAACATCTGGCGCAGACCGATCCCTGTCGGCAAGCGGGAGGCCCCGGCCTTGACAAGCAGCCAGACGCTTAGGTATATGCCCACACATTTACCGCCGACAAGACCCATCACCACACCCATGGTCACCGGATGTTTGAGGTTATCGGCCAGGTTGGCAAGCTCAATGGGTATCCCGGCATTCACCAGGGCAAAGAGAGGCAGTATAAAAAAAGCGCTCCAGGGATGCAGGCCCTGCTCCAGGCGCTGAAGGGGCGAAGCCATACTATGGACGCCATTTTCCAAACTCTGCAACACACCTTGCACCTCACTGTTGCGCATCACCGAATGTTCAGGATCATGAATCTTTTCAAAACGCCAGAGCAGGTTGAACATCAGCTCGCTGAATTTAAGCGGTGCACAACGCGAGTTGGCAGGGACCGTCAGAGCCGTGAGCACCCCGGCCAAGGTGGCATGGACCCCTGACTTGAGCAAGGCCAGCCACAGACAACTCCCCAAGATCACATATGGAAGAGGGCCACGCAGCCCGACGAGATTACAGACAACCAGCAGACCGAAAAAAAACACGCCAGCCAGCAGGGCCTGCCAGACAATGGTTTGGGTATAAAACACGGCAATGACAATAACAGCGCCCAAGTCATCAACAATGGCCAAGGCCAGCAAGAAGCCGAACAAAGCCTTGGGGGCACGGTCGCCCAGTAAAACCAAGGCACCCATGGCAAAAGCGATATCCGTGGCCATGGGAATGGCCCAGCCGCCCATGCCAACTCCTCCCCTATTAATCATGGCATAGATAAGGGCCGGCACCAGCATGCCGCCAAGGGCAGCGCCAATGGGCAACAGGGCCTGCCGCAGGACGGCAAGCTCGCCCACCAAAATCTCACGCTTGATCTCAAGACCGACCAGAAAGAAGAAAAGGGCCATGAGACCGTCATTAATCCAATGATGGAGGGTGTGCTTAAGAACAAGAGAGCCAAAATGAAGGCTCACCTCGGTATGACGGATATGGTCATAATAGGGCGCGAGTTTGGTGTTGGCAACAACCAAGGCCAGCACCGTGCAGCCCATGAGCAGAAGCCCGGAGGCGATATCGTCGTGGATAAATGCCTCGATAGGCATCTTGATACGTCGGAATGTTTTTTCCCATCGCGATGAATCGAGTGCACAATCCTCCGCCGAAGTCTTCTTAACCGCCATCCCCTGTCACCTTGTGATATTTACCCTTCGCATGCTGCCCGGAAATTTCATTATAGCAAGTTCTCTAGGAATTCCCCCCTGTTTACATAAAAAAAGCCCCGGGGATACCGGGGCTTTTTTTATGTAAACAGGGGGGAGGCCTGTGTTTTCTGGTGACAAGTTATTGCTGTTTCAGTCAAGTTTTTTGAAAAAATCCTTTTCCACCCCGCACAAAGGACAACACCACTCTGCCGGCAGATCATGAAAAGCGGTCCCGGCACTAACGCCATTGACGGGATCGCCCTTGGCCGGATCATAAACATAACCACAGGGACATTGATATTTTTCCATCAGGTATTCCTCCGCTGATTAAACCTCAGTTACTCTTAACCAATCCCCCCACCAGACTCCGGGGCGTATACCCGATCTGGCTAAAGATGATTGCAACGTTCTCATTACAGCGCGGCCTTGCCCTCTGCGGTAATGGCATACTTACAACGAACCGGACTATCGATATAACCCTTGTTTTTGAGGCCAGTAAGCTTACAACTCACGGCCTTGCTCTCCATACCCACTGCAGCGGCAATCTCTTTGCCTGCGGCAGGCTCGCTCATCCCGACCATAGCGGTAAGAATTTTTTTCTGCTCGTCACTTAAGCCCGTGCTGCAACTGCATCCACATTTTGCCATGATAATCTCCTCTTGACAATAATTATTTAGTAATAATTACTATGTAGAATAGTTTTATCTAATCTTCAATCCTTTTTTTAAAAAACCATCCTTAGCCTCGTCTCCAGGTAAGCCTCTGCCCACTCGCAATTAAAACCAATACTTCCTTGTTTTCGTGGATTCCATGGCCAAATAAGATGCTAAATTTATGTGCTCTGGTAAAATCGGGCCATGCAACAAGCCCATGACATTCTCACATCACACTTTGGCCACCAAAAGTTCCGGGCCCGCCAGGAAGAGATCATCGACACCCTGTTGGCTGGCAAGCATTGCCTGGTCATGATGCCCACCGGCATGGGAAAATCGATCTGTTATCAAATCCCGGCCCTGCTTTTAGATGGCCTCACCCTGGTCATCTCACCCCTCATTGCCCTCATGCAGGATCAGGTGAGCGCCCTGCGCGCCAAAGGCATTGATGCCACCTTTATCAACTCTTCCCTCACTGCCGAGCAGCGCCGACAAAGATATGACGAGGTGGGCGCCGGCCGTTACAAGCTCCTCTATGTCACTCCGGAGCGTTTCCGCAAAAAAGAGTTTATCGATATCCTTGCCAAACGTTCTGTTACGCTACTGGCAGTGGATGAGGCCCATTGCATCAGTGAATGGGGTCACGATTTCAGACCAGACTACACCCGCATTGCCGAAATACGCGCCATCACCGGTAACCCCACCACCATTGCCCTCACCGCCACAGCCACCCCGGAGGTGCAGCTCGACATCATCAACCAGCTTGGCTTAGACCCCCAGGAAATTTCTGTTTTCCACCAGGGCATTGAACGCCCCAACTTGATCCTCAAGGTTCACGACCTTTTTGGTGTTGATCAAAAACTTTTCGCAATTTTAGAGAATCGGCAACGGCAACCAGGTAATGCCATTGTCTATTTTTCCCTGATCAAATCCCTGGAGACCATGAGCCAGCTCCTTGACGAGCAGCACGTCCCCCATCTCGTCTATCACGGCGGCTTGGAGCAAGGCCAGCGGCGGGCAGTACAAAAGAAATTCATGGGTGGTGAAAATAACCTCATCTTAGCCACCAACGCCTTTGGCATGGGCGTCGACAAAGACAATATCCGCATGGTGATCCATGCTGAAATCCCCGGCTCCATGGAATCCTATTACCAGGAAATAGGCCGGGCCGGTCGAGATGGCAAGGCTTCTGAATGCATCCTCCTCTATGATCAATCAGACCTGCTCATCCAGATGGATTTTATCAAATGGAATAATCCTGAGGCTGATTTTCATAACCGCCTCTGGCAGATTCTTCACGACGATATTGACGAGGCAAATGGCCTTGGGCTGGCCTGGATTAAAGACAAAATGCTCTTCAAGCATAAGTCAGACTTCCGCCTGGAAACCTGCCTGGGCCTTTTTGATCGTTACGGGGTCACCGAAGGTTCCCTTGACAAGCGCACTCTTCGCCTCTGCGGCCCCCTTGCTCCGCAACTTCACCCTAAAAAGATCGCCGCCAAGGTTCTCTCTGAACAAAAAAAGCTGCACCTCATGGTGCAATACATTAAGATAAAGGGCTGCAGGAAGGGTCTCATCCATGATTATTTTGGTATGGACCATGCCGACGTATGCAATGCCTGCGACAACTGCCTCAACATCTCCTGAGCACGGTCACGAGATGCTGAATTACAAAAGGGGCCTAAGGACAGGGGACAACGTCCATGCCTGTAAAAAAAAATGAATCCTCGCCCCATCTTTGGGGTGGGCTGCTCCTTGGCTCAGCCTGGCTCTCAGGCCTTGTCATCAGCCGTTACGCACTGCCTTCTTATTGGCATGCCATTGCCCTACTGATCATCCTTTCCCCTCTCCTTGTGTGGCGAAAGTCCTGTTCCGCCCCCCCCCTCGCCTCTCCCAAAAAAATACAGGCCACCCTTGTTGAAGCAAGCCCCTCACCTCAACCTGCTGATTTCCCCTTTGACAACGAAGAAAGCTCAACCTACAGCCAACCGCAAACCAACGAGGCCCTGGCCGCCTCCTTCACTCTGCAGCTGCAGCTCCTTTGCCATAACCTCCACCTGACAACCGCTATCCTTGCAACAGCAAGCAAAAGCGGCGAAACCTTGGATCTCAGGGCCTCCTATTCGCAGGAAGAACTTGAGTTTGCCCACAGCTTCCCTGCCGAATCAGGGATCTTCGTCAGCCTAAGACAGGGTCGGCAGGAGATCGCCGGCCAGCCTTCCACGCCGCTTTTTCAGGGTTTGCCTTACTATCCCAATGGCCATGCCGTGGGAAGCTTCTTTGCCCTGACCTTGGACAGGATAACCACCTCTTGTCCCTCGGGCTATCTCTGCGTGGATCGAGCCAAGGCCGAGTCGTGGACCGATAAAGAAAAAGACCTCCTGCGAGCGGCGGCCCGCAAGATAAGCCTTGATATCTTTCTGGCCCTGCAACTTGCTGACATTGATCGCGACAAAAAGGCGACAAACCAAGTCTGCCTCGCCCTCCAGGAACTTAACGGCGTCCTGGGCCTGGAAGCTGCCTTCCAGGCCGCCGAGAATGCTGTCCGCAATCTCACCGGCGCTGATTTTGTCGCCATTA
This sequence comes from Pseudomonadota bacterium, assembly GCA_018822545.1. Taxonomy (GTDB): domain Bacteria; phylum Desulfobacterota; class Desulfobulbia; order Desulfobulbales; family SURF-16; genus BM506. The sequence goes on from JAHJKA010000031.1 coordinate 182,010, forward strand.
CCCTGCAAAACAAAAAAAATCACACCATTGTCCTGGCCAAAGGCCCTGGCGCCGAAGGGCTTGAGGGCTCTGAGGTCTCTGAAGACACCTGTCTTGTCAACCAGGCCATGAAGATGCAACGAACCATGCCGCCCCGGCCCGAATACACCGGCCCGGCCCCCATCTTTTCTCAGGTATCACCCATTGCAGGCTTCGGCTCCCTGCTCATCCTGCCGCTTATGATCAAACAGGAAGAACCCATCGGCACTTTGATCGTTGCCGGACGGGCGCCAGGACTTTTCAGCAAAGAACGTCAGAATATTCTGGAGGTCATCGGCGCCCAGATCGCCACCAAAATTGACCTGGGCCGCGCCCATGAAAAGGTCTACCAACTGGCCACCACCGATGGTCTCACCGGTTTGGCAAATCACAGAACCTTTCAAAGTGCCTTGACCAACATGACGGATCGCGCTCACCGCATGGGGTCGCAAATCGCCCTTCTCCTCTGTGATATCGATCACTTTAAAAAGGTTAATGACACCTATGGCCACCCCTTTGGCGATGAAGCGCTCAAGGGGGTGGCCAAAGTATTAGGGGACTCGGTGCGCACCATTGATCTGGCGGCCCGTTATGGCGGTGAAGAATTCACCATTATTCTCGAGAATACCGACCGTAAAGGCGCCCTGCTGCTGGCTGAAAGAATACGGTCCCAGATTGAGAGTCTGAGGATCTGTTGCGGCACAACCCCGGTGCCTCTCACCATGAGTCTTGGCATCGCTATTTTTCCCGATCACAGTTCCGACACCACCTCGCTTATTGCCAAGGCCGACCAGGCTCTCTATGCGGCTAAAGAGAATGGCAGAAACCAGGTGCAGTGCTGGCCGGCGTAGGATGCCGCGCCAAATTTAAGGCAACTAGCCGGTTTGACCTGATGTTGTCCGCATTTTTAGTTGGAATGCGTTTTCTGTTTACGGTTTACAGTTCCCGGTTGCCGGTTCATGGATGTTGTCGTTATCTAACGGTTCTTCCACAAACCGTAAACTGTGGACCGTAAACCGTAAACTTCTCATCTTGTGCCGCCATCACTTTTCTATGCCGCCACAATTTTGCTGATTCTAAGGGCAACAAAAAAACAATCTCTTATTTCCAGCAAAACCCTGCAAAAAATCGTACCGTTTCCACGCATTCGCGGCTAGAATAGCCCTCTGACAAACTCCGTGCCTCCTAAACGGCGGCCAAACGATCCATATATACTTTCAGGTGAATACCATGAGTGACGAGCCCAATAAGATCATCTACTCCATGATCAAAGTTTCTAAGTTTTACGAGAAAACCCCCATCCTGGAAAACATCAACCTCTCCTATTTTTATGGGGCCAAGATTGGCGTTTTGGGTCTCAACGGCTCTGGCAAGAGTTCGCTGCTGCGCATTCTGGCTGGCAAAGACAAAGATTTCCTGGGCGAGACCTCCATCTCTCCTGGCCTCACTGTGGGTTTTTTAGAACAAGAGCCCGATATTGGCGTGGGTAAGACCGTCAAGGCGGTTGTTGAGGAAGGGGTCCAAGAGACAGTTGACCTGATCGCGGAATTCAACGAGATCAATAACAAGTTCGCTGAACCCATGACGGATGACGAGATGGACGCCCTCATTACCCGCCAGGGTGAGGTCCAGGAGAAGCTCGACCATTTAGGGGCGTGGGATCTTGATGCCCGCCTTGACATGGCCATGGACGCCCTGCGCTGCCCCCCCGGTGATGCCCTTGTCGACGTGCTCTCCGGTGGTGAACGCCGCCGGGTGGCGCTATGCCGTCTCCTGCTCCAGAAACCGGACATCCTACTGCTGGACGAGCCCACCAACCATCTTGATGCCGAGACCGTGGGCTGGCTGGAGCAACATCTCCAACGCTACGAGGGTACGGTCATCGCCGTCACCCATGACCGTTATTTCCTCGACAATGTCGCGGGCTGGATCCTTGAACTCGACCGCGGCAAGGGTATTCCTTGGAAGGGCAACTACTCATCCTGGCTCGACCAGAAACAAAAACGCCTGGCTCAGCAGGAAAAACAGGAAACCGACCGCCAGAAGACCTTAAAACGCGAGCTGGAATGGATCAGCATGAGCCCCAAAGGCCGCCATGCCAAATCCAAGGCCAGGATCAAATCCTATGACCAGTTGTTGAACCAGGACCAGGAGTCCAAGATCAAGGATCTGGAGATCTTCATTCCACCCGGCCCCCGTCTTGGTAATATTGCCATTGAGGCCAAAAATGTCACCAAGGCCTTTGGCGACAAACTCCTGGTGGAAAACATGACTTTCTCGCTGCCGCCAGGCGGCATTATCGGCGTCATCGGCCCTAACGGCGCCGGCAAATCAACGCTGTTTAAGATGATCACCGGCCAGGAAAAGCCCGACAGCGGCGAGATTATCCTGGGTGACACGGTCAAACTGGCCTTTGTCGATCAGTCCCGCGATGTGCTTGATCCCAACAAAACCATCTGGGAGGTTATCTCCGAAGGCAGCGATGTTCTTACCCTGGGCGACCGGGAGGTCAACTCCCGGGCTTATGTGGGTCGCTTCAACTTCTCCGGCAGCCAGCAACAAAAAAAGGTGGGCCTGCTTTCCGGCGGTCAGCGTAACCGGGTTCATCTGGCCCGCATTTTAAAAGAGGGCGCCAATGTCATCCTCCTTGATGAGCCCACCAACGATCTTGACATCAACACCCTGCGCGCCCTGGAGGAGGCTCTGGAAAACTTCGGTGGCTGCGCCGTGGTAATCAGCCATGATCGCTGGTTCCTTGACCGCATCGCCACCCATATCCTGGCCTTTGAAGGCGACAGCCAGGTCAACTTCTTTGATGGCAACTACACCGAGTACGAAGAGGATCGCAAGAAACGGTTGGGTGAAGCAGCGGTCCAACCCCACCGACTCAAATACCGCCATCTGACCAGATAAACTTAAGTTGTCCGTAGGCAGTTAAAAAAAGAGCTCATTGGTTTTTCTACCCAATGAGCTCTTTTTTTTATGTCTTCCTACTTTTTAGTTACTTTTTACGGCAAGGAGCAACGCAGAGGAGTCAAAAAACAACGGTACATTATCAAACAAGCGCCGCAACATGCTTGGCAAGCGAGGCCAGATCATCCTCACTCTGATGGAGGGTGACGGAAAAACGGAGCCGCGCCGTATTTTCCGGCACCGTGGGTGGGCGGACAGCGGTGACAAAAAAACCCGCCTCACCAAGCTTGGCCGCAAGCGCAACAGCCGCATCACTTTCCCCGACCACAAGGGGCATAATCTGGGTGGATGACTCCATCTTCAGGTTACAGGAAGCCAGGGCGTTCTTAAAGAAAGCTGCCCGGGCCAAAAGCGTATGTCCCAAGTCTGGATTTTCTGCAACTACCTGCAGGGCGCCGAGACTGGCGCCAATAACCGCCGGCGGCAATGAGGTGGAATAGATGAAACTGCGAGCCCGATTGAGCAGGAAATCAATCCAGACCTGACTTGCCGCCACATAGGCCCCGTAACTGCCCAAGGCCTTGCCAAAGGTGCCCATAACCAAATCAACCTGGTCAGTGACCCCGGCCTCTTCAACAAGCCCGGCACCGGTGGCTCCGAAAATACCGGTGGCATGGGCCTCATCAACCAGCAGTAAGCAATTATACTTTTCTTTAAGCTGGACAAGTTGAAGCAAGGGCACCTTGTCACCATCCATTGAGTAGAGAGACTCCACCACAATCAGGGCCTGGCCGTTGCCTCTTTTCTCGGAAAGCAGCTGCGCAAGATGCTCCATGTCATTGTGACGGAAACGGACAATCCGGGCGCCGGAGAGCACACAGCCGTCAACAATGGAGGCATGGTTGAGCTTATCGGAAAAAATCACATCATGCCGACCCATGAGGGCAGGGATGACGCCGGTATTGGCCATATAGCCACTGCCAAAAAGAACGGCTGCCTCCTGGCCCTTGAAGCGGGCAATCGCCTCTTCAAGCTGGTGATGGAGGGCAAGGTCGCCACTCATCAAGCGGGCGGCGCCGCTGCCTGCCCCGTGCTCCTCAAGAAACTGACGGCTTGTGGCAATGACCAGGGGATGGCTCGACAGGGCAAGATAATCGTTGGAGGAACAATCAATGAGGGGCCGCTGGCTGCCGGCAAGATGGGGTGAGCCCATTACGGGCCTGACCAGGGGCCGCAAGCTGCGCAAATTGCCGTGCTGCCGCTGCTTGGCCAGCCATTTCAGCGGGTCCATAGGGCCTGCATCCTGGCAACAAAGTGCAAATCCTGTTCTGGAGTCCGGCCACGCTGGGTAAGATAGCCCCCTATCATCATGGCGTCCGCTCCCGCCATAAAGGCGGTGCTCAGGAAATCTCCCAGGGCCGACTCGCGGCCGGCAGCAAGACGGACAGGCACCTTCGGCAGCAGCAAGCGAAAGAGGGCAATGGCCCGAAGGATCTCCTCAACGGCCAGTGGCTTGATATCGGCAAGGGGAGTACCCGGCAAAGGGATAAGGATATTAAGGGGCACCGAATCCACTCCCAGCTCAGCCAGCGTGGCTGCCAGAGAAACGCGGTCACCTTCATCCTCCCCCAGACCAATAATGCCACCGCTACAGACAGAAAGCCCCAAGGACTGCGCTGCTCTGACGGTGGCAACACGTTCTTCAAAACTATGGGTGGTACAGACGGTAGGGAAAAATTCGCGGGAGCTTTCCAAATTATGATGATAGCGGTCCATGCCTGCCCCTTGCAAAAGGGCAAGCTGGTCCGCCCTCAAAATACCAAAGGAACCGCAAACCTTGATATCAACCTGATTGCGGATGGCGGTAATACGCTCGGCCAGGGCCGCAACCTCACGGTCTGAGGCGCCTCGCCCGCTTGTGACCAGGGAAAAACGACTGGCCCCGTTCTCCTTGGCCTGCCGGGCTGCGGCGACAATTTCATCAACCGCAAGCAAAGGATAGACTGGGGTGTCGGTGCTGAAATGGGCCGACTGGGTACAAAAGCGGCAATCCTCACTGCAGGCCCCGGATTTGGCATTGATGATGGAGCAGAGGGAAAAAGAATCCTGCCGGTTGACAAGTTTTACCTCCAGAGCCTCGGACATCAGCTCCCGGGTAGAGCTGGCAGCGATATTTTCTTTGTTATACGGTTCTTGTAACAAAGTATCCACCTTGACTGAAACTTTCTCTTTCCCCAATATAAACACCAAAACACAGAGACATTCTTTTCAATGGCCCCGTGCAGAGCTAGGAAAAACAAAATATTTTAGTATCATTATGACAACGTGTTTAAAGAGGGATCAACAAATCGTAAGACTGCTCAAGCAGGTGACTGAAAAACGTAGCGAGCGCCGGAAAGACAAGGCGTAAGTACTCCTTGAGGGGTAAACGCCGTATTTCTTAGCGCAGTAGTTTTTCAATTACCTGCTAGCGTTTGAAGCCAAACACCCCGCCCTTTTGTTTGCCCTTGGCCCAGGAAGGACCCTGTCCCTGCCGGCGCGGCTTTTTATCTGCTGACCGCGATGGCCGTTCCGGACGCTGGACCGGTTTAGGAAAGAGATCTGCATCCACCGGCTCACCCCCTGCTGCCTCAGCACAGAGGTGATAAAAAAGCAGGTGATCTTGAAAATAGCTCTTCTTCTTCAGCCAAGACGGCCAGCCTTTGCTGGAAAAATTTTGTTCAAAAAGGGGCAGCAAAGCCAGTTTATGGGCAATCCTTTCCTTGGTCGCCCTATTGATATCAATATGGGCAAGATCCGTGCTTAAATAATCTCTGATCTTCCGGGCAAGGGCAAATGCCTCGCCTATCTTTAATGGGGCCGAGAGTTCCGGGCAGGTCTTTCTGGCCCAGGGCAAAAGAAGAATGCTTAAATAGACATCATCCTCAAAGACAACCCCTTTCGCCCAAAGTCTATCTGTAACGGCGAGGTAACTCTGGAGGGAAGTGACCATGGGCGCATCAAGCATCCCTTTATAACAAGGGATCAGCACACTCAAAAGGCCGCAGTCCGCAGCAATTTTCAGCCACAAAGAGCTGGCTCCTCCGCGAAGATCCTTAAAAAGTTCATCACGAACTCGGGATACCGGGCAGACAGCTAAGGCCTCCGTGTGGGCCTTAATAGCCTCCCAGGTCTGTTCTTCAATCCGAAAACAGCTACGGGCCGCATGGCGTACAGCCCGCATCATCCGCACCGGATCACGGCTGATACGACGTCTTGCATCACCGATAATCCGAACCACCTGATCCTTGAGATCCTGAACCCCGCCGACATAATCGATAATGGTCTGATTTTTTATTTCATAAAAAAGACCATTAATGGTGAGATCACGGCGAAAGGCATCATCGCGTTCGTCACCATAGGTATTGTTGGCGGCAAGAACCACGTCCTTGCCTTCCAAGTCATATTCACTACGACAGCGGAAGGTGGAAACCTCAATAATCTTATTGCCGGGGAAAAAAACCTGCACCAGACGAAAACGCCGACCAATGGTACGGCTGTTACGGAAAATCTTCCTTAACTCACCGGGACGGGCGTCGGTGGAAATATCATAATCCTTGGGCGTTTTGCCAAGAAAGAGGTCCCGAACGCCGCCACCGACAAGATACGCGGTGTGTCCGGCTTCCTGGAGACGCCGCATGACCTGCAGGGCATCCCGATCAAAATCGGCCAGGGATATTGCATGTTCGTCAGGCCCAACGATGAGAGGAGTAATCTCCTCATAGGGACGATTTATACTGTTTTTACTCACGGAATATTTCTCACATTAATAGGTGAAGTTTGCAGGGGGCACCTCCTGCCGGGCAGGAAATGTCTGCAAACACAGCTTCACCGTTTAGTAAGTGCAGAAAAAAAAGGGAACGACGGGGAGGAAAGACTGCACCAGCGCCTCAGGTGAGCCGTAACGCATGATGAGCAGCTACTCTTTATAGACTGACTCAGCCTCCCGGACAAACTGGTCAAAGACCTCTTTGACAGTAAGAATATTTTTGATCTTATAGACGTTCTCACCACTAAAGAAGAGCCCGTTTTCATAATCACCTTCAACAGCCGCCATCAATCTTTCGGCAATACAGTAATGATGATCACATTTTTTCAGGCATTTCCAACGGCACTCTTTGCTCTTCATGTTCTCCCCGGCCGCCAGACGGCGGACAAAGGGCGTATTCAGAGCGCGGCCAGGCATACCAACCGGTGAGGAGGTAAGAACAACGTCATCTTTTTCAGCTTCCAGCATGGCCTGCTTAAATCGATCATCAACCGGGCACTCTTTGGTCAACACAAAACGGGTGGCGACCTGCACTGCATCAGCACCATATTTGTCCATCATCTCTGCCATTTCATAGCCATTGGTGATACCACCTGCGGCAATAAGAGGCACCTTGGTGACCACCTTCCTGACCTCAGGGAAAAGCTCCCGCAGAGAAACATCGGTGCCCAGATGGCCGCCAGCCTCTTTGGCCTCGACCACAATGGCGGCGGCTCCCAATTTTTCGGCAAGCCTGGCGAATGCCGGCGAGGAAACAATGGATATAATGGGTGTGTTTGTCTCCTTGCCGATCTTGAATATATCTCGGGAAAATCCAGCTCCGGTGACAATCATGTCCACGCCAGCTTCAATGGCCGCCAGGACCGTTTCGTGGAAATTTTTCATGGCATACATAATATTTGCCGAAATAATTCCCTTGGTCATCTCTTTGGCCTTACGGATCTCTGCCCGAACTTCATCCAAAGGAATCACCGAGGCACCAATAGTGCCGATACCGCCGCACTCGGCAACCGGAGCAGCCAGAGCAGAGGTGGAAACACGAACGGACATGCCGCCCAGAACAAGAGGAATCGGGGCAGTCAGACCGGCGATTGTAAGTGGAGGAAGTTTCATAAAAATAAATAGGGGGAAATATTAAAAAATCAATGCGTTACTTACTCATTGAGTAAAAAAATAGATCGCATTTTCCAAAGGTTGCTCTACGGCATTTATATGGAGCGAATATGCCCGCAAGCACTCATTTTGTCAAGAAGAGCCTTGTCGTTTATCGGCATTTTTACGTATTCATTGTTGTATACCCCTGAACTCCAAGAAAGTATACTTCATCGAAAAGCACAAAAAAATATCCCATTAACAATTAAATTATAACCATTTCCTTGAGACAAGGTCTTTATAGCGCAGCCTTTGCCCTACAAGAACGGCTTTTAAAATATTATGTTCCCGTCGTTACAAACAAAAAAACCCGCACAAACAAACGTATTATTCGTACAAGCGCTAGATTTAAAAGTTGCCGACAGAAAAATATTGGGGGGCTATCCCATCATTTATGGATCTTTCCCCGTCTCTTTTTTATCTTGTAACAAAAGACGTTTTTTAAGATTTTCAATCCTTTTTCTTTCCCAAAAAACAGAGTAACAAGAGGCATGACTCACATCCACCACCCCATTTATCCAGACCAGATCGGCTTTGATATCGACTGCGTGGTGGCAGACACCATGGAGGCTTTTATTCGGTTGGCCGACCAAGAGCATCATATTTCCATAGCCCCTGAGCAGATCACTGAATTTACCGTGGAAAACTGTCTGGCCATCGACCCTGACATCATTGATTCAATTTTTCTGCGCCTTCTCGATGCCCCCCTCCAAAACAAACTTTTGCCCATGGAAAATGCCGTGGCCGTGCTTGCACAATTTGCCCACCATGCTCCCCTGACCTTTGTCACTGCCCGCCCAAACCGTAAACCCATCTTTGACTGGCTCGAAGCCCTCCTTGGTCCACAAATTATGGCTGAGGCACGCCTGGTTGCCATGGGGGACCATAACGGTAAGATTGACCATATCAAGGAACTGGGCATCAGCTATTTTATTGATGACCGTTTTGAAACCTGTGAAGATATCGCGGCCCACGGCATCACCGCCATTGTCTATAACCAGCCCTGGAATAAAAATCGGCACAACCTCCCCACGGTGAAAAGCTGGAAGGAGATTGAAGCACTCTGCGCCCTAGGCAATCGAGACGTCACCCCTCTCCCCCCTTCCCTCCCCCCATGCATTGTCAAAACTGCGGTCACCCTCTAGCCTACCGTAACCCGGTGCCCACTGTGGATATCATCATCCATTTCCATGGCGGTATTGTTCTCATCGAACGCAAAAATCCGCCCCACGGCTGGGCCCTGCCCGGTGGGTTTGTCGATTACGGCGAAACCCTGGAGCAGGCCGCAAGCCGCGAGGCCGAAGAAGAAACCGGTCTTAAGCTAACCGACCTCAAACAGTTTCACGCCTATTCCGATCCGGCCCGCGACAGCAGGCTTCACACCATTACCACCGTCTACTCCGCAGTAGGCTCAGGCGTCTTGAGGGCTGGTGATGATGCTGGCCAGGCCACAATCTTTCAGCCCGCAGACTTTCCGGCCCTGGCCTTTGACCATGCCCGGATCCTTGCCGATTATTTCGAACGCCACCCCTTCTTAAAAGAAAAATAAAAGACAACAAAGCAAGCCAAAGCCATAATTTCTGGTTGCTTTTTCCCTCTGGGCTTTGGTATAAGACCTCTTTCACCTGGAACCAGCTTCGTGTTTTTTCTTCAAGGTGCCTACCGATTATATGCGATCGGCAAGGCATTTTGTTTTTTCAACACACATAGCTAACCACTGGTTCTAAGGACTTTATTCACTGGTTAGTGGGGAACTTGTCAAATGGGTAATATTGAAACAGAAAACACAGAAGAAATGAGCTTTGCCGAACTCTTTAATGCTGAAGAGCTCGTAGTAGTATCCGTAGGCGATGTCGTTAAAGGCACCATTGTTGACCTTAATGACAACTGCGCTATTGTTGATTGCGGTGACAAATCAGAAAGCGAGATCATGCTCAACGAATTCAAGCATGATGGTGAACAGATCGCCGTAAAGATCGGTGACATTTTCGATGTCTATGTTGAAAGACGTGAAGGCGAAGGCGGCCTGCGACTTTCCCGTGAAAAAGCCATCGGCATCAAAGTATGGGAAGACATTGCTAAAATTCAGGAAGACGACGGCACCATCCTGGGCCGCATTGACAACCGTGTTAAAGGTGGTCTTTCCGTCGATATCGGCGTACCCGCCTTCCTGCCCTACTCCCAGATCGACCTCCGTCCAGTTAAAGATCTTGACGCCCTCATCGGCGAGTCTTTTGACTTCAAGATCCTTAAATATAATAAAAAACGCAACAACGTTGTTATTTCCCGTCGCGCCATCCTTGAAGAGGCTCGCAAGAAGCTCCGCGAAGATATGCGCTCCAACCTGGCAGAAGGCTCCATTGTTACTGGATCCATCACCAACATTACCGATTATGGTATTTTTGTAGACCTGGGCGGACTTGACGGCCTTTGCCACATCACCGATCTTTCCTGGGGTCGCGTCTCCCATCCTTCCAAGCTCTTCAAAGTTGGCGAGGATGTAGAGGTTAAAATCCTTAAATTCGATAAAGATACCGACAAGGTCTCCCTCGGCGTTAAGCAGCTCAAGGAAGATCCATGGTCAACCGTGGAGAAACGTTATCCTATCGGCAGCAAAGCCATGGGTAAGGTGGTCAGCATTACCGACTACGGCGTTTTTGCTGAACTGGAAGAAGGCGTTGAAGGTCTCATCCATGTTTCCGAGATGTCCTGGTCCAAAAAGACCCGGCATCCCTCCAAAATCGTTGCCGCTGGTGACGAGGTGGAAGTCTCCATCCTTAACATCGACGCCGATGCCAAACGCATCTCCCTGGGCATGAAGCAGCTTCAGCCTAACCCCTGGGACCTGGTTGCCGAAAATTATCCCGTGGGCGCCATCATTGAAGGTAAGATCAAGAACATCACCGACTTCGGTATCTTCATCGGTATTGAGGAAGGCATCGACGGTCTTATCCATGTTTCTGATCTTTCTTGGACCGAGCGCATCAAGCATCCTTCAGAGAAGTTTGCCAAAGGCGACACCATCCAGGCCGTTGTCTTAAAGATTGACCGTGAGAACGAGCGTTTCTCCCTGGGCATCAAACAGCTTGAGCCTGATCCATGGCAAGCAACCATCGAGAAATATCCGGTGGGAACTGCTGTTGACGGCAAAATCACCAACATTACTGATTTCGGAATTTTTGTTGAGATTCAAGAAGGTATCGAGGGTCTGGTTCATGTATCTGAAATCAGCAAAGAAAAAATCGAAACCCCGGTCGGTATGTATAATGTCGGTGATACCTTAGAAACCAAGGTCATCAATGTCTCTGCCAAGGATCGCAAAATCGGACTGTCCATTAAGGCCCTGACCGATGCTCCTGGCGAAGGAAGCATGAACGACTACAAAAAAGACGAACAGAGCGGACCATCCACTTTGGGTGATCTTTTCCAGTCCAGACTTGACAACAAGGACGAAGAATAAGCTCTCATTCTCAAACGGATATTTCATATGTCACCAGAAAGGTTATTCCATCAACGGCATCCTGTGCTCACCGGCCTCTTTTTCATGGCCGCGCTCACAGTCATGTTTTTTGGCGGAATAACCTTTTTTGTTTCCTCCATGCTTCAGCAAAAAAATAATTTTCTCCTTGGGGTCAGCAACTCCATTGGTGTTATCGAAATAAAAGGCGTCATCACTGATGCTGAAGAAACCCTGGCCGACATTTTGGCCTTTAGTCGAGAAAAAGGCATCAAGGCCGTTGTTGTCCGCATTGACAGCCCGGGTGGTGCTGTGGGCGCCTCCCAGGAACTCTTCATGGGGATCAAGCGCTTGAGTCAGGAAAAACCAGTGGTGGCCTCCATGGGTTCGGTGGCTGCTTCCGGTGGTTTCTACGCTGCCATCGGTGCTGAGAAAATTGTGGCTGCCCCAGGCACCCTCACCGGGAGCATGGGTGTTATTATCAAATTCGCCAACCTGGAACAGATTTTTAATAAAATTGGTTACCAAAGCCAGGTTGTTAAAAGTGGTCAGTTCAAAGATATGGGCTCGCCTGATCGCGCCCTCACCGAGGCAGAGCTCACCCTACTACAGAACCTGATCGACTCGGTGCATGGCCAGTTTGTCGCTGATATTGCCGAGAGCCGATCCCTGAATATTGAAGACGTAAAAAAGATAGCAGATGGCCGGATTTTCTCCGGCGAACAGGCCCGAGAATATGGCCTCATTGACGAACTGGGGAATTTCAACGATGCCGTGCGCCTGGCAGCCAGCCTCGCCAATATGGACGAAGAGCTTCCCAAACTTGTCTATCCTCCGGAGGAGGGTAATTCCATACTCGGTATGCTCTTGGGAAAAAACCCGCAGCGCCTTTGGGGGCATCTGTCACTGGCAAAACCCATTCTCTCCTATGAATGGGATGGCACCGCTTCCCTGGTTACGCACTAAGCCCAAGCAAAAACAGCTTTACATAAAAAATGACGCCAAGGCGCTTTGATCCTGGGGATTGGAAACCTCCCCAACAGAGTGCATGATTTTATTGCAGTTTCGCACGGAACAGTTAAACAATAGTTGCTGACATCATTAAACAAGGCCTGTCAGTGGTACTATTTTTTTTGGAGAGAGAGAATGTTAAAGAGAGACCTTATTGATGCGGTTGCCGAGAAGATGGAAGGCTACCTCAAAAAAGATGTGAGTCAGGCCATTGATATCATGCTTGATACAATTACCCAAGCCCTTGCCGAAGAACGGCGCGTTGAGATCAGAGGCTTTGGCAGTTTCAGTATCCGCCAGCGTAAAGCCAGATCCACCAAGAATCCGCGTACCGGCAAAATCATGCATATTCCGCCCCGTAAGACCATCCACTTCACTATGAGCAAATCCCTGAAGGATCCTCTGGTTAAGAAAGGCTAAAAAGAACCTAGGGGTATCGTGAATAAGACGATTTTTTGCTCAAGATAGCATTACCGAAAATGGGAGGTATCGCCCTTCCCCTCCCTCAGCACGATGGGCTCCGGGCCAGTCAAATCAACCACAGAAGAGGGCATGGGAAAGACATCACCGCCATCGATAATCTCATCCACCTGATTGCCGAAGAGCAGCTCCACCTCAAAGGCGGATGAGGGGAGTTCCTCCCCATCAATGGCAGCGGTGGTGGTAGCAATGGGATTGCCAAGAAGCTGGACAAGCATCTGACAGATTGGGCTTTCCGGCACCCTGATACCCACCGTTTTTTGCTTGGTGATCATGATTTTTGGAACAATTTTCATGGTCGGTAAAACAAAGGTATAGGCCCCGGGCAGATTCTTCTTCATGACCCGGTAAGCGGCATTTGACAGGGAGCAATAGGTGCTGACATCTTTGAGGTCACAGCACATGAAACTAAAGGGTTTTTCTTTTGAGCGACCTTTTATCTGATGTAAGCGCTTAACAGCCTTCTGATTAAAGATATCGCAGCCAATACCATACACCGTATCCGTAGGATAACAGATGATGCCGCCATGCTTGAGAACAGCAACTGCTTTTTCAATCAGTCTTGACTGGGGATTATCAGGGTTGATATACAACATAGAAATTAATTGATTAAGAACGGCCTGCGATGGATGCAGGCCTTTTCTTTTTTTTTAACAAAAATCAAAGTGTGACAACAGGCCTTAGCGCCCCGGAATTCACCATTGTAAATCCAGATGATGATATACTGGCACATGGACCGGGAAGCAAATCTTTTTTTTATCCTGTTTTGCTGGCACCAAAAATCAAGTTCAGCGATTTTTATTTAAAAAAAAGAATACACCATCTGGCTGGGAAACTGAATCTTAATAAAAATCAGGGTGCCTTCCCCTTAGCGCACCTACAGCTCTCCATTCAAAGGATATAAAATGTTATCAGAGACCATTGAACACGCCTACACATTTGACGACCTTCTCCTTGTGCCCGGCCCTTCCGAAGTATTGCCCGACGCCGTTGACCTAAGCTGTCGACTGACCAAAGAAATCTCCCTTAACATCCCCATCGTCAGCGCAGCCATGGATACCGTCACCGAACATCGCGCCGCCATTACCTTGGCTCGGGAAGGAGGCATCGGCATCATCCATAAGAATATGTCCATCGCTGAGCAGGTGCTCCAGGTAAAAAAGGTTAAAAAATCTGAATCAGGAATGATCATTGATCCGGTTACCACCACTGAAGACAGTACTGTTGCCGAAGTTCAGGACATCATGGCCACCTTCCGCATCTCCGGGGTGCCTGTTTTAAAAAACAAGAAACTGGTGGGGATTGTCACCAACCGTGACCTGCGCTTTGTCTCTGACCCCGGCCTGCGGGTCAAAGATGTTATGACCTATAAAAATCTGGTAACGGCGAAAGCTGGTATCACCTTGGAGCAATCCAAGGCCCTGCTCCACGAACATCGCATTGAGAAATTGCTGGTGGTGGATGACAAGGGTGCCCTCGTTGGCCTGATCACCATCAAGGATCTTGAGAAGATTAAAAAGTACCCCAATTCCGCCAAAGATTCCCTTGGTCGGCTGCGGGTCGGTGCAGCCATCGGCATTGGCACTCCCATGGAAAGCATTGCCATGCTGATTGACGCCGGCGTTGATGTCATCACCCTTGACTCTGCCCATGGCCATTCCAAGAATGTTTTAAACGCCGTCAGGGCCGTCAAAAATGTCTTCCCCAACCTCCAGGTTATTGCCGGAAATGTTGCCACCGCAGATGGCACCGAGGCCCTGATCAAAGCCGGCGCAGACTGCGTTAAAGTCGGCGTTGGCCCAGGCTCCATCTGCACCACCCGGATTGTCGCCGGTGTCGGTGTGCCACAGATGACAGCAATTTATAATTGTGCCCGCATCGCCAACCAATACGGCGTCCCCATTATCGGCGACGGCGGCATCAAACACTCGGGCGATATCACCAAGGCCCTCGGTGCTGGTGCCGACACCATCATGGCCGGCAGCCTCTTTGCCGGCACCGACGAATCCCCCGGCGACACCTTCCTCTACCAGGGCAGAAGCTACAAGGGCTATCGCGGCATGGGTTCTCTGGGTGCCATGCAACAGGGCAGCAGCGACCGCTACTTCCAGGAGAAGAGTACAAAATACGTCCCCGAGGGCATTGAGGGCAAGGTTCCTTATAAAGGCCCGCTCACCGAGATCATCTATCAACTCATGGGCGGTTTGAGTTCTGGTATGGGATATGTAGGTGCCGCGAATATCAAGGAACTTCATGCCAAGGCGCGCTTTGTCCAGATCAGTACCGCAGGTCTGCGTGAGAGCCATGTCCATGACGTGATTATCACCAAGGAAGCCCCAAACTACAGACTCGGCTAGCCATGCCAGTAAATTTTTTCCTCAACCTTATACAAGAAAACAAACCATGAACATTCATAGCGAAAAAATACTTATCATAGATTTCGGTTCCCAAACCACCCAGCTCATCGCGCGCCGGGTCAGAGAACAGAAGGTTTATTGCGAAATCCATCCCTACTATACCGCCCTTGCCAAAATCAAAGAGCTGAAACCTTCCGGCCTCATTCTCTCCGGTGGTCCCCGCTCGGTCTATGATACTGGCGCCCCCAAATGCGACCCAGGCCTTTTTGAACTTGATCTGCCCATCCTTGGCATCTGCTACGGCGCCCAACTTATGGTGCAGGAGATGGGCGGCGTGGTTGAAAAGGCCCAGAAACGGGAATTTGGCAAATCTGTTCTTGATATCAAATATTATGACGGCCTTTTTACCGGGTTGGACAGTAATACGGATGAATGCCAGGTGTGGATGAGTCATGGCGACCGCATTGAAAAATTGCCCGACCACTTCAGCGTCTCTGCCCAAAGCGAGCATTCACCCTATGCCGCTATCCGCCACGAGAGCAGGCCGCTCGTGGGTGTACAATTTCACCCGGAGGTGGCCCACACCTTAATTGGCACCGACGTTCTCCGTAATTTCCTTTTCACCCTCTGCAAATGCCGCCCCTTATGGACCATGGGTTCCTTCATCGACACCACCGTGGATGCCATCAAACAGAAGGTGGGCAGCGATCAGGTCATCTGCGCCCTGTCCGGCGGTGTTGACTCGGCGGTCACTGCCGCCCTGATCCACCGCGCCATTGGCAGCCAGCTTACCTGCATCTATGTCAACAACGGCCTGATGCGCACCAATGAAACGGCCTCCCTGCTGAAGTTCTTTGCCGAGACCACCCATCTCAAGGTCCTTGATATTGATGCCGTCGACTATTTCCTTGACGAACTGCAAGGTATTGTCGATCCGGAAATCAAGCGGAAAAAGATCGGCTACGGGTTTATTAAAATTTTTGAGGAAGAGGCCAAGAAGCTTGGTAATGTCAAGTATCTGGCCCAAGGCACCCTTTACCCTGATGTTATCGAAAGTGTGGCCTTGGACGGCGGCACCGTCATCAAGTCCCACCATAATGTCGGCGGCCTGCCGGATATTATGAAACTCGATCTCATTGAGCCCCTTCGGGAACTGTTCAAAGATGAGGTTCGCCTTTTGGGCCTGGAGCTTGGCCTGCCTGATGAGGCTGTTTTCCGCCAGCCTTTCCCCGGTCCTGGCCTCGGCATTCGCATCATGGGTGAGGTTTCCAGAGAACGGCTGGACATCCTGCGTCAGGCTGATGTCATTGTGCTGGAAGAGATGAAAAAAAGCGGCTGGTATCGTAAAGTGTGGCAGTCCTTTGCCGTCCTTCTGCCCATCCAGACCGTCGGCGTTATGGGTGACGAACGCACCTATGAAAATGTTATTGCCCTGCGCTGCGTTGATAGTCTCGATGCCATGACCGCTGACTGGTCTAAGCTGCCCTATGAATTGATCGGTCGTATCTCTAACCGTATCATCAATGAAGTTCGGGGCGTAAACAGGGTGGTGCTTGATGTATCCTCCAAGCCGCCGAGCACCATTGAATGGGAATAAAATCAAAAAAGTATGCGCTCGACATAAGGGAGTGGAGAAACACATCTCCTGCATGAGCGGCCAATCGTTCATGCAGGACTTACTTTATAAAATAATGTTTACTTGCTGTTCATTTTTGAAAACAAAAACACGTTTCGTTTCATAAAAATCTTACGCAAACTTACTGAAATCATGCTTAAAACTGGAATCTATGTAGATGCTGAAAACATCCGTCTCTGTGGTGGGTATGGCATGCGATACGACATCCTGGTCGACCTCGCCAACGCCAACAACTCCATCATGCTCCGCGCCAACTCCTACCTTGCTGAAGATCAAAAACGGACTTTAGAAGACTCGGATTACCGCAACAAACTTTATGCCTATCACGATGTTCTGCGCAAATGCGGCTTCAAGGTCATCAAAAAATATGTCAAACATTATGTTGATGATGAAGGCGTTGTTACCACCAAGGCCAATGCTGACATGGATCTGGCCATTGACGCCATTTTACAGTCACGTAATCTTGACCGTATCATTCTCCTCACCGGCGATGGTGATTTTATCCGACTGGTAACCGCCCTCCAAAACAAAGGGTGTCGAGTAGAAATTATCGGTTTTAACAATGTCAGCAATGATCTCCGCGAAGCAGCCGATATTTATCTTTCCGGCTTCCTGATTCCGGGCCTCCTCCCCTTTTATGGTGATATCGAAGGTGACAACTGGCATCGCGGCACGGTTGCTACCTATAAAACTGACCGTGGTTTTGGCTTCTTTCGTTATTATTATTTCGGCGAAAAAGGTCTCAGGGCCCAGACCGTATTTTTCCACTGCTCAAAGTCTGCCCATGAGCAGGAAGCCCATGTCTTTACCCAGCACGGTAAGATTTTCGAATTCCAGATTGTCCCCACCACCAGGGATTCAGCCAAGGTTGAGGCCCAGAACATCCGTCTGCTTAATGCCGACAACTATTGATGTTCTTGCCGCCGACTTCAGCGATCAAGACGTCCCTTCACGAGCAAGTTTTACCAATTTGGGAAATAAGAATTTGAGAAATCAGGAAGAGGAATAATCTTCATAGATAAAATCCCCTTCTTCTCAAATTCTTATTCTTCAAATACTTATTTCTCGCCTTATCCATTTCTCAAATTCTTATTTCCTGACTTTTCATTTCTCAACTTTCTTTTCTCCCGCCACATGTTGTAAGCTATTCTTGTAATTTCTTCATATTCTGAGGAGTTATCTTGGATATTGGCCACATCGGCCATCTTCTGCAAACCTGAAATATAGACATTTTATGCCCATGAAAGCCTTGAGCCCTCATGCTGTTTCCGATCCCGAGGTCGCGATACGTCTTCTTGACTGTATCCTGCAGATTGCCGATACCATGAACGGCACAGAGCATCCTTCCGAACGGAAGATGGACAAAATCCTCGCTCTCATTCTTGATTACCTTGGCGCCGAGCAAGGTTCGATCATGGTCCTTGAAAGACGGCAATTGGTTGTTTGTGCTGCGACCAGGACTGTCATTATCGGCAAAAAACAGCCTCTTGACGCAGACCTTGTCGCCTCATGGGTTGCCCGGGAAGGCAAACCCCTTTTTATTGAAGACATCTCTAAAGACAAGCGTTTCCCCATGCGGGCTGGCGGTACCTATAAGAAAAACTCTCTGCTTTGTGTCCCTATTTTCCACAAGGACAAGGTGGCTGGCACCATCAATGTCTCCGATAAGGCAGGTAATCGTGACCTGCTCAAGCAAGACGTTCAGCTCCTTCTTCACTTCAGCAGTATCATTATCTGGGGCCTGGTCCTCGAAGATCTGCAGAGCAAACTGACCAAGCAGCGCTCCACCCTGCGCAAGCGTAATAAGGAGCTTCAGCGCCAACAGGAGTTACGCAGCCAACTGTCGAGCATGCTTATCCATGATTTAAAAACCCCCCTGGCCGAGGTCATCGCTAATCTCGATATTCTTTCCTACTCGATACCTGATGATAATAAAGAATTTCTTGAAGGAGCCCAGATTGGCTGCGACCGGGCCGTGCGCATGGTGAGTAACCTGGTCAGCGTCGATAAAATATCTGATGGCAAACAGCAACTGCTCTTGGAAGACGTCAAGCCTCATGATCTCCTTAGCGAGGCCCTTTCTACCATCCGTGCCATTGCCCGCCTTAAAAACATCGACATCGTCCACAATGAGGAGGGCACCATCGAACTGCCGACCTTACGCCTCGACCGCACCCTGATCCTCCGCGTTTTTCAGAATATTCTCGCCAATGCCGTGAGCTATTCCAGCTCCGGGACAAAAATTACCGCGGGCATTCGCCTGGATACTAAACATATTGTCTTCATGCTTGTGGATGAAGGCCCCGGCATCCCGGCGGAGATGAGCGAGACTATCTTTGACAAATACGCCCGACTGTCGAGCCACCAAGACACCCTGGTCGGTACCGGTATGGGCCTCCATTTCTGCCGCCTTGCTGTGGAGCTGCATCAAGGAAGAATCTGGGTTGAAGGACGTGAGGGGCAGGGCAGTTGTTTTTTTGTGGAACTACCCATCTGTCCCTGGTAACCAGCCTCATTTTTTAGCATAAGTGGACTTGATGACTTCTCTGACCCCACAAAATATGAATTTTTTGATCGTTGACGACATGGACAACATGCGCCGTTCTGTGCGTGCCATGCTCAAACTGATCAAATACGGGAAAAAATTGCACGAGGCCCCCCACGGTAAAGAAGCCTGGAAAATCTTGAATCAAAAGAATCACGGTATCGATTTTATTATCTGTGATTACAACATGCCCTATATGAGCGGCACCGAGCTTCTTCATCTCATGCGGGCCGACAAGCTGCTCCGTGATATCCCTTTTCTAATGATCACCGCTGACGCCAACAAGGAAGTGGTGGCAGAGGCGGCCGAACACGATGTAGACGCCTATTTAACCAAACCCTTTGTCACGGCCTCCCTGGAGACCAAAATTAATGAACTTCTCGACAAGGCAAAGAACCCAGACCTCACGACCCAACTCCTCAGAGAATCTCGATTAGCCGAGGAAAGCGGCGACATCAAAAAGGCCCTCCATCTTGCCCTCGATGCGTCCAAGGCCAACCGCAATCTATCCCGTCCCTATAGGGAACTTGGCCGCCTCTTTATTAAGGTGAAAAACATCAAACAGGCCATTTCCCAATTCACCCAGGCCATTGACCTCAACCGCCTTGATGTCACCTCGTACCACTACCTGGGCCAACTTTACCTGCACCAGGGCAAACTTGATAAAGCCATTGATTTTTACAGCAAAGCAATGGACATCAGTCCCCGGCATAGTGACCGGGCCTTTAAATTTGCCGACCTGCTCATTCAAAAGAATCAGCCCCAAAAAGCAGAAAAGGTTTTACGCCTGCTGTTAAAGCATGATGCAAGCAATCAGGAGAATCTCGAGAAGATCGCAATGATGGCCGGCAGCAATGGTATTCCTGATTTAGCCATCAAATGCTATAAAGATATTCTCAAACATACCCCTCACCGACTCTCCATTCATAAATGCTTAGGCATGGCCCTTCAGGAGAAAGGCCAGCATAACCAAGCCAGTGCTTATCTGGAAAAAGCCGTGCAAAAATTTTCAGAGGATGTCGAGCTCCTCATAGCTCTGGCCCAAAGCTATCTGGCGATGGGCATGTTAATTCGCGCCGACAAATGTGCCAGCAAGGCCCTCCAGTTGGATCCGTCAAACATGGAGGCAAAAAGCATTCTCAGCCAGTGCTGATGCTGTTTTGACAACGCCACATAAAAAATTGCCCACTCTTTTTCTTTTGGCAGGAATACAGGTTTATTACAATAAAACTCCACCACAGCAGTCGAGACAATGGCACCTAACCTGACACTTCTTCTCACCATCCGCACCCTTGCTCAGCAAGGTGAAAAAATATTAGGGAACCGCTGGCTCCCTTTTATCGATTTCTTGCGCAATGAACTCCGGGGGCATGGTTCGGAATCTGAATTAAGCTGCGATGAGCTGCTTGTATTCACCTTTCCCCAGGGCTTACTAGCCTTTGCCGACCTGTTGACTGCTCTCGAAAACAGCAAGAAAGAACATAACTGGCCGTCGGCCAGCGGCCCCTGCCCTCTCCAGATCGTCGTTGATTTATTGCCCTATGGTGTTCTAGAAATCACGGACAGGCTTCCTGACAACACCGTTTTTGACACCTTGCACCAGGAGGTTCTCTACATCTCGCAAGCTCTTGAGGAAAAATGGCAGGCTTTGGCCCGTACGATTGATCAATTTCCAGCCCACAAGATCCAGTCTGATGGCTCGGGCCTGAGCAGAGTCATTTTCTTTGACCATGATGTTGGCAAAACACCAAAACTGCTCGCCTTTAGAGCACTTCCCGTGTCAGGTAAAGGGACGGAATGTTTTTACTGCAGTATGACATCCCACCACCCATCCCGCTGCCCCAGCAAGTCTTTAGCCATGTCTTCTTGGGGCCTTGCTGACGTCGGCTACCTCACTTTTGCCGAACTTAACGACACCTATAAAGAGGTTTTCCCAGAGAACGCCGCCCTTGTCGCTGAGCTGGCGGCAGGGGTCAACACTGCCCAAATTCGTAAAAACCCTCAACTTCTCACCTTCATTTCTTTTTTTGATCTCACGGCGATTTTCCAGCCCCGTTTTCTCTGGAATTATGTTTTCTCTGGATACAGCCAGTGGGATTCACTCTACCTCTCCGATCGCATAAAAATTGACAACCGAAATCTCCACCTCGGACTCGATTGTCTGCGCGTCGGTGAGCTTGAGCAGGCCGTTGATATCCTCGAAAAAGAAACTAAAAGAAAAGATGGTGACCGTTTTGCCGCCAATATTGCCCTAACTTTCTGTGCCCTGGAGTTAAACAGGCCAAGTGATATGCTGCGCCACCTCAATGAGGCGCGTAACCTCGCCCATCAGGCTCGGGAGATCATCTACTGCAATCTTCTTCTGTCACGCTACTATGAACTTTCCAAGGATTTCTGGAATGCCAAAGAGGCTGTTGCCAATGCCTTGAAGGCTGATTATGACTGCCTGGACATCCAGTACAGACGCGTCCAGCTTGCTGTCCGTGAAGGTTTGAGTGACCGGGAATTCAAGCAGTTACGCAACCTGATTGTTGGCCAGAAAGAGATCTTCATGAAGGCCCTGCTGGACCCGCAACTGCTCCCCATCCAGGGCCTGACTGAAGAAATTCTCAGCCAGCAGTATGCCGTCATTGCCATTGATGCCGACAAAAATCTAAACAGTGCTCAACAGGAAGCTATGGCCCTTGATGTGTGGCTGCCTGAAAATGACCGCCGTCATAAGGAGAACACCGCAAATCTTGAACAGCTCGAAAAACAGCTGGCCCGCAAAAGTTATTTCGACCTTCTGGATGTCTCAGAGCGAAGCAACGGTATGTTTTTCACCTGCCGGAGATTACGAAAAGACAATTCCGACCGCTTGACGCTGGAACTTGAGCACCTTACCCGGCGTTTGGATGGTTATATTTCCTTCTGGAAGGGATACGAGTATAAAAATTTATTCAAAAATTTTCAGATCTCCCTCCTGGCAATCATTCAAAAGAATCAGCAGGCCCGCCTTCTGCTTAAAGAAAACAAAAACGAATCAACAAAACAAGCCATTGTCTTTTCAAAACAGGTTCATACTGAATTTATTGAGATCAGGAAGGAATACAACCGCCTTCTCTGGGTACGGACCACCCTGAACGGTATCAAGCTTTTTGTAAAAAGACTGCTCATCAGCGAGCTCTGTATTGTTATTCTCCTTGCTCTGTTGTTGCCCCTCTCAGCCTCCATCATCTCGGCTAATCCATCATTCTCCTGGCTTGCCGATCTTGCCGGCAACAAGGAAGTCCAGCGAAACTCCCTCATCATCTCCACCCTCTTTATCGCCCCTTTCATCTCCCTGGCCTGGACCATGTTTGATCTGCAGAATAAGTAGGGCTGGATTGAGCAAAACACAAAGGCAGAAAAAAAGAATCTTAGCCACGGAATCCACAGAAAGCACGGAAGTATAAAAAACACCACTTCCGTGTGTTCCGTGGATTCCGTAGCTCAAGTCTTTTAAAGATTCTGGCAGGGGATGCAGAGGATGGAGGCGCCGTCGATCTTGACCATGTATGGAAAGCCACCACCTCAATAAAATCCGTTGCCATCATTGTCCCTCTACACCAAAAAAAAGGCCGATTCAGCATGTCGCTGAATCGGCCATGAATTGTACTACACAAACAACAACTTCTTGTACCGCAAGGGCATAAGTTTCGTTTGAG
>JAHJKA010000032.1 GCA_018822545.1 Pseudomonadota bacterium
AGTCTGACCAATCTGGACGCCCAGGCCGTGGCCAAACTCACCGAGGCCTATAAGGCCCTGCAGACCGATCCCGGCAAAAGCGAAGTCATGGCCGTAAGCATCCTCAGCAGTCAGGCCAGCGCCCTGCTGGCCAAATCACCGAAGATCCGAATAGAAAATTTTTCTCTGGCAAGTCCGGAAGGGGCCGGTCTGGCCACTGGCCACATAGCCTTTGACGGCGAAGGCGAGGTGATTATGAACCCGCTGTTTCTCCTGGGACGTCTCAGCGCCGAGGCCAACTTCAGTGCCGACGAGCACTTTATGGCCGTCCAGCTCAAAAACATTCTTAAAGAAAATCTCTGCAGCCAGAACCCTGGGCCAGCATGCGACCAAGAAGCGGCCCGGGCCAGCAGCAAACAACTGCAAGGGCTTATCGAACAAAACATCCTGCTTCTTGCTGGTGGCAAATACACCATGGCAGCAAGCTTCAAAAACGGCCAAGCCCTGTTAAACGGCCAACCGGTACCCCTCAGTTTTTAAAAAAGTCAACTAAGGGTGCGACGTAAGTCTAAGGGATGATGCCAGCTGAGATGACCATCATCCCCTTACTCTTTTACAAGGCGTAAGGCATCTTCCGCAACCCGGCGGACATCAGCCAGGCATCAGCGGCCAGCCGGATTCGTTTCAGCACAACGGCAGGCACCGGCCTTCTTTTCCGCCATGATTTTTTCCATAATGGTTGAGCGGCCATGCGTGCTGACATCCGCCCTGACATCCTCTTCAGAAAAACCAAAGCAATAACAGATACGTTTTCCCTGTGACACGGCATTCCTCCATACTTGTTGTCGTTTTCGTTGAATTTCTTTGACGGTGGTATATAGTGTTTCGTTAACAAACGTTTCATCTTTTTGAGTGAGAATAAGGCCATCATGTCATACTTCCCTATCAATGTCGACATCCGCAACCGCCCTTGTACCGTTATCGGTGGTGGTCGTGTTGCCCTGCGCAAGGTCAAGGGGCTGCTGGAATGCGGCGCCGATGTCACCCTCATCAGCCCGGAAGCAACCAGCGAACTGGAAATGATGGCTGTTCAAGGTCGCATCACTTGGTATGCCAGAGGCTATAAACCAGGAGATCTGGCCGGTTCCTTTCTGGTTATTGCCGCCACTGATGATGAAGCAGTCCAGGAACAGGTCCATGCCGAGGCACAAGCTGGCAACCTGCTGCTTAATGTCGCTGATGTCCCGAAATGGTGTAACTTCATTCTGCCGGCCACTGTTCGCCAGGGTGATCTGACCATCTCCATTTCCACGGCAGGCAAAAGCCCGGCCCTTGCCAAAAGACTGCGCCAGGAGCTTGAAAAGTCATTTGGCCCCGAGTATAATTTGGCCCTGGAACTCATGGGCAGCCTGCGCCCTGTGGTCCTTGCCAAAGGGCTGCCCCACGCCAAAAATAAAATTATTTTTGAAGAACTCCTTCACCCAGAGTTGATCAGCTTACTCACTAAGGGGGACTGGCAGACCATCAGCAGCCATCTTCATGCCGTCCTGGGAGCTGATGTTGACCTGAGCTGCCTCGACACGTTCCGCCGCAACCTCCACAACAACAGCGAGGAATAAAGAATGCTCTTTACCGGGACCTATATCGTTTACGCTCTGGCCACCACGCTGTATCTGGTGTTCTTCTCTTCCCAGAACCGCAAAGTACGCACCATGGCCCGGCGCCTCTTGCTTGGGGCAGGTGTTCTCCATACCATCACCCTTATCGCCCGGTATATTGCCGCCGGTCACACCCCGCTTACCACCCACCATGACACGGTCTCCTTTTTTGCCTGGTCTGTGACCTGGGCCTTTCTCTCCTTTCGCTGGCGTTATGAGATTAAGAATTTCGGCACCTTTGTCTCTCTGGTGATCATGGCATTGATGACCGTTGCGCGCTTGTCATCCCAAGTTGTCAATGAACTCCCCCCCGCGTTGCAGTCGCTTTGGCTGCCCATCCACGCCTCCATTGCCATTGCGGCCAACGGCTTTTTGGCCCTGGGTTTTTGCGGCGGCATCATGTACCTCATCCAAGATCGCCAGCTGAAGAAAAAAAACTTCGGCGTTTTTTATCACCGCCTGCCCTCCCTTGAGGCCCTTGATCAACTGAGCCAACACTGTCTGACCATTGGCTTTCCAATGTTGACCTTGGGAATCATGACAGGCTCCCTGTGGGCCAAACAGGCCTGGGGCGCTTACTGGCAATGGGATCCTAAGGAAACTTGGTCTCTCATTACCTGGCTCCTTTATGCCGGCCTCCTGCACCAGCGCTTTGCCATTGGCTGGCGCGGTAGGCGTACAGCCATCATGTCGATCCTCGGTTTCGCAGCGGTTCTTTTTACCCTGTGGGGTGTTAATTTCCTACTCAGTGGAGCCCATACCTATGTCCGTTGAGCAGATTCTCATTCTCGGAGTCAACCATAAGACGGCGCCGGTGGCAGTCCGCGAAAAGCTGGCCTTTCCCGACATCGAGGTGCCCCTGGCCATGCTTGCCGAGGTCCCGGGCTGCGAGGAATACTGTTTCCTGTCCACCTGTAACCGGGTGGAGGTCATCTTCACTTCCTCCGATCCAGAAAAATCCACCCGCCACATCCGTTCTTTTCTTTTTGCCTCCAGCGATCTCACAGAAGAGGAGGCCATCGCCTACACCTATCTGCACCAAGGCACCGAGGCCATCACTCACCTTTACCGGGTTGCCGCCAGCCTCGACTCCATGGTGGTGGGTGAACCGCAGATCCTGGGGCAGCTGAAAAATGCCTACAGAGAGGCTTCCGAGAGAAACTGCACAGGAGTTATCCTCAACCGTCTTATCCATAAGGCCTTTTCCGCTGCCAAAAGGGTGCGTTCAGAAACCAATATCGGCTCCTCAGCCGTTTCCATCAGCTACGCTGCAGTTCAGCTTGCCAAAAAAATATTCGGCGATCTAAAAAACAAGAAGGTGCTGCTGGCCGGGGCCGGAGAGATGGCCGAACTGGCTGCCGAGCATCTGGTTGCCCAGGGCTGTACCGAGGTTATCGTGGCCAACCGTACCTTGGAAAATGCCGTCAAACTGGCTAAACGTTTCAAGGGCAAGGCCGTCAGTCTGGCTGAACTCCACGAGCAACTTGAGGTGGTGGATATCATGGTGAGCTCAACCGGCGCCCCTCACCTCATCCTCAAAAAGGATGAGGTCCTGCCCCTGATGCGCACCCGCCGCAATCGCCCCCTCTTTTTCATCGATATTGCCGTGCCCCGCGACCTTGATCCGGAGATTAACGAAATCGACAACGTCTATCTCTATGATGTCGACGATCTCAGCCAGGTGGTTGAAATCAACAAATCCGACCGAGCCACCGAGGCCACGAAGGCGGAACGCATCGTTCTGGACGAGGGCCTGAAATTCCTGGGCTGGCTGGGCAACATGGCCCTGGCCCCCACCATCACCGATCTACGCAAAAAAGCCGATGAAATCCGCCTGGCGGAGATGGAAAAAACCCTGGCCAACCTCGATCTTTCCGAAAAGGAGGTTAAGGCCATTGACAAGCTGACCTCGGCCATCATCAATAAACTGTTGCACAACCCCATCCTGCACCTTAAGGATGACTGCCATTCAGACACAAAACAGTTGAAGCTCGACATGATCCGCCGCTTCTTTGACCTGGACTCCCAGAAATAACTGGCTTTTTCCCATGCTGCCACCCGCCTTGCACACGTTCCTTCATGCCCACCACACCCTGCTCTTGTGGCTGGCCGGCAGCTCCGTTTTTACCTTTGTCGGTACCCTGATCCTGGTTCCCATTCTCCTAGTCCGCCTGCCCACTGATTATTTTGCCCATGGCAAAAG
>JAHJKA010000033.1 GCA_018822545.1 Pseudomonadota bacterium
GAAGAGGGAGAGTCCCACGCCAAAAAAGCCCAGGCGTCCGGCCACCAGCCAGGGGTTGCTGGTGGTGGACAGGGTGGTAAAGGAATACAGGCCAAAGGTGCAGATGATAAGCCCGCTGGTGGCAACAATCCTGGCCTCGGTAAAATCGGCCAGCCACCCGGCAAGGGGGGCGGTAATGAGGGCGGTGATGGGAATGGCCAGCATGATGATGCCGATTTTTGAGGCCGGTAGGTTGAGAACACGGTCCAGATAAAAGGGTGTGAGGATAAGTACGGAAAAGAGGCAGAGAAAAATCATGGCGGCCGTGGCCACAGCAATCAGCAACGATTTTTGGCGAACGAGCACGGCCGGAATAATGGCGGTTGGCAGGTCATGACTGCCTGCTGTCAGATTTGAGAGCATGCTTTCACGACGCACAAAAAAAAGAAGCGCTATGGCGCTTAACAGAATTCCGCCTGTCAGCAGCAGCATTGATTTTTGCGGTGCTGCGGCCTGGGTAAGGGTATAGGTGGAAGCCGTCAGAAGGCAGACCCACCAGAAACCTCCCTGCCAGTCAAAGGAGTGGTGGGATGCCGGCATTTGTCGGGGCCGGAGGAATATTTTTGCCAGCAGACTGATGGTGACACAGATGGGGGCCGGAAACAGGAAGAGGGTGCGCCAGGAGTAATATTCGATGAGAAAACCGCCCAGGGCCGGGCCTGTCATCAGGCCAAGGGAGGTGGCAATGCCCATGAGGCCAAGGCTGCGGCCAAGCTGGTCAGGGCCAAAGGCCATCTTGAGCATGGCCGGGCCATTGGCCATCATCATGGCTGCGCCCAGGGCCTGGATAAAGCGGTAGAGAATCATGACAGGCAGTGATCCGGCCCGGGAGCAGAGAAAAGAACCAAGGGCGAAAATTAGCAGGCCAGCGAGGTAAATCTTTTCCCGGCCCAAGCGGTCAGAAACATGGCCCCAAAAGAGCATGGTGGCGGAGGTGGTGAGGAGATAGATGAGCACCACCCCTTGGGTGTGAGCCAGGGGGCTTTGGAATTCTGCCATGATGGAGGGCAGGGCGATATTGACCATGGAGGAATCCATGGTGGCAAAAAAAACGCCGCAGGCCACCAGGAAGAATACCAGCCATTTTGGATTGTTAGATGTCATAAATGGTGTAGCAGGCAGAGGCGTATAATGGGCCTGGCTTTATGGTCAGGCGCGTCTGATTAATGCCTTCCAGCCCTTGCTGGAAATTTTTTAAGAGCATTTGGGGAATATTTTCAGTAGATTTCACCTCAAATAACTTACTTTGAAAGATGAAAGCCGTCTTTATAAAAAATATAATGGATAAGGATGTACAAGATGAGAGGATTTTCCCTGAAACCCCATACTATTTTATTATTTTTTCTCGGCCTGTCTGTTCTGCTTGGTGGCGTTACGGCCCGGGCAGGCGCCAAGATGCCCCATTTTAATCTTGCTGACGCTGCAACCAATAAGATGGTTGACAGTACCACTTATGCCGGCAAGGCCAAGCTTGTGGTCTTTTTTGCCACCTGGTGTATGCCGTGTATGCAGGAGGTTCCCGCCTTGATGAGCCTTCAAAAGGAGTATGGCGATGGTGCTTTTACCGTTGTCGCCATCTCTGTGGACGATCGTCAGGATAATGTTGAGAGTTTCATTAAAAAAAGTGACGTGAATTATCCGGTGTTGATGTTTAACCGTCAGCTCATAGCAGATTTTGGTGGAATTCCTGGCCTGCCCACGACCTTTATGGTGGATAAGAACGACAATGTCTTGAAGAAGTATCCTGGTCTTGTCCCCCATGCTCTCTTGGAGCGCGAAGTGAAACGCATGTTGGAGTTGGACGAGAAATAACAACCAGCTACAGTGAATGCTCGTTCATTTTCGTGCTTGACAATTGGGAAATGATTAGGTACTCAACTGTATGTACTTATGTAGATGGGGGTATTTAAGAGCTCGGAATAAATCGAGTTTTCCAATAATACATCTTAAGGAGATGAACATGAAAAAAGTATTAGTTTTCGCACTGGCCATGGCATTTACCGTAAGCGCTGCTTCTGTGAGCATGGCAGCTTCTACCAAATGTACGGTTAAGGCCGTTGATGGCAATACCGTAACCCTTGACTGCAAAAGCCCCAGCCTCAAGGCCGGTGACGCAGTTGAAGTTAAGGCCAAGAAGGCCAAAGCTATCGAAGGTTGCTAAGAATTTTTTCTGACGATCTTTTGTTTTATTTTAAAAGCCGCCTTTCCCGTTACCCGGGGAAGGCGGCTTTTTTTTATGCCTTGACTTTGGATCCAGCTAATCTGCCGAGTTTGACAGAAAAAATGATGTTCGCTACTGTCATTAGAAAGATTCTTGTGGAAGAGTGAAAAGAGAGATGAGAAGCCTGTGAAACAGAAACCGTCGGCAATAAACAGTATCTGGCTGGCAATGGTGGTTCTTGCCACCCTTACTGCGGCCTATACCGGCCGGATGGATGAGGTGACCAAGGCCTCCTTTGATTCGGCCAAGGCCGGGGTTATGCTGGCCATTGGGCTTATCGGGCCCATGGCCCTCTGGCTCGGCATCATGAAGGTGGCGGAGGCAGGTGGTCTCATGCGCGCCATTGCCCGGGCGGTGCGGCCCTTGATGATCCGCCTTTTTCCCGATGTGCCGGCCGAACATCCGGCCATGTCGGCCATGATCATGAATATGGCAGCCAATGCCCTGGGGCTGGGTAATGCCGCCACCCCCATGGGTATCAAGGCCATGCAGGAGCTGGAAAAGCTTGCTCCGGAAAAGGGCACGGCCACCAATGCCATGTGCCTTTTCTTGGCTATTAATACCTCGTCGGTCACCTTGCTGCCCCTGGGTGTTATAACAGTACGGGCCGCAGCCGGGGCGAGCAGCCCAGCTGCCATTTTGGTGCCATCCCTGATCGCCACCATCTGTTCCACCACCGTCGCCATTGTCATGTCTAAAATCCTTGCAGCAAGAGCGGAAGTCCCGGCGACGAAAACGCCCCCCAAGGACCAGCAAAGGCTCGAAGATCAGCTCCCGGGTGGAACGGCTGAGGAACTTTTTCCGCCAGGCCCCTTTGGCAAGGCTATTATCGGGCTGCTCATTGCCGCCTTTGCTGTGGGCATGGTGTATCAGGGTATCCAACATCCACCTACCTCATTTTTCAGTGTCGACAGCCTGGGCGCCCTCTCTGCCTGGCTCATCCCCATCCTTATTTCCGGGCTGCTTATTTACGGGTATCTGCGTGGAGTCAAGGTTTATGAAGTCTTGACGGAGGGTGCCAAGGAAGGTTTCAGCACAGCAGTGCGGATCATTCCCTTCATGGTGGCGATTTTTGTCGCTATCGGCATGTTTCGGGCCAGTGGCGCCATGGATATCCTGATCAGGGTCTTTACCCCCCTGACCTCGCTGATCAATATGCCGGCGGAATCATTGGCCATGGCCTTTATGCGCCCTTTGTCGGGCAGCGGCGCTTTCGGCATCATGAGTGAGATCGTCAGCCAGGATCCTGATTCTTTTCTGTCGTTTCTGGTCTCCACCATGCAGGGCTCCACCGAAACAACATTTTACGTTCTGGCAGTCTATTTCGGCAGTGTCGGCATCAAGCGCACCCGCCATGCCCTCCCTGCCGCCCTTTGTGCCGATGCAGCCGGAGTGCTGGCCGCAGTACTCGTCTGTAATCTCTGGTTTTAAAGCTGAGTTGAGTAGCTAGTCTGCTCAAACGAAACTTATACCCTTGTGGTATAAAGCTGAGTTGAGTAGCTAGTCTGCTCAAACGAAACTTATACCCCTCAAGGGTGGGCCTGAAAAGAGTGCCCCTTGGGGAATAAAAAGCAGAAATAACAATTGAGAATACGCACGAGCGAAGCAAGGATTCAAAATGGCGAGGATATGTTTTTCTTTTATTGTCTGAAGTTGGTGTTGCTCAGGTTTGACCTGACAATTTCCCAATTTGGTTTCAATCAAGACGGACAGCTGTTTGACTGTGGGGTTTCAGGGAAACAATGAAAAGTCAAACGAGAAAACGGCAATATTTCAAAGTGCATTCATTTTAGCGAGAGACACACGCTTGAACGTGAACAGTATATGCAACTAACCATTTACGAAGAACTTTTTGTTTCAGAAAGAAATATAAAATTAAAGAACAAAACCCAAAAAAAACTGCAGACCAATGCAACCAAGCACGACGGCCGCGTACGCCAGTTTTAACGGCTTCGGCCATCTAGCCACAACTCGAACTTACTTCGATTAAGCTAGGCGCGCGTCTTATTGTGGTCGTTAGCAACAGGCAACAAAGGCAACCAATTAATGGAAACAAACAACTCCGGAGATGATACTACCCAGGAATACCGCAGCCGTCGGGGGACCTGGCTCTGGTTTGTTTTGAATGTTCTGCTGTTTCCTGGCCCAGCCTATTTTACATTGCTGCGAGCGCGGGAGTTTTCGTTGGCCAGAAGCTCTCTGCATGTTGTCATTACACACTTTCTTCTCTTTCTGATTGTCGCTGCCGCAACTCTGCAGATTGTTGTACCCTCTATCGGCGAACTCTGGATGCTCCTGCCGATTCTCTCCGGCCCGGTTGTCCTGTTTATGAACCGTTCATTGAAGAGCGATTTCTATCCGTTTGAACTCAAAACTGTCACTAAGAAGCACTCTTTCACGCTGTTGATTCTGCTGCTGGTCTTCCTGGTATACAATATCCTTCCCGAGCTGGACCTGATAGCCATCAATGAGGCCCGGGAAAGCATCCCTGAAACCAGCTTTCAAGATATCCCCCTCTGGCAGGATCTCATAATCCTGTTGATCGGTGCTTTGGTTCTTTTCGGGGGCTATATCATCAACGCCTCGCCGTCCTTTTCCATCAATAGATGTATCATTCTTTACTCTTGTTTTTTGCTGTTATACCTGCAGCTCTTTATCCTGCTGGAGTTTGTTTTTCGTTTTCTCAAGCTGACGGGCGGGTTCGGCACTATGCTCGGCGGAGTTCTGCTCACATCTGTTTTGGCCGTTGACTACTACGATGCATCGACTTTCGGACAATATACTCGGCGGTATTTTCTTCTGACCTGCACCAAAGGCATTTCCTTTGTTCTGCTGTGGCTCTGCTTTCTTGGTTTGCCCCAGAAAGCGGCTTCCCTGTACGCAGCCCGAGTTTATGACAAGGTCAAACCACTGCCGGCTCAGATTTCCTATCAGCATTTTGTCTTCCCTGATCAGGAGCGCTTCAAGAGTGGCCATGAAGCACACCGGTTGCTGCGAGGCCTCTATTCGCGGGCACTTCAGGGTGGCGAGCAGGACCGTCTGGATGAACTGGGAAAAATTGTTGCACGGGAACAGGGCATTTCTCTGCAAAGCGATACGGATGTCAGTTGCCTGCACCATACCGTATCTAAGGAAAAGAGGGGCTCAACAAGCCTGCGTTTGGATGAGCTGCCTTTTTTCCGCCCCGTCAAAGGTGGATGGGATGTCATGCTCACTGCAATAGTACTGCAAAATGGCCTGCGCGTTTCCGACTTTGACCAAAGTATTGCCAGTTTCAAATCCTCGCTGCCGAGGGCATCTCAAGGACAACTGCCGGCCCTGCAAACCCCCGTTCATAGCCGCTATGTTTCCTATGCCACCGGAATGCAGGTGGATTTCGTCCCCCCTGATTTTGAACTGATCGAAACGCTTTTGACAAATAAGCTGATACCAGTGCTTTGTCTGCGTCTCGCCGGTAAAAAACATTGGGCAGCCCTTGTCCATTTAGATCACTCTTCCGGCCTTGCCTGGCTTCGCCTCGAGAGTTCAAGGAAGCAGGAAAAAGCGATTCAGCTCCAGTTTGATGCCAATGAGTCAGAAGCACGCCGACCGGATATACTATCCAGCCAATATGTTCCTCTGTCCCTGGACTATTTAACCAAGCAGGTTGCAAACATGGCTAAGCCTGTCATTGTTTACAGTAAAGAAGGGCTGCACACCATATTGCCGGACCTGTTCACTGCAGCTAATCTTGACGCCATAAGCAGGGAGTTAGCCAGCAGAGGACGGCAACAGAAAGCGGCAGATATCATCAGTGCCAGCGATTCGCCCAGCGAGGCTTATTCCGGGTATGCCGGATATGTTAAAGCCATGGCGCACATAAAACATCTCCTTACCCCCTCGGGGTTCAAACCCGAGCCTTTTCTTGAAGATTCGCTGCAGGTCACCTCCATTGAAGCAGGGAAGGCAAGACTTCAGCGCGTTACCTGGATTCTGTCACAACTGAACAATCTAAGGGATGAGGACCGCATGGATATTGCTTATAAACTTGTCACCAATGACCACGTTCTCGCCGATCCCGAGCTCTTTATCAGATTGGCAGCCAATCTGCCGGTTTCCAGTGACCTGGTGGATTGTAATAGTGCCCTTGTTATCGGCCGCTCCCTGTATCTCTTGGGTCGGCACCAAGAGGCCTTAGGTTATTTTACCATCGCTTTCTTCCGACATCCCTTTTCCTCGGCATACGAAATGTGGTACAGGATAGCCCTGTTGAAATTGGATAAACCGGTTCCGCCTCCTTACTCGCCACCGAACCGCCAGCCAGACCTCTATCTCTATTTTCAAACCATCTTTGATGTGAAAAACAATAATGGTGATGCGGCAAAAAAACGCCTGGAAGCAGCTCTTAAAAATGACAGCCACAACATTCTGGCAAACCAGTTGATGCATCGATATTTCAAGCAATCACTTGATGATGATTTCTTTTTTCAGACAAGTGAGGGCCTCTAATGGAACAGCAAGCGACAATCAATGGCTGGAAGCTCACGGCACGGCTGATTTTTCTCGGGCCGGTGTATTTCTTTGTGCACTTATTTGATTTTCGGAGACATTACGGCTTTGTCAAATACATCATTTGGTTGATACCGGCGCTGTTTCTGGCCGCCACCTATCTGAGCTTCTCCCTGACCTACAATCCCTATGTGATCCGTTTGGTCTATTTTTTCCTTTTGCTCTCCATGTTTGGCCTGACTTTTATTGGTTGCTGGATCATAGATTCAAAAGCTGCCCCCCGCAAACAGAAGTCGCGTCAGCAATTGAATCTATCCCGCGCTCTGGCCTGGATGGTTTTTTTCGGCTTCTTTTTCGTCGGGCTGGCAAATGTCGCCAGGATTGCTTATTTCTGGACGCTTGGTGAACAAATTGCCGTCCATTTTTCTTCGCAGATGGACCTGTTCTATATCTGGATGCCAATCGGGTTTATGTATGGATTTATCTATGGCATAGACGACCGGAACACCTATGCTGATAAGAATATTGCCTCGCTGATTAAAGCCATATTTCTGATCTTTTTTATAATCGCTGCTTACAGCTTCGTCGGTTTGACCCTGATTGTTTATCCCCTGCAGCGTCTGACGCCAATTTTCTATGAAGCGCAGAAACCTGATTATCTTTTTTACCTGTTGATGATCACGTCCATCCCTTTTTTTATCCCCTATATCATGCAGCGCGCATCATTCCAGGGCCATGGTAAATCGCTGCTGACCAGTATTGTTTTCATCCCTCTGATCACTCTTCATTGCGTGATTCTCTCCGGCTACTCAGTGACCATCGACCTGACTCTGGCATCCTTTCTGGAAGATAAGCAGCAACTATCCGAGGCAAGAAATCTGTACAGTAAAACTATTCCGTATATCAAGCATGACAAACTCCTGGCCGCCCTCCATCACCGACTGGGCGTCCTCAATGTGATGAATGAAAATTACCAGGAGGCCCTGAAAGCTTTTAAAAAAGTGATGGCCGATTACTCGGATGACTATGACGTATATCGAAAGGCAAAAAGGTACCTGGAAAGTTACGAAAAAAATATTTCTCGAGAGATTCAAGGCAAAAAAATCCTCAATGTGCAGCATCAAACCTTTGAACAGGCCGCCTCCTGTTTTCCCAACTCGTTGGCGGTGATTCTTAATTTTTACGAGGAAGAGCCGATCAGCACCCGGGCCTTGAGCTATTCTATAAAAGAAGGTTTTGATGAGGGCTCGTTTATATGGAAGGCAGAATCATTTCTTGAGAAAAACGATTATAAGCTTGTCACCACCTTGTGGCAAAGCAAGGAAATGCTGATCCGGCTTCTGGAGGCGGGTTATCCGGTTCTGATCTACATCCCTGGCCATGTATACACCCTGTACGGTTATGACGCCCGCATGGAAATGTTTTTCACTTTCGACACAGCACAGGCAAATCGTTGGAATGATAACCCTTTTTATGATTTGCAAAAGACATGGATGGACACCTCATTCCTGATGAGTGCGGTTGTCCGCAACGAGGATATGACCCATTTCGCTGCAACCTTTCCGGAACTTTTTTCAGGCACGGATTTCCATCGCCTCTGGCAGAAGACCAGTATCACCCGCTATTACAAGGAATCAAAAAAATACTGGATAGATTTTGACCCTTATGAAGTATCAGCCGCCCTTAATCTGGATCGGCTTAAAACCAAAGACCCCTATTTTTCCCATGGTGGCTTTTCATCTTTTGCATGGGAGCCGACCACGTGGGACAGGGAGATACTCCCCGTTTGGCAAAATTCATGGGCAGTTGACTGGACTCTCTTTAGAAAACATACACTTTATTTGCTGGACCATAAGGAAATAGGCCGTGCCCAACATCTTATGGACGTGTATACGCCTCACTTTAACAGAGAGTACGACCCTGTTTTTGCACCGTTGTTTGAATTGCAATTAGCTATAAATCTGGCTGCCGGAAATAAAGCGCAGGTGTTATCGCTCTCCGACAATCTGATCGGTATTACGGGGGATCAATATGAAGCCAACGACGAGAGCTTTTACTGGAGCCACTATTATAAAGGGAAAAGTTTGCTTGAAAGAGGAGAAGTCACTGCCGCAGTGGAACTCATGCTGCCCATTATCCAGGATATCAATCTTGATTCCTCTGAGATAACTGAAGACTTAAAAGGTATCGTGAGATTACTTACCAAGATCATCGAACAATATCCAATGGCCCTGGAAAAAGAAGAGCAGCGTATGGTAGCTATTGCTCGTATCAGCCTGGCTATGACGGATTAGGTGGCAATAAAAAGACCAAAAGAGGCTGGTTTATTTTTAGGCAAACAGCAGGAAACTGTGGCCTGTTACCCTTACATTTCTTGGTGGTCTCCACCATGCAGAGCTCCACAGAGACCATCTTCTACGGGCTGGCTGTCTCTTTCGGAAGTATCGGCGGCACACCCGCCATATCGCAGCTCTCTAGGTCGATGGGGGGGTGCTGGCCGCGGTGGTAGTCTATAAGCGCTGGTTTTAAAAGCCGAAAGCAGAAATAAGAAGATGAGAAGATGGAAGGGGCTGCGGCCCAGCCTTTAGTATTATTCTTATTTCGCAACTGCTTACTTCTCAAATTCTGATCTACAGCTCAATCTCCATACCCTCCCGGGCAAAAAAGATGTGGGGTTCAGATTCAGAACCTTTCTGGCAGTAGATTGTAGACAGGGCGTCGTACTGGTCATCGGTGCGCATGGGCTCATGGTGGAAAAGCGCCATGGTTTTCACCTGGGCTCTCTTGGCCTGGGCGATGGCAAACTCAATGGAGCTATGCCCCCAGCCTTGTTTGCCGTCATCAAACTCTTTCTGGGTGTATTGACTGTCCTGGACAAGGAGGTCGGCGTCGGCAATAAACTGTTCAATGGCCCGGTTCTGTTCGGCGGCCACAAGCTCACCTTCGGCAGCCATCATCTCGTCATAGGAGGGATCCTGCGGGTCGGTGACAAAGACATTGGTGAAGGGTTCGGTGTCGTAGGCGGTGCAGAAGATTTTATTCTTGTATTCAAAACGATAGCCCAGGCAGAGGATGGGATGGTTCAGATATTTGGTGGTGAGCTTTATGCCGTCGCCCAGATCAATGCTCCCCTCTTTGAGCGGGAAATAGGTGATTTTGGCGCCGAGCTCCACTTCGCGCACCGGGAAATAGCGATAGGTGAGCTGGCCGCCGACGATTTTTTCCAGGGTATCCTGTTCGTATGAAACCGGCCCGCAAACCTTGATCTTGGTGCCGGGGATATAGAGAGGCGCGAAGAAGGGGAAGCCCATGATGTGATCCCAATGGGTGTGGCTGAGGAAAATTTCGGTGTCAATGGGCCCGTTGGGCAGGTCCTGGTTCATCATATGATTACCAAGTTCCCGCAGGCCGGAGCCGGCATCGATAATGAGCAGCCGGTTAAGTTCAGGGAAACGCAGCTCAATACAGGCGGTGTTGCCGCCATACTTCATAGTTTGTGGACCTGGACAGGGGATGGAACCACGGACGCCCCAGAATTTTATTTTCATGGTCTTGAATTCCCACCTTTGAAGAACGCCTCGTCGTCGAGCTTGAAGCGTGTGGTCAGCAGAATGTATGTTTTAAGCCACGGAATGTACCGAAGGCACGGACGAATAAAAAAAATCTTCTCGTGCCATCTGTGGGTCCCGTTGCGCGTCTTAACGGCAAGCCCTACTACTTGGCGACCTGGAGGAAGACCTGGGCTTTTTCGACTTCCAGTTCCACCGTGGAATAGAGGGCTGAAATCTCATGCCAGTCGAGGCCGCTGTCATTGATGACCTGCTGGACCTGGGCCGGTTCCTGGTAAAGATCTCCGGCAGAACCGAATTCAAAGAGATTGGCATATAAATTGGCCAGGGCAATGGTCTGCACCAGCGGTCTGTTTTCATCAGTGGCTTTTTGCGGAGTATGGTGGTGCCAGAGGGTTTCGATCATATTATCGTTAAGCTGCCATTTGCGGGCGATGATCCTGCCGGTGGTGCGATGGTCAAAACCGAAGATCATGGCCTCGGCCCGTACCAGGGAACAGCGTTGCAGGTTGCATAACTCTATGACCTTGCGATAGTCATCGGGAAAGCAGTTGCTCAAGGGTATTTTTCCCAGATCATGGAGAAGACCGGCCACAAAAAATTCCTCCCGTTGGGCAAGGGGGATGTTTGCCAGGGCAGCGATGGATTTTGCCGTGACCCCAACACAGATGGAGTGGGCAAGAAATTGATCCATGGAGAGGCATTCCATTCCCTCCTTGCCAACGCTGCCTAGGATCGCGGTGGACAGGGCAAGATTTTTTACGGTGTTGATGCCCAGCATGATAATGGCTCGGGTCAGGGAGGTGATCTGGTTAGGCAGAGAATAATAGGCGGAGTTGATGAGTTTTAGGACCTGACCGGTGAGAACCGGGTCAAGGGAAATGACGCGGTTGAGATCATTGGGGGAGGTGGTAGGTTGGTTGCAGACCTCCAGTACCTTGGTGACTGTGGTGGATAGACTGGGCATCCGGTCGATATACTCACGGATCTTGTCGAGATAATGTTGGGTTGTTGAGTCTATATCTGTCATTGGATAGAGTATGCCCGAAGGGAAGTTCCTATCATTCTAATATGCTTATAAAAGAGCGGTCAAGGAAAGGTAGGTAAAAAGGCAACAATAAAAAGACTTTGCCTTGCCATCTCTTTACGGTAAAGAAACCAGGAACCCTTTCCCCCTTAACAATAGATGAAAAAAAATATCATGGCTGAAAAAAAATATGGCATCGGTATCGATACCGGCGGCACCTACACTGATGGCGTTTTAATCGATCTTGCCGATAATACCGTGCTGGCAACAGCAAAAAGTCCCACCACTCACTACGAGTTAAGTCACGGTATCTCCTTGTGCTTACGCGATATTCTTGTGGAGAGCAAGGTTAAACCCCAGGATGTGGATTTGGTTGCGGTTTCCACCACCCTTGCCACCAATGCTGTGGTTGAGAATAAGGGGGATACAGTCGGCCTTATCGTTGCTGGTTTTTCCAAGCATTTTAGTTTGCCGGTGGTGTCTGTCCAATACATTGAAGGCGGCCATACTCTCCAGGGCGAGGAGGAAAATGCCCTTGATATGGAGGCCTTGATCCAGGCGGTCAGCGATCTGAAGGGCCATGTTGATGCCTATGTTGTCTGTGCGGCCATGAGTATCAAGAACCCGACCCATGAAATGGTGATGGCCAAGGCGATCAGTATGATTGACCCGTGTCCTGTCTTTATGTCCCACGAGGTCTCCCAGCGTCCCGGCATCAAGGAGCGGGCGGCCACGGCAGTGTTGAATGCCCGCCTGCGTCCGGTGATGGAGGATTTTCTCATGGGTATGCAGGATGCTCTGGTGGCCCTCGGCCTGGCGCGCAATGTCATGATTGTCCGTGGTGACGCCACCCCCATGAATATTGCAGATACGTCACGGCAGGCCGCCTCCACCGTGGCCTCCGGACCGGCAGCCACGGCCTGGTATGGACTGAGTTTTTCCCCGGACGATGATGCGGTTATTGTGGATGTGGGGGGTACCACCACCGACATTACCATGATCCAGGGGAGGAAGCCGACCCTCACCGAGGATGGCAGCCTTATCGGCGGCTGGCAGACCCACGTTGATTCGGTGAAGATGTCCACTGTCGGCGCCGGTGGCGACAGCCATGCTGCCTTTGATGTCAAGGGGGGAGTGACTGTGGGGCCGGATCGGGTCGTGCCTCTGGCCATGGCCACCATGATCGCTTCTCCTCAAGAGTGGATTGGCAAGGGGTTGAAGTCGCGGCTCATTGCCGTCTCCCCTGATCTGAGCGAAGAAGAGGCGGGGCATGACCCGGTCTTGGAGCATCTGTACAAAACCGGCCCGGCCACCCCGGCCATGTTGACCAGCCATTTCGAGATTGCGGAGATCACCCTGGTCAGTCACCTGCGTGATCTGGTGAAGATGCAGCTCGTTTTTGAGACCGGCTTTACCCCCACCGACGCCCTCCATGTCCTGGGAGAGCTTGAGCTTGGCAACACCGAGATGGCGCACCAGGGCGCTGAGATTCTGGCTGCCGAGTGTGGTATGGGTGTCCAGGAATTTGCCCGCGAGGTTCTTGATCAGCTGGCCCAAAAAATTGAGGTTGCTATCCTTGATCATATCCTTGATGCCGAGACCGGGAAAACCTTGTCGGGCTTCTACCCCGGCTACCAAAAGAGTCTGGTGCTTGATCTGCATTTTCAGCTTAAAATGAATCTTGTTGGCATTGGCGCTGCTGCCCGTTTTATTTTGCCCAAGGTTGCAAAACGTTTGGGAACACAGGTGGTTTTTCCTGCTCATTATGAGGTGGGTAACGCCTTGGGGGCGATTCTTATGGCCAATGGCAACAAGGGGTGAGCCATGAAGTCCTCGCCTGAATCTCAGGGGGATGCGGCTGTTGTCCTGACTGAGTTGAAACTGAAAATCAATGCTGATCTCCACCGCGCCTTTCAGCGCTGTGTCTGGATAATTGTTCACGAGACTGGTCGCAGTCAGGTGGATGTCATGCATGAGATGGTGGAAGATTTTTTACGCAAGCACGGTTGCTAAATGGAGTTTTTTTCACCTCCGATATCTTGGTTTCAAATATCAATTCCCAGGGGAAGCGCATTTAAAAATATAAAAGACTATTTCTGTTTGCTATACTCAGGGCAGGGCTAAAGCAGTGTTCTGTTGGGGAGGGTGAATGGTATGGGTAGATTTTTGAGAGGTTCCTTGGGGCTGCTGGTCGTGCTCCTGATCCATGGCTGTGCCAACCATGTCAGTGTCGATTATGATCGAGCAATTAATTTCCGAGAGTATAAAACCTATGTACTGCTGGCCAAATCCGAAAAGTCGACAGAAGATACGCGCCTCAACAGTCCGTTCATTGACAAGCGTATCGCCACGGCTCTTGAAAATGAATTAAAGATAAAAGGTTTTGACCTGAACCCAGGCAACCCGGATTTGCATGTGAGGTATCAGATAAATCTTAAACAGGAAGTTGCCAGTGATACCAGTGGTGTCAGCATGATGCTTGGCAGCGGCATGGGCAGAACCGGTTTTGGCATGGGATTTAATGTCCCGCACAACGATGTGGAATCCTATGAAAAATGTATGCTGACAATTGATGTCATTGCCGCAAAAACAGAGCAAGTCATCTGGCGCGGTACAAGCATGCGAAGAATATCCGAGACCTATACAGCCACGGAATTAGATACGTTTTTCAAGGGCTTTGTTAAAGAAATTTTGGTGAAATTCCCGCCCCTCAATGAATAACAATTCTTGAAGCTGGTGAGGGTGGGCAGCCCTCTGCAAATCTGTCTGCTCTATATAAAAAAAAGCCCTTTGTCTCGCGCTCAAAGCGTAAAGACAAAGGGCTTTTTTGCGTGCTGTCTTATTGAACAAAACGGCTACTGTTTATCAGAAAATGGACCCAGATGCTGGCGCCATAACCCAAGGCGATGACCGGAGTCCACTTCAGATGGCCAAAGAAGGTGTACATGCCGCGGGCTTGGCCCATGAGGGCCACCCCGGCCGCAGAGCCGATGGAGAGCAGGCTGCCACCCACCCCGGCGGTGAGGGTGACCAGCAACCACTGGCCCTCAGACATATGCGGATTCATGGTGAGCACGGCAAACATCACCGGAATATTATCGACAATGGCCGACAGAAATCCCACGGTGATATTGGCCTGGGTAGCACCCCAGCCGGTGTACATGGTCTGGGAGACCAGGGTCAAGTAACCAATAAAACCAAGGCCGCCTACACAGAGGATAACGCCGTAGAAAAACATCAGGGTGTCCCACTCGGCCCGGGCAATACTGGCAAAGATGTCAAAGGGCACGGTGTCGCCGATCTGTTGATCGGTATCAGAGGTGCGCCTTCTGAGTTGTTCGCCCGCTTTTTTATGGGTTTTCTTAAGATAGAAACCGAAAAATTTCAGGTAGGCCAGACCGGTCATCATACCCAACATGGGCGGCAGGTGGAAGAAATTGTGGAAGCACACTGCCGTAGAAATGGTGAGCAGAAACAGCACCATAACCACCACCGCACCCCGTTTCATGTTGACATTGATTTCGCAGGACTGGGGCTGGGCATTGGCCACGGCAAAACTCATGATAAAGGCCGGCACCAGCCAGTTGACCACCGAGGGGATAAAGAGGTTGAAAAAGGTCCAGAAGTCAATAATACCCTTCTGCCAGACCATCAGGGTGGTGATGTCGCCGAAGGGTGAAAAGGCGCCGCCGGCATTGGCTGCCACCACGATATTGATACAGGCCAGACTGATGAATTTGGCATTGTCCTTGCCAATGGCCATGACCACGGCACACATGAGAAGGGCCGTGGTGAGGTTGTCGGCAACCGGCGAGATGAAAAAGGCCAGGAGGCCGGTGATCCAGAACAGTTTACGCAGGGAGAAGCCGCCACAGACCAGGCGCACCCGCAGGGCCTCAAAAACCCGGCGTTCTTCCATGGCGTTGATGTAGGTCATGGCCACCAGCAGGAAGAGGAAGAGCTCGGCATACTCAAGGATATTATGACGAACGGCTATCTCGGCGGCATGGTTCATGCCATGGGTGCCGTAGATATAGCCGATCATACCCCAGATCAAACCGGCAGCAAGCAGCACCGGCTTTGATTTGCGCAGATGGATGAACTCCTCGCCCATGACCAAAAGATAGGCTACCACAAAGATGGCCAGCGCCGCATAGCCGATGCCATGGGCGGTGAGATCAAGATTGGTGCCGTGGACCGCTTCGGCGGCAAGGGCTAGGGACGGTAGCTGCAAGCAGGCAAGAAAGGCTGCCAGGGTGGGGATGATTCGTTTCACAATAAATCTCCTTCGGAAGTCAGGTGAAAATAAATAAGTCTTAGGGGAGTTGATTTTGCCAATGTATGCCCTTTCATTCTTGTCTGTCCATAAAAAATGTCAGCGCCAAGGTATCTGGCACATAAGAGGGCGAGGGTGAAAACTGTAACGCGAAGATGTGAGCGTTGTTATTAATTTTTTTTACATGCGGCCCCAGACTGCCAGGTGGCGGTCACTCACCTCTCGGCATTGGAAGTCGAGATTGTGTGCGTGAAGTTGAGCAGTTACCTCGTCAACACGGTAGGCTGCCAGCAGGGAACAGCAAAAATCGTCTTGCAGGATCTGCGGCTCAGTGGCGCTGTATTTTTTGACAATGGCCGCCGCTGCCCTTTCGGAATCTGGTCGGCAGAGATCCATAACTAATACCAGGGCACCAGGTGCGGCCACCCTGCTAATGGTCTGCCACAAGACGGCGGGCTCGGCCAGATGATGAAGCAGGCTGTTGGACAAAATCACCTGCCATCTGCCGAAATTACTGGGAAGGGGTAGGCAGCATTGTTGCAGGCTAACAGAAGAGTCATTGATACCCTTGGCCATAGCGCGACCATGGCTCAGCATGGCCGCGGAGCCGTCAATACCGAGGCAGGTGCAGCCGGGGAATTTTTGGGCAAAGTCGAAAAGGATCTGACCAGGGCCGCAGCCCAAATCAAGAACACGGGCGTGCCCTGTGAAGTCGGAGAATGCCATGGCAAACAGGCGTAAGAACTGAGCGTTTGCCTGGCTGAAATCAGCCTCAGCATAGGCCTGGGCCTGGGCTAAGCCCTCCATGAGTTCTGGTTCCGGCGTACGTTCCAAGAAAATCTCCAAAAAAAATCCCATCCTTGGCAAGGGTGGGATTAGAAAATGAATTCATTAAGGGAAAAGTGATGTTACCAGCCCCACAGGAGATCGCGCTTGATCCAACCCTCAACATTCTCCTCATCGTGACGAACCTTGACCCAATCACCTTTCGTTTCAACGGAGCTGAAAACCACACCTCGTTTGGCCTGGCGCACTATTTTGTAACCGGTGCCCGGGCCACTGCGCAGATTGATGGCCCCTTTTTTAACCACCAGATGCGGGGTGCGGTCCACCAGTTTTTTGTAGACCCAGCCCTTATCATTTTCAAAATCGACAACTCGGTACCAGCTCCCTTTTGAACCAATAACCTTGAGGGGATAGCCACGGCCAAGCTCCCAGAGGATCTTGTATTTCGAGCCAGGGCCGCTGCGCAGATTAATCATGTCAGCATCAACGCTGACCATCTGGGCCTGGGCCAATGATGTTGAAGTTGCCAGGAGCAAAAAGGCGAGAAGTGTGGGGAACAACTTACGTATCATAGAATTCATTCCATCGATTTTATAGACAAAGCTTTTGTAAACTACCGATCTGCAAAGAAACTGTCCAGTGAAAAAAGGTTTTAATCATGGAGCAGTTTTTTTCCGGCGGATATCGCTGGCCTGAACCGGGAGGCCGCCGATCTCAATACCGATGGCGCCAAACCGACAGCTTTCATTCATACATCGCATGCAGGTAATGCATTCACCATCGTCAGGAGATTCGTTGAATTTGACGCCCATGGGACAGATCGAATGACACTCCTTACACTGGGTGCATTTTGATTCGTCCAGGGTTAAACGGATCATCTTTGCCTTTTTGAAAAGGGCGTAAAAGGCGCCCAAGGGGCAGGTGGTCCGGCAAAAAGGGCGGCTGGCAACCACGCTCCAGCCGATAAACAGAATCAAAAGGGTAAATTTTGACCAGAACAGGGTGCCGATAATCTGGCGAAGGTCTGGCTGCAATAAGAGCATGGGGATGCCGGCTTCCAGGGTTCCAGCCGGGCAGATGAACTTGCAAAACCACGGCAGGCCCATGCCGAAATCATTGATGGCGACCAGAGGCAGAATAACAACAGTCAGGGCCAAAATTGCATATTTTATATAGCGTAAGGGGCGGAGGATGGTGAATTTTGGCGAACGAATTTTATAGAGAAGTTCTTGCATGAAACCAAAAGGGCAGGCCCAGCCGCAGACCATACGACCAAAGATCGCGCCGAGAAAACCCATGCTGCCGATGATATAAAAGCCAACATAGACCTGACCGTTCGCCAGAGTCATGCGTACCGAAAGGAGAAGCTGCTGCAGTGCGCCAATGGGGCAGGCCACTGTGGCGGCAGGGCAGGAATAGCAGTTAAGGCCGGGGGAGCAGAGAACCTTCAGTGGTCCCTGATACAGCGAG
The DNA here is from genome assembly GCA_018822545.1 of Pseudomonadota bacterium. GTDB lineage: Bacteria > Desulfobacterota > Desulfobulbia > Desulfobulbales > SURF-16 > BM506. Next base: position 17,877 of record JAHJKA010000033.1, read on the forward strand.
CGGCTGAAAGGAAATGTCCAGGAGGCGTTGGTGAGCACCAAAATAGCGGCCTGAAACCAGTTTCTAAAAAATTCCATATATTAATGAGGTGTTCGAGATGTGAAAGATCAGGTGAGGACGTTAGCCGATGCCAATGCAACTTAAACAGATTTGCCATGCCTGTTCAAGGACCCGGGATGGTTCATCGAAAAAGACGCCGATACAAAACATGATAATGAAAAAGCTGATAAAAAAAAGAGGCAGTTTATTTGCCGGTTGTTGAAGGCGTTTTGCGGCCATTTTGAGCTATTCCCCTATTCTTTGGTGTGGTTTTGTGTTTTTTAGCTGCCTGCTAAGATTTGCTGAACAGCAGTGATCTTGTCACCAATACCGACTTTTTTATCGCGGCGGTCATCAATGACTATCTGGGTGACCACGCGTATCGCCCCTTTTTCAAAGGGGATTTCATAGATCTTTTCAATGATGGCCAGAAGTTCGGAAATGTTCCCTTCAATAACGGTGCCCATGTCATTAAGCCGATATGGGATATTTGTTTTTTCAAGTTCCTTCTGGATTTCAGCAACATAGCTGCCAACGCTTGTGGTCGCAGTGCCTATCGGGATGGTGGTCAGTTGTAAGAGGGCCATAATCTACTCGTCTTCAAAGGAGAATTCTTTCAGGGCGTCCGGATCTTCGGTATTATAATAAATGATATTTCTAAGATGGGTATAACTGTCCAGGTCGATTTCGGTGAAATGGACACCGACGCCTTTATCCTCTAGGCGGACCACCTCCCCTTGCATGGTAAGAGTTATATCGTCGCTGGTGCCCGAAAGATGCAGGGAGACGGTGCAGGTGTCGCCCAGGGCACGAGCTGGAATGCCGAGCATCAGCACTCCTTTGGTGGACAGGTTTTCCGTCTCGCAGCCGCTAAATTTTTGGTCGGCAAACTCCAGGTCTCCGGTGGCGTGAAAAGACACGCGGGCATTGTGGCGACGGTCATCGTGTTCATTCATCTGATGCTCCTGCGCTTAGCTGGTTGTGATCAAAAAATGAAGTAATAAAGGCACACCCTCTTGAAATGGTTACGCATACTCTATCAAAAAAGCAAAGTTGGGTCATTATATTGATCATCGCCCACAAACACAAGTGGCTCTCTAGTTAGAGGCAGGAGGCAGATGGGCCCAGGTAATATTAATGGCGGCCGATATTTTACCAAGCAGGGAGGCGGCCCTGTTTCTGTCATCGGGAGAAAGGGGGCCAGACAGCTTAAGAAGGTCGGGCAGGTGGGCCGTTTCAGTAACAAGGGTTTCAAGCGCATCTAATAATTTCGCGGCATCTTGGACTTTGCTGGCCGATGCGAGAGGGTCTTCTGCGAGATAGATGTTGAGGCGCAGGAAGCGCTTGTGAGCACGGTCTGCCGTTTCTTTTTCTTTGACGGGATCATACTCGTCATCCTCGTAGAGACTGACAATATGGGCCAGGTCTTCTTTGAGAAAGTCCACAGCGTTGACCTGGTTGCCATGCTGTTCAAGATGACCCACCACGCTGATTGCCATTTTTAAGAGTGTTAGGGCATGGCTGCGGTTTGTAAAAAAGGAGTCCAGTTTGAAAAGGGCAGCCTTGAGGCGGGTAAGGCGTTGGGGGCTTAATTGCCAGTCGGGTGCGATGATCTCTGCCCGGAGCTGCTCGATGGCTGTACTTATGGAAGGGGTAGTGGGAGATGACATATCTGTATCAGCGGGAAGGCAAATTAAAGGACAACCAAAAGACAATAAATACCTTCTTTTTTAAAGAGTTACCGTAAAAAAGGAGATCGTTCTTGCCAGGTGACGTGGCTCATCTTATCATGGTGCCATGAATGCACTTTTTTTTGAAATTATTTCCTTTGTTTTCGGGGCCATTGTCGGCAGTTTTCTCAATGTCGTCATCCTCCGTCTTCCTGATCCCGAGGCGTCAGTGGTTTTTCCCGGCTCCCATTGCCCACAATGTAAAACCCCTCTGCACTGGTATGAAAATATTCCCATCTTGAGTTTTCTTTTTTTACGGGGACGCTGCCGGAGTTGTCACAAGAATATTTCAATTCAGTATCCCCTGGTGGAGCTTACCATGGCTCTGCTCTCCCTCGTTCTCTTCCAGCGATTTTTTATCTCAGCAGCCTTTTTTATCTATTTTGTATTTGCGGCCGCTTTGCTTGTTATTATCGTCATTGATCTCTACCACCAGATTATTCCTGATCGCATCAGTTTGCCGGGTATTGTTCTTGGTTTTGCCGCCTCTTTTTTACTGCCGGGTCTGCACTGGCAGGATTCGTTGTTGGGTCTGGTTATTGGTGGGGGTATTTTTTACACCATTGCTCTGGCTTATTATCTTATCACCAAGAGGCAGGGGATGGGAGGTGGCGACATCAAGCTGCTTGCCATGATCGGCGCTTTTCAAGGTTGGCAGGCCTTGCCTTTCGTGATTTTTTGCAGCTCCCTTCTCGGCACCATAGTCGGCCTTGCCGCCATGGTTAAGCAGAAAAAAGGCGGCCAAACCCGCATACCCTACGGGCCGTTTCTGGCTGTGGCCAGCCTCCTCTATCTCTTTTTTGACCAGCGTATTATCCAATTCACCCACTGGTATCTGACCCGTCCCCGGTAAGCATGGGCGATGACAACGCTCATTGCACGTTTTACTCTGTGAGCCCGTTACTTGTTAAGGGTTGTCCCTGCCCGGTTCCTGTGCTATTTTGGACATCTTTTAGGGGTGTATCTTCCTAAGTATTGTTCATTCGTCGGGATAGGGGGCTATCTATGATTGAAGAAATGGTTGAGCAGTTGCTGGCGCAGGGCAACAAGCAGGCAGCGGTCAAACAACTCTATGAGTTGATCATTGAAGCGGCTGGCAGGCGTGATTTTGCCGGTGCTGAAGCCTTGCGCCTTAAGCTTATTGCCATTGATGATATGGCCCTCTCCGAAATTATCGGCTCGGCTGAGGTGATTGAGGCTGCGAAATCAGCTGCCATTGATTCGTCCTGGTATGAGCAGTGGCAGGATTTATGTGCACGATTAAGTGAGGAAGAAAACAACGCGCTCTATTTTGCTCTGAAAGAAGCAAGGCTCCGGCCGGGTATGGCCTTTATCGACCAGGGCAAATTAAATAATCGACTCTTTTTCATCATGCAGGGCCAGGCCAATATCGTCTGTCGACAGGAAGAAAGAGAGACCCTGTTTCATCAGCTTAAGGCGGGTGATATTGTGGGGGAAGATACCTTTTTTGGTATTTCTATCTGTACTACCTCGGTGATCTGTCAAAGCCTGGTAACTGTGAAATATCTGGAGCGCAAGAATACGGAGGGTTGGCATGAATCTGTACCCGCGCTGGAGGAAAAGTTGCGGGTGTACTGTCAAAGTTATGCACGTTTTGACCACGGGCAAGTCTCAAAGAATCTTGAGCGCCGCCAGAATAAGCGGTACCCCTTGGAGGCAGTACTTAATGCCCGCCTCCAGAACCTCAAAGGGCAAGATGTCGGGGTTTCCTTCCGCGGCGTTCTGGATGATATTTCCGTCGGTGGTGTTTGCTTTTATATTAAATGTTCACAGCAGAGTACGGCCAGGATGCTCCTGGGGCGCCCAGTGTGTCTAACCTTCTCTTTAGGTAAGGTGGCGATGGATCTTCGTGGTGTTATTGTCAGCTCCAAGCATCACCTGCGCAATGATTACACGGTTCATGTCAAGATTACCAACGCCGATAATCCCTGTTTCAACCAATTATTAGAAAAGATCAGCGCACGTCAGTAATCGTGATAAAGGCAACAGATATTGCCTTTATCACGTCTGGATTTTTTTGTGTTTTGGCCCCGGTTAGTAGAGGAGGCAAAGGCCGTAATAATTCCTAGATGAGATTAATTGTCTCTTGACAGGCAGGTAAAGATTAGCCGATTCTGTCTTGACAGCGGTGCGGCATGGGGTTATATGCGTTTGGAATAATAACTATTATCAAAAGCAAATGAAATGATCCACACTATCTATACCTTTTATCGCGATGGCTTTCGCAAGATGCAGGTCGGCAAAAAGCTGTGGGCCATTATCTTTATAAAGCTTTTCATCATGTTCGCCGTGTTGAAGGCTTTCTTTTTTCCAGATTTCCTAAACACAAGATTTAGTACTGATCATGAGCGGGCTGGGCACGTTCTCGGCAATTTCATACAATCAAAAAAAATGGGAGGGAGTAATGATTGAACAAGTCGATCTGTCGCAGGTCAATTGGGCTCGGGCTCAGTTCGCTTTGACGGCGATGTATCATTGGATATTCGTACCGCTGACCTTGGGGCTTTCTTTTTTGGTCGCCTTTTTTGAGTCTATCTATGTCAAGACCGGCAATGAGGATTGGAAAAGAATCACTAAATTCTGGATGACCCTGTTTGGTATCAATTTTGCCATTGGTGTGGCCACCGGTATTATTATGGAGTTTGAGTTCGGCACCAACTGGTCGAACTACTCCTGGATGGTGGGTGATATTTTTGGCGCGCCTTTGGCAATTGAGGGTATTTTTGCCTTCTTTCTTGAGGCCACTTTTTTTGCCCTGATGTTTTTTGGCTGGGATCGAGTCTCCAAAAGATTTCACCTCTTTTCCACCTGGATGGTCGCCATTGGTTCTAACCTCTCTGCCTTGTGGATTCTGGTGGCAAACGGCTGGATGCAATTTCCTGTTGGCATGGCCTTTAATCCAGATACAGCGCGTTTTGAGATGCAGAATTTCTGGGAAGTTCTCTTTTCTCCGGTGGCCATCTCCAAATTTACCCACACCACAAGTTCAGCCTTTCTGTTGGCCTCGCTCTTTGTTGTCGGGGTCTCCTGCTGGTATCTCATGAAGGGCCGTCATCAGCTCATGGCCAAGCGTTCCATCGCGGTTGCCGCGGTGTTTGGTTTTCTAGCAGCCAGCTACTGCGGCCTCACCGGTGATGAGGCCGCCTACACGGTCTCCCAGAAACAACCCATGAAGCTTGCGGCCATGGAAGGCCTCTATAAAGGCGAGGTGAATGCCGGTGCTGTTGTTATGGGCATCATCAATTCGGCCAAGCAGCCCGGTGATGAGCAGAAGGATTTTATCTTTGCCGTCAAGGTGCCAGTGGCCCTTTCCCTTCTTGCCAACCGTAAGCTGGATTCCTTTGTGCCTGGTATCGACGATCTGGTTTTTGGCAATGATGAGCAAGGTATTACCAGTGTTGCCACCCGCATGGAGCGGGGGCGGTTGGCCATTGAGTATCTGGCAGCCTTCAAGGAGGCGAAGGATAATAATTATGAGCCGGCAGCCCAGGAAGCTCTGCGGCAGTTTGACATCTATAAGGATGATATGGGCTATGGTCATTTGAACCGGCCGTCCGATGCCGCTCCTCCTGTGGCAACCACCTTTTATGCCTTCCACATTATGGTCGTCCTTGGCACCCTTTTTCCCCTGGTGTTTCTTGCCGCGCTTTATTTTCTCTATAAGGGCGATCTGGAGAAGCAGCGGCTGTTTCAACTGGTTGGTCTGCTCTGTATTCCCTTGGGCTATGTCGCCCAGCAGTCCGGTTGGGTAGTTGCCGAGGTGGGAAGGCAACCTTGGGCGATTCAAGGTCTGCTGCCTGTTCATGTTGCTAACACAAACCTGACAACCGGAACGGTGCAGACGACTTTCTTTATTTTCCTGGGTCTCTTCACCATGCTTCTTATTGCCGAAATAAAGATTATGGTTAAGCAGATTCAAATCGGACCGGAGGAGAAATAAAATGATTGGTAATTTAGACTATGCAACCTTGCAGCAGATATGGTGGCTGCTGGCCTCTGTTGTCGGTTCTCTCTTTGTTTTTCTCCTCTTTGTCCAGGGTGGCCAGAGCATGCTCTTTACCCTGGCTCATACCGACGAGGAAAAAGCCTTAATGATCAACTCCCTGGGCCGGAAATGGGAAATGACCTTTACGACCCTGGTGCTTTTTGGTGGCGCTCTTTTTGCCGCTTTCCCAAAATTTTATGCAACTAGTTTTGGCGGTGCGTATTGGGTGTGGATGTCCATTCTCTTCACCTTCATTATTCAGGCTGTGGCCTATGAGTACCGGAAAAAACCAGATAATTTTTTAGGCGCCTGGGTCTATGAATTCTTCCTCTTTGTCAATGGCACCGTGGGGGTACTCCTTATCGGTGCGGCAGTAGGCACCTTTTTTACCGGTTCGGCCTTTGCCTTGAATGAGTATAACCAGGTGACCTGGCAGACTGCATCACGGGGGCTTGAGGCCGCGACCAACCTGTTTAACCTGGCCTTTGGACTTTTCTTGGTCTTTTTGGCGCGGACCTTGGGTGGCATGTATCTCTTGAATAATATTGTTCATGAGGCCTTAAACGCCCGTAGTCGCCGTTCTGTGTTGATCAATTTCCTGTGGACGTTGCCATTTCTCTTTTTTGTGCTGATCAGCCTGGTGACCATGGAAGGTTTTGCGGTCAATCCAGAGACCCTGGAAGTAATGATGGAAAAGGGTAAGTATCTTAACAATCTACTTGCTATGCCGTTGTTGCTTGTCTTTTTACTTTGTGGCCTTGGTCTCGTAATTTATGGAGTATTTGTCACCAGTTATAAAGGTTCACACAAAGGTATCTGGTTTGCCGGACTGGGTACGGTACTCACCGCCCTGGCGATCTTTTTGACAGCTGGTTATAATAATACGGCGTTTTATCCGTCCTATGCCGATCTCCAGTCGAGTTTAACCATCTATAACGCCTCAAGCAGCAAGTATACCCTGACGGCCATGACCTATGTTGCCTTGGGAATTCCTTTTGTCCTGGCCTATGTGGCTTACATCTGGAAACTCATGGACAATAAGAAGCTGACGCCTGAAGAGTTGACCACGGGTGAGAATGCCCATGAAATGTATTAAGGAGATGCGACCATGATGAATGCAATTCTTTTAATAAGCTGGATAGCCCTGGTTGTCGTTTCTTTACAGGGTGCGAAATTCGCTTTGAAGAAATTTGATTTGCTGTAGGTAGTTTTTTTATCAATTTAACTCGCCCCTGGCCGTTCTTTTGGCAGGGGCGTTTTTTGTGCGAAGAAGGTAGAAAGATGCCTGAGATAAGGGAAAAAGGGGATGGGTCGGAAGAGATGATTGCCGGGTCATGTCGAAAGGAAGGGATGAATTTTTTCTAGACACTTGCTCTCTGATATGTTCTATTCGCCCCTTTGGAGCTACCGTCAGCGGGAAGGCAGACCATTTTTTCGTCAGCAGACCTGATTCTTGGGCTGTTATCTGTCTAGTATCCCGCTTTTTTTAATAGTTGCCAGCCTGCTGTCTGGCCCATGTACCATGAGGATACAACAATGAGTAAACGTACTTTTCAACCATCCAACCTGAAGCGGGCCCGTACCCATGGTTTTCGTCTTAGAATGAGCACCAAGGCTGGTCGCAACATCATTAATTCCCGTCGTGCCAAGGGACGCAAGCGTCTGTCAGCCTCCCATTAAGTACGATTCTTGAGGGGGCTCATGTCAAGGTTGACCCTGGTATATTACTATGGGCTTTAAACTGCCGAAAACTGCCCTCCTCAGAAAGCCTGAACAGTACAGTGTCGTATATCGACAAGGGAAACGGTTGCGGGGAACGCATTTCAGCCTGATTTTTAGTGAAAACGATCAGGACTTCAATCGGCTTGGCATAAGTGTCCATGGCGTGAAAAAGGCGGTTATGCGCAACCGCATGAAGAGGATTATTCGCGAGTTTTTCCGCTTAAACCGTGATTTCTTACCGCCCTCCAAGGATATTGTCTTTGCCGTGCGCAAAGAGTGTACATTCAAAAATCCCCACGAGGTCACCACAGCTGTTACCAATGTGGTGAACGCCTCTTTCCAAAGTGACATTCGGAGAAAGCGGTGAAGAAAGTCTTCGTAGGGATAATTCGGTTTTATCAAGTCGCCATTTCCCCTCTTTTTCCTCCCACCTGTCGTTTTATTCCCACCTGTTCTCAGTATGCTGTCCAGGCTATTGATCAGTACGGTGCATTCCGGGGCGTTTTTGTTGCTCTGCGCCGTATTGTGCGCTGTCACCCGTTTTGCAAGGGTGGCTATGACCCAGTGAAGTAGCGGGTTGACATTTTGCAGCACCACTTTAAGGTGCATAAGGACCTGTGTCATGGACAATCAAAGAGTATTGTTGGCAGTTGTGTTATCTCTCGCCATTCTCCTCGGTTATAATTATTTCTTCGTTCCTCCCCGGCCTCTGCCGACAACCAGCCTGCAAGACTCAGGAACCGAGACTGCACGAGTAACCCCTGATGGCGCATTTATGCCAAAAGCAGGGAAGACTCCGGGGCAAGCCTCTATTTCTGCCCCCACGGTAACCGTGATCCCTGGTCGTGAGGGTCGTGATATCCATGTTGAAACAAGCCTGTACCAGGCCGTTATTTCTGAAAATGGCGGTGGGGTTAAGAGTTTCAAGCTGAAAAAATATAATGAACAGCTTGATCCGGCTTCCGGTCCTAAGGAACTTAATAAACAGAAAAATTTCAATGACTTCCCCCTATATTTTTCCTGGGGGGACGAGCCTTCCTCCGCAACTATTCCGGTTTTTGAGGCTGACAAGACTGAACTCACCCTAGGTACTGGCGACAGTGCAACCCTGACCATGCGCGCTATGCTGCCTTCCGGCGTGGTTATGAGCAGGGTCATGACCTTTCGTGATGATTCCTATGAGATTGGCCTTGATGTCACGGTCTTCAATAGTTCCCAGGAAGATCAGGTCCAGGGCGCCAACTTTTTGCGCCTGGTGAATGAGCCGTTCAGCAAGAACGATAATGAACGTTTTGTCTTCACCGGTCCGACCCTTTTTCAAAATAATGCCCTTGAACAAATCAAGGTGGATGACCTGGAGGACGGTGCCCAGGAGCGTGCCGGTAATCTGGAATGGATTGCCTATGAGGGCGTCTATTTTATGGAGGCCGTTATCCCCGACGGCGACAAGCACACTGCTCATTTCCAGCTGCTTGATGGTCGCCGGGTTTCTTCAACCCTGAGCGCCGGGGTGGTTGCCATTACCCCGCAGGCCGACAAGACATACAGCTATAAGGTCTTTTTTGGTCCCAAGAAACTGACCATCCTCAATGATGTCGGTCATAATCTCAATAAGGCCGTTAACTTCGGTTGGTTTGATGTGCTGGCCAAGCCCATGCTCTTTTTGCTTAATTTCCTCTACGGTTATATTCACAACTACGGGGTGGGCATCATCCTGGTCACCGTGATTATTAAGCTCCTCTTCTGGCCCATTTCCTTCAAGGGCATGAAGTCCATGAAGACCATGCAGAAGCTGCAGCCTAAGATGACCCAGATTCGTGAGAAGTACGGTAATGACCGTGATCGCATGAACCGGGAGATCATGCAGCTCTATAAGACCTATAAGGTCAGCCCCTTAGGCGGCTGTCTGCCCATGCTTCTGCAGATTCCGGTCTTTTTTGCCCTCTACCGGTTGCTCATGCAGACCATTGAGCTGCGCCATGCCCCATTTTTTGGCTGGATCACCGATCTTTCCGCCCCTGATCGCCTCTTTATCGGCTTTGATATTCCTTATCTTGGCGGTCTCCCCGTGTTGACGCTGTTCATGGGGGCCTCCATGTTTCTGCAACAGAAGATGACACCGGCCCAGGGTGATCCGAATATGGCGAAGATGATGATGTTTCTGCCCGTGGTTTTCACCTTCATGTTCATAAATTTTGCCTCGGGCCTGGTTCTTTATTGGTTTGTTAACAATTTGCTATCCATTGCTCAGCAGTACGCGATTAACAAGGTCCCTGATCTTTAAGATGAAAGGGCGCTGCGCTGACAACAGGTGTTTGGATTTTTAGTATAGCCGTGACGTCAAGGAGATACGATGGCTGTAAAGTTAGAGTTTAAAGGTAGTGATATTGATGAAGCTGTAAAGGCCGCCTGTAAACGATTCGGCGTTGACCGCGATGCGCTGGAGATCAATGTGCTCTCCACCGGATCCACTGGGATTTTTGGCTTGATGCGTAAGCAGTCGGTGGTGCAGGCCTCTTTGAAAGGTGATCAGGCTGCGGAGAACCCCAAGGTCGAAAAGCCCAAGGCCCCGACTGATAAGAAAAAACGTCCGAGGACCAAGGCCAAGCCTACTCCGAAAATAGAGAATGAGGACGTCAGCCCTGATGAGGAGGTCGAGGTCCGTGAGGAAACCCGCCAGCCACGGCGACCAAAAGTGGAACCCTCTCCTGTCCCTCCTGAGTTTCATGATCAACTCAAGGGCGAACTTGGCAAGCTCCTTTCCCTCATGGGTATGGAGTCTGAAATCGTCATCGGCGAAGAGAATGGCAAGACCAAGCTGGAGATCGTTGGCGACCATGTTGCGGCCCTACAGGATCGTGATGGACAGGCCCTGGACGGCTTGCAGTACCTGTTGCGCAAGATGACAAGCGACAAGCTGCCTGAGCGCGCCATGTTCGTGGTTGATGCCGGTGGTTTCCGGACAAACCGGCGGTCAGAGCTTGAAGAACTTGCCGTGCGCCTGGCTGACGAGGTAAAGGAGCTCAGTGTTACTCGTACCATCCCCCCCTTGAATCCTTCGGAACGGCGGATCGTCCACATGATGCTCCAGGATGACAACACGATCCGCAGCCGGAGTGTGGGCAGCGGGTTGTTTAAAAAAATTCTGATCTACAAGCCGGGCACCCAGCGTCCTCGGTCACCGAGCCGTAAACGGGGGAGTCGTTCCCGCCCTCCCCGTAAGTAAGGGTGGGTAGTACATGCCGCAAAGATCAAGGCGTAGAAACTTTTATAATAGTTTCTACGCCTTTTTTTTATGCGCAATATGCTAAGAGAAAATAATTTCCCCCCATATTCTGCGTGCCCTTCGCGGTCTTCGAGGTTAAGATAAATCTCCCTTAACCTTTGAGCCATGTCCTTATGATTGACCACCCTCAGGAACCCACCATTGCCGCCATTGCCACCCCCCCCGGACCGGGAGGTATTGGTGTTATCCGGATAAGCGGCAGTCTGGCTCGGCCGCTGCTTGTCTCCATCTTCCATCCCAAGAACAAGAATAAAAAACTGCGGAGCCATCAGCTCACCTATGGTTTTATCCGGGATCCGCAAACAGGATCCATGCTCGATGAGGTCCTTGCTGTCTATATGCAGGGGCCTAAGACCTATACCCGTGAGGATGTGGTTGAGATTCATTGCCATGGCAGCTATCTGGTTTTGAAGGGGGTTCTGGCACTGCTTCTTAAGGAAGGCGCACAGCTTGCTGCGCCGGGGGAATTCACCAAACGTGCTTTTTTGAATGGCCGGATTGATCTGACCCGCGCCGAGGCGGTAATGGAGCTTCTTGAGGCTAATACCCCAGCCAGGGTCGATATGGCCCGAAATCAGCTGGGCGGTGGCCTCCATGCAACCATCATGGCTATCCGCAACCAGCTCATGGTCTGCCGCGGCATTATCGAGGTTGCCATTGATTTTCCGGATGAGGATGTTGAGATTATTAATCCCCAGGCCATGTCCGTGCAGATCAACGAGAATGTCCTTGCGCCCCTGGCAACGTTGATCAATGATGCCGACAAGGGCAGGATTTATCGGGACGGCATTTCCGTTGTCATTCTTGGCCGACCCAATGTCGGCAAATCAAGCTTGTTAAACAGCCTGCTTCGTGAAGAAAGGGCCATTGTCACCCCCGTACCCGGTACCACCCGTGATACCATTGAGGAAATGTTGACCATCCACGGTATGCCGGTGCGTATTGTTGACACAGCCGGGATCAGGGATCAGGCCGAGGCTGTGGAAGAAATTGGTATTGAACGGGCCCGGGCCAAGCTCGGGGAGGCGGACCTGGTTCTCTTTCTGCTGGATGCCACCTGTGGCATCACCCCTGATGATGAGAAGCTGCGTAAGGCCCTCCCTGCAAAACCTGTGTTGTATGTGGTTAATAAAATTGATATTGTAGAAGATTATAAGGTGGACGTTTTTCAGGAAAAGCTTGCTGGTCAGCCTGTGGTCTCTATCTCTGCGAAAAAAGGAGATTATATAGATACCCTGGAGCAGGCGGTGTACGATCTTGTTTGCGGCGGTGAAGAGTGGGACCCTGGCCACGGCGTCGTGCCCAACGTGCGGCATCGGGCAGCCCTTGAAAAGGCGCGGGAGGCTGGTTGCCGCGTTCTTGACGGGATTGCGGAGGGTCTTCCTGCCGATCTTGTTGCCATAGAACTACAGGCCACCCTTGATCATCTCGGTGATATCATAGGTGAAACCACCACGGAAGATGTCCTTGATATGATTTTCCAACAATTTTGTCTCGGGAAATAGGATGGCAACATCGCAGAAAGCCTCTAAAAATGAAAAACCGGATCCACGTCTTGTTTTTTTAAAGAAGATAGCTTTCTTTACGCCCTTTGACGATCATGAGCTTAAGCAGCTGCTTTCCTTGAGCCGCTGGCTCAAGGTTCCCCCCTTTACCCATATAATTAAAGAAAATACCACGGACAGGGTTCTGTATATCCTTGTCTATGGCACGGTCTCAGTTTTTAAGACAGTAGGCGATGGTGAGGTGGAGCTTTCCACTTTGAGCCCAGGTGCCACCTTTGGTGAGATGGCAATGATAGCCGAGACCAAGAGAACAGCTGGTGTTCGTACCCTCACCGATGCCTATATTCTCATGGTGGAGCCGGAGATTCTTAATCATGCCAATGTCTTTCTCCAGCTGAAATTTTATAAACGATTTTGCGAGATACTGGTCCAGCGCCTGGTGGATGCCAACAAGAAGATGGCTGGGGCGGGCAAGGTTGAGCCGGCCGCTGTTCAGAAGGTGGAGAAGAAAAAGGCTGTTTCTGAAAAGATAAAAGCAAAAAGGTTGCCGGTTGATAAACCTCAGCAGCCCTCGGAAAGCTCCTTGCAGCTCGTTGTGTCTGCCAGTGAGCTGCCTGCCATCCCCCTGCCGCGAACGGTGGCCAAGTCCAGGATGCAGAGGCGGGTGCAGTCGAATCTGGAACTTGCTATCAATCCTGCCGTATCCTCTTTGCTTGCCAGTTTTCTGGTGGGCGATTGTGAAGATACCAGGCGTTTCTCAGAACTTATCGGTCTTGATCCCTTTTTGGCAGCCAAGGTTCTGCAGGTAGCCAACTCCTCTTTTTATCGGCGATCTACCGAAGTCAGTTCCGTGGCCCATGCCTTGGTTACCGTGGGTATTAAAAATGTCCAGGAAGTGGTGTCAGAAGAGCTGGAAAAGGGCGGCAGGCATGATGCTTTTAGTGGCTTTAATCATCTGGCCCGGTCTTTCTGGCGACATTCGGTGGTGGTAGGCCGCATTGCCGAGCTGTTGGCTGAGGTGGTTCGGGTCCATACCTACGAAGATATCTATCTTGCCGGTTTGCTCCATGATATCGGCATGCTCTCCCTGGACCTTCAGGAGCCTGATTTTTATCCACAGCTACAACGCGTTGGTTTTCTAGATAGTATTTCCCTCTGTGAGGCCGAGTACCAGTATATGGGCGCCGATCATTGTCAGGTCGGCTATTATCTGGCCGAGAAGATGGGGCTTCCCAAGGCCTTTTTGGATGCGGCGAAATTCCATCATCATCCGGAACGGGCCAAGGAGCATCTTCTTATTGTCGCCCTGGTTGCCCTGGCGGAACTTTTTGCCGTGCAAAGGGGGATAGTTGTCGGCTGCACCGAGAACGCCGCTAAAACCAGTATTGATGAATCGTTTGCTTGGATTTTGCTCACTGAGCAGCAAAAGGCCTTTATGAATGTGGATGTCGGAGGTTTTATCCACGAGTTTCAACAGGAACTCGATCGCTCCTGGGCCAATATTGTTGGCGATATGTCGTTGTGATGCCCTCAATGCACTGTCCTCTCATTCCCGGGGTGCTGCTATGAGCCCTCGCCCTGGACTTTAAACCCCTCGGAAAAATGTCGACTAAAAAACTTATCTTATCTCAAGAAGAAATTGCCCGCCGAGTTGCTGAGTTGGGTCGGGAAATTAGTATGTTCTATCAAAAACGGCCCCTGGTTCTGGTCGGGGTCTTAAACGGGGCGTTTATCTTTATGGCTGATCTGGCCCGTGCCCTCACCATTGACGTGGAAATTGATTTTGTCCGGGTGGCGAGCTACGGGAAGGCATCTACCTCCTCAGGGGCCATTGCTCTGCGCAAGGATGTGGAGATTGATCTTTGCGACAAGGATGTCCTGCTTGTTGAGGATATTATCGACACGGGCCGTACCCTGGCCTGGCTCAAGACATTTTTCCAGGACAAAGGGGCGGCATCGGTCCGGATATGTGCTCTTATTGACAAGAAGGAACGGCGCCAAGTTGAGATCAATGCCGATTACAGCGGTTTTACCGTGGAAGAAGGTTTTTTAGTTGGCTATGGCCTGGATTGCGCTGAGCAGTTTAGAAATCTTGGGGCGGTCTACCATCTTGAAAATCCACCTGTCTAGGTTGGCTGGCCTTTACAGTGGCTGAACTCCTTGACTTTACGTCAGGATTGTCGTATTTAAACAGCCACAGCTGAGATAAAATAGGGTGATTTTGTTCAAGAACAAGAGAGGGGGGATGATGCGGGAAAAGACACGGGCAGTCATGCTGTTGTGTTCATGCCTTCTCGGGTTCCTGACCCCAGTTTTTGCCGCGGAGCCTGAGCCCCCCGTCGGTCATCTCGACAATGCAGCCCTTGCCCAGATTTTTGATTTTGCCCATCTTGTCGATTGCCGAAGCCGCTTTGAGTATGATGTCCTGCATATGAAAAATAGTGTTCATATTCCAGTGGCGACTATGCTGAGGGATGATCTCGAGCGCTTGCGGGATAAGGATCTCACCAAGCCCATCGTTTTTTATGGTAACGGCGAGGGTTGCTCTGAAAGTCGGGCCGCTTTCATGCAAGCAGGAAGGTGGGGGTTTCAAAATATTTTCATGTATCGTTCTGGGATATTCAATTGGGCCAAAGAACGGCCGGAAACGGTTCTTTTTTTTGGCGAGATTCCGGGGAGTGTCGCTCAGCAGCGGTTGTTTACTCTTGGTCACTACCAGGAAAAGTGTCTGCCTGCCAGGCAGTTTCTCCTCGCCGTTCAGCAACCTGGTGTCATGGTTGTTGACATTCGGGACGTGGCAGAGCGTCAGAGTTTCTCTATCGAACTGCCAAACCTGCAACATTACTCCATCGACCACCTGGTGAAACTGATCAAGGGCGGGAGCCGCAAGGTAGCTGGAAAAAAGATGTATATTCTTGATAGTTGCGGGATGCAGTCACAATGGCTGCAGTATATTCTTGATGATCACTATATTGACTATACCTTCTTGGAAGAGGGTATTGTGGGATGGCGGCAGTCTGGTCTTGACAGGTTCGGCGCCATGCCGAGTGGGGACAAACTGTGAGAAGTCTCCCTATTCAGCATAAACTCTTTGTTGCTTTTTCTCTTGTCGCCCTTTTGGGCGGTGTCATTGCCTTGCTGAATCTGGTCAGTGCCAAACAACTGTCAAAGGGCGTGTCCTCCATCGGTCATAACCTGGACAAGGTGCAGTCCATTATGGTTATCCATGACCATGTCCAGACAATTATGGCTGACGAGATGCGCCTGTTAAGCAGGGATCTTTCCCGGGCTGAAAGAGCAGTCCAATATGGTCTGTTGGATGAAAGCTTTGCAACTCTTGAAAAGAAACTGCGCAGCTACGAGGCCTTGGTCAAGGAGCAGGAGGAAAAGCAGTTTGTCGCCCTTTTTTATGAGCAATGGCAGAAATGGCGGCAGGAAGGAGAAGCGTACATCGGGCTTTGTCGGCGTCTCGATAATACGGATATTCTTGATCCCCTCAAATTTCAAAACACCTTGTTTCAAAGAAAAGAAGAGGCCTATCGCTGGGTAATGGCCTTGAATGAGGCCATCAGTAATGAGGCTGTTTTTACAGGGGTATTGAGTGAAAAGGAAGGGGAGCTTGGTAAATGGCTTTTTGGACTTTCGTCAGAAAACAGCTCCCTGGCCGTTGCCATCGGTAAGGCCAGGAAGCCCTTAGGCAATCTCTATCATTCCGCTCGGAAGATTAACCGTCTCCTTGCCGATGACCGGGCACATATTACAGATATGCTCGCTGCCGTTTTTGAAAGTGAGACCTTGCCTGCCAAAGAGGAGCTCTTTGCGGCCTTGGATTTGATGGTTTATGAGGCAGACAAGGCCTCTGCTATCTATGGTCTGATGGCTGCTAAGGTGGATGATCTGTCCCGCCATTTTTCGGAGATAAATACAAATCTTAAGTTATTAACCGCTTTAAACAGTAAGCAGGCAGCCTCCATTGTTGCCGGTGGCAGCAAGGAGATGAGTTTAAGTAATAGAGTGTCTCTGGTGGCTTTGCCCGTGGGGATTTTCACTATATTTTTGCTTGCGGTATTACTGGGAAAATTTATAACCCGACCTCTGATAAATCTGCATAGGGTCATTGAGAAATTTATGATAACAGGGGATTTTTCCTGCAGGGTCGAGGTTGTCGGCAACGATGAAGTTGCCCAGGTTGGCCGTTCTTTCAATGATATGGTGGCTCGACTTCATTTCTACTATCAGGAACTGGCAGAAAAGAATGAGTCACTTGCTGAGGCCCAGGAGGAATTGAGTCGTGCTAATGATGAATTGGCCCAGGCCAATGAAGAATTGGGTACGGCTAACGAGGCGCTTACGTTCCGTAGCCATTCACTGGAAGACAATGTTCAGACTCGGAGCCAGGAGTTAGATTCGCAGCAGGGGGAAATGGCTGAGCTCAATGCCCGGTTGTGGGAAAGCAATGATAAGCTCTCTTTGAAAAATGAGGAGCATCGTGCCACCCTTGCCCAGTTACGAGAGGCCAAAGCGGTTGCTGAGGCAGCCGACAAGGCCAAGTCCGCTTTTCTTGCCAATATGAGTCATGAGATCCGGACGCCGATGAACGCCATCATCGGCCTAACCAGTCTGGCCCTCAAGCAGGAGGTTTCTGCGAAGGTTTATGATTACCTTAATACGGTGAGAAAATCGGCCAGGGGCCTCTTGGTAATTATTGATGACATCCTTGATTTCTCGAAAATTGATGGCGGCCATCTTGAACTTGAAGAAATTAATTTCAATCTGCACGATGTCCTTGATAACCTCAAGGCTCTGTTTGGCCAGCGAGCACTGGAAAAGAATCTCGAGTTTGAAGTACATATCGGCGAGGAAGTGCCTCTTCACCTTATTGGCGATCCGCTTCGTCTGGGTCAGGTGCTGATTAACCTCATGGGTAATGCTCTTAAATTCACCCAAAAAGGACAGGTGACCGTTGAGGTTGCTGTGCAGGAGAGCAGGGGGAACGAGGTTGATCTGCTTTTTACCGTGTCAGACACGGGGATAGGTATTGATGAAAGTCATCAGGACCTGCTGTTTGAGGCTTTTTCTCAGGTTGACGAATCCATATCCCGCCAATTCGGTGGTACAGGGCTCGGCCTTGCCATCAGTAAGCGGATCGTCGAGCGTTGCGGCGGGCAAATATGGCTGGAGAGTGTTCCCGGACGAGGTTCTGCTTTTCATTTTACATCTCGATTTGAACGGCAGGGCCATGCTGAGCTTCCTGACCGCTATAAAGACATTTTTGCCGGTAGTCGCGTGTTGGTGGTTGATGACAACAAGATGTTTCGCCACTTTATGGCCAAGATGTTCACCTCTTTTTGCTTTGAGGTGGAAACTGCTGAAACCGGTGAGCATGCCCTGGATAAATTACGGGAGATGGCCGGCCTGCGGGCCCTGCCCCATATAATTCTCCTCGACCAGGCCATGCCTGGGATGGATGGTTTAAGCCTGATCAAGATTCTGGGCAAGGAAGCGGATTTTGCCCAAATTCCCATTGTCATGATCTCAGCGGATGGGCAGGATATTGATTTGCGGCGGCGGGCTGGTGAGGTTGGCGTCAAGGCAGTGTTGAGTAAGCCGGTGAAGAGAGAGCTTCTCCTCTCCTGCCTTGAAAGGTTGTTGCACACTGAGGATACCGGTGTTAGTGGAGAAAAAATTTCAAGCGGATCAATGGATATCTTGGTCGGTAAGCGAGTTTTGCTGGTGGAAGATAATTCCATCAACAGACAGGTTGCCTCTGAGCTTTTGGTGAATGCAGGGATAGAGGTCGTCACGGCCGAAGACGGTGAAGAGGCCCTGACCAAAGTTGGAGAAGGCTTTGCTGCTGTGTTGATGGATGTCCAGATGCCTAAGATGGATGGTCTGGACGCAACCAGACGGATTCGGCAGCGCCCGGAATTGACAAAACTGCCAATCATTGCCATGACCGCCCGCGCTATGAAGGGTGATAGGGAAAATTGTCTGGCCGCTGGGATGAATGACTATATCGCTAAACCCATTGATGCGGAAGCACTTTACCAGATGTTGCGAGATGTTTTTCATGGGGGGTTAAAAGGGGGTGCAATATGTCCTGTATCCGAGGTGCTGCCTGGCAACGATTTCGCAATTACCGGAATTGATGCCGACCGGGCCCTGCGCCGGATCAATAATAATCGGACGTTGTACCGCAAACTTCTTGCTGAATTTGCCAGGGACAATAAGAACCTCATTGAGGATATAAATTCTTATTTCCAGGCCGGTGAGATACAAAAAGTCATTCATATCGTCCACACCTTAAAAAGTGTTGCTGGCAATATCGGGGCTCACGCCCTGCAGGAGGCGGCTGGTTCCATTGAGAAAGCCCTGCGCCAGGAGGCGAAGATATCGGCAGCCCAGCTGTCCGGTTTGGAAAACTGTCTGCATGAGGTGCTTGAAGGAGTGCAGCGCTCTCTGGGGCAGGCCTCAGCTGAAAATTTACTGACGGATGCTGAAACCGTTTACCCACTGCCGACGGGTAAAGAGTTGCAAGAAATGCTGATTGTTTTACATGCTCACATAGAGGCAAATACACCAAAGGCAGAAAAATACCTCCAGGAATTACCGCGGTATGCGAGCAGTGATTTTGAGGAGGGTCGCAAAGTGATTTTGGCAAGTCTTGAGCAGTTTGATTTTGAGGCGGCCAAAACTTCCCTTTTGCGCCTTGCTTCACAGATAGGGGTAAATCTCGATGGCACTTAATGATAGGAGAGCACCGGAGAAAAATACACTCTTGCTGGTGGATGATGTGCCCGCAAATATCAAGGTTCTTATTGAGGCCTTGGAGGATGACTATGAGATCATCATTGCCACCAATGGTGAAAGAGCCCTGCGGTGGGCCACATCAGAGACACCGCCGGATTTGATCCTGCTTGATATCATGATGCCGGAGATGGATGGCTATGAGGTTTGTCGCCGCTTAAAGGCAGATCCTGTTACCCGTGAAATTCCGGTCATGTTCGTGACAGCGATCAACGAAGAAGAGGAAGAGGCCAGGGGACTCGCCATGGGCGCGGTGGATTATATCCATAAGCCCTATAGCCTCTCTATCATCAAGGCCCGAATCCAGACGCAGCTGGCTCTGAAGGTCCAGCGCGATAAACTCGCTCAGGCCCAGGCCCAGCTTAAAGAGGCTAATTTTCGCCTGGAGGAGAGAGTGGTAGAGCGCACTGCGGACCTTATGGCCACCAACAACAAGCTGCTGGAGGAAGTTTTTGACCATAAGAAAACAGCGGAGGCCTTAGAGCAGGCTCGGATAGCCGCTGGCCAGGCAAGTCAAGCCAAGAGGAATTTCCTCGACAACATGAGTCATGAAATCCGCACGCCTATTAATGGCATTGTCGGTTTTACCAGTCTCCTTGCCATTGCTGAGCTGACAGAACAGCAACGCTCCTACGTGGAGATGATCACAAGCTCCAGTGAGCGCCTTCTCGAAACGGTTGATAAGGTGCTTGATTTTGCTAAGATTGAATCGGAAAATCTGCAACTTTCCGGTCGGGTTTTCCAGGTGGATGATCTTATTGATGTGACTTGTCGAGAAGCCACGGTCAAGGCCAGAAAAAAAGGTCTGACCATTCGCTGTCAGAAAAACCTCGATCTGTCTAACAAAGTTATCGGTGACCCGTATCGACTTCAGCAGATTTTGACGAATCTTCTGGAGAATGCCATCAAGTTTTCTCAACAGGGTGAGATTATCCTCGGTGCAAGGATTGACAGCCATTTTAAGGGCGGCATCATACTCCACCTGACGGTTAAGGATCAGGGGGAAGGTATAGCGCAGAGTAAACAGCAGCAAATTTTTGGGGCGTTTAACCAGGCCGACACTTCAAATACCAGAAAATATGAGGGGACGGGATTGGGGCTTACCATTTCTGCTCTCCTTGTCCAGATGATGGGGGGTAAAATCTGGGTCGAAAGCAAGCTGGGAGCAGGATCTACCTTTCATGTCACTGTTGGCCTGGATTTTGCCCTAGACGATGGGGAGCGCTTTGCGATTTGGGAGGCCGCAGAGCTGGTTCCGTATCACGATGCCGGAAGAAAGGTCGGTAAAGTGGCCCCTCGCATTCTTTTGGCCGAGGATGAGGAGGTTAATAAGCAAATGCTGCAGGATCTTTTGGAGCACGAAGGCTGGCTGGTGCAGGCGGTCGCCAATGGTAAGGAGGCTGTGGAAGCCTATGAGCAGGGGGAGTTTGATCTTATTCTCATGGATATTCAGATGCCTGAAATGACGGGTTACCAGGCCACCACTGCAATCCGCGCTCTGGAGGAAAAGAGAGGGACGCAACATATTCCGATTATTGCTGTTACTGCGCACGCCATGGAAGGTGACAGGCAACAATGCCTAGCGATGGGGATGGATGATTATATTGTCAAGCCGGTGAAGTTCTCTACTCTCTTTCAGGCTATTCGCCAACAGTTGCTGAAACAGGAGCGCGGTGAATAGTTCTCTTAGCGTCCCCTCTTAATACTTTGTGGTGTGACAGGTATAACAGCCGGTGCCGGCAGCCATGTTTGTATAGTCCCAGCGCAGCATATCAGGTTGATCCGAGCCGTGGGCCCGGTGGCAGGAAAGGCAGGTTACCACGGCTTCGGCTCGGGCAGGAACTGCAGGGTCGAGATAGGCCACCGGCGCCTCATTGCTGTAATCCGTTATAGGGTCATAGGCTCCATATTCACTGCTTTCAGGCAGTAAGATATCGTTTGGATGACGAATCCAGGGGTTTGATACCCCCATTTTCTGATGGAAATCAATGTGGCAGCCCTGGCAGAAGGCAGAGGCGGTCTTTGTGGCGTTGAGGCCGGCACCCCATGTATATGTTGTGTCAGTGCCGCGATAGACATTACGGTCTGTGGAGTCGGTTATGGCATTCTGCTCCCAGGTCGGAGCCTCGATGCCTTCGACATAGGCACCAGTAGTAATGTGACCCTTGAGGAAGCGAAACCATGGTTTGCTGTCGTCGTGGTGGGCAACTTCGTAATGACAGCCCTGGCAACCACCTCTAGAGCCACCGCCGACATCAGGGTTGAGGGCGGGGTCGGTGGCGAGGCTTGCGTGGCAGCTGGTGCCACAGGTGAAGCCACCGTTGCCTGGCGCACCCGCGCTGGGGAGTATATTGTGGTCAGGGGCTGAAATTCCCCAGACATTGTGGCCAAAGACATCATCTGCCGCTGAGCCACCACCTTGGGCAATCCAATAAAAATTGCCACCGGCTAAGGGGTTGTTTGGGGGCACGGCATTCCAGACAATGGGAATACCGTTGACGATGGTCTGGTTTGTTGCGCTTGAATGGCAGCCCACGCAATTGTCAATGAGCAGGGTCGTCCCTGTGCCGCTGGTAACCACAGCGCTGCCATCCTGGCTGTTATGC
Source organism: Pseudomonadota bacterium (assembly GCA_018822545.1). Taxonomy (GTDB): domain Bacteria; phylum Desulfobacterota; class Desulfobulbia; order Desulfobulbales; family SURF-16; genus BM506. The sequence goes on from JAHJKA010000033.1 coordinate 39,578, forward strand.
ATGGTGTGGCAGTCGGAACAGGCGCCTTTGACACTGGCCTGGACAATGGTGCAAGGCAGCGTGGCACCGACAAGGATAAGGACCAAGGTGGTGAGGATCTTGGTCGTAAGATATTTATTGCCTTGGACGGGGAAGTGCGTGGTTGTTTTCATGTTGTATACCCGAGAATTCACACTTGTGGTGAGACTGCACTTTTAATTTTTTGTAAAGCAACTTTCTTATTATATAGCATATTTAAAGCAAATTTCGGGCCGTCAAATTGTACCCGGGAAAGAGTTGTTCCTGGTGGTAAAATTTGTTGCTACGACAGCAATTTCTTGGGTGTTAGGATTCGTCGGTTTGAGGCATTGGTGTATTTGGTGGCCAGATAGTAATTGGAGTACCGCCAGAAAGTGACCAAAGTGGTTACTTTGCAGGAAGGCGCGATCATGAGGTGATGGGGCTATCTTGGTGTTTGGAAAAGCAACCCTGCGCTTGTTGTCAGGCCGACGCAGAATCTTACCGGTGTGAGCATGAAGTGTCGTGACGATCACCGCTGTGACTTGTATAACGCTAGTCCTTAAGGGTATGGCAGGTGAAGCAACCGCCCGTGCCCATGTTTGTATAGTCCCAGCGCAACATGTCAGGTTGGTCTGAGCCGTGGGCCCGGTGACAAGAAAGGCAGCTCACCACCGCTTCGGCTCGTGCAGGAGCGGCAGGGTTGAGGTAGGCCACTGGTGCCTCATTGCTGTAGACGGTGGTGGGGTCATAGGCCGCATATTCAGAGCTTGGGGCCGTGGGCAGCAGAATGTCGTTGGGGTGACGAATCCAGGGGCTTGATACCCCCATATCCTCATGGAAGTCAGTGTGGCAACCAGAGCAGAATCCGGTCATGGAGTGTGAATTGTTGAAGGCTGCTGGCGATGATATTGAATCGATTCCTTTGTAAACATTGTGGTTGCTGATGTCCGGATTTTGCTCCCAGTTGGCATCCTCTTCGCCTACGACGTAGTGGTTTACTGTCCGATGCCCTTTTAAAAACCTGAACCACGGTTTACTGTCATCATGGTGGGCTACTTCTGTATGGCAACCCTGGCAGCCGTTTTTGCCGATCACTTCGGTGTCTGTGCTTAAGGCAGGATCAAGGGCAAGGCTTTGGTGGCATTTTTTGCAGCCATTGCCGTTTGTTCCCCCCGGCGCTCCTGCACTGGCGGGAATATTGTTATCTTCATCTGCTATTCCCCAGACATTATGACCGTAAACATCGTTTGCCGCCCCACCTTGGGCCACCCAGTGGAAATTGCCGCCAGCTAAAGGGTTTACTGGTGGAATGGTATTGAAAACTATGGGGGTACCGTTGACGATGGTCTGGTTTGTGGAGCTCGAATGACAACCTACACAATCGGCAATGAGCAGGGTCGTTCCTGTGCCGCTCGTTACCACAGTGACACCATCCTGGCTGTTATGCATGGTATGGCAGTTGGAGCAGGGGCCGCTGACCTTGGCTTGGGCATAATCGGCGTGGAGAAGAAAGGCCAGTAGAAGTATGCCTGAAATGGTGCCAGTGTACTTTGTACTATTTTTTAGCCCATGACTAACAGTGTCAGTGAAGGTGGTCATTTTTTTCGACAGTAAAATTTTTCTGATGAAGTTGTCTTGTCCCCATTGCCTTGTTTTGTTGCAATTATCACACCACGTTATGGTCTGGAGATGAGCTGTTCAGGTGAAGTGTAGTTTTCCCCGGAACGAAAGGGGAGAGGCGTACTTGGCCAGGGAAGAGAGAGGAGTGAAAGGAAAGGGAAGTGATCAGAAAGTGGTGATCAGTGGAAAGAAAGTAAGGGGCGGCCTTTCAAATATCACCACTGGCAAGGTTACTCTCTCGTCGCCACTGAGATTCTGGTTGATGCTGATTTTCAGGGCAGGTAACCATGGATATCTGGTTTGACAGTCTGGGTTGTAAACGGTGTATTGTTCTACATGCCTGCGAGTTTTGGTAGAACCGCAGCGGCGAAACTTAACACAAAAAAGAAGCCGCACATATCAGTGACCGTTGTCAGTAAGGGACTGGAGACCAGGGCCGGATCAAGTTTCAAGCGCTTGAGGACGAGGGGCAGCATGCCGCCAAGGCTGACGGAAACCAAGGTGTTGGCAGCCAAGGCACCGCCCACCACCAAGCCAAGCCAGGGATTTCCCTTCCATAAAAAGGCTACCCCGCCCAACAGCAGGCCCAATACCAGGCCAGTGATGATGCCTAGTCTGGCCTCCTTTGCCAGCACCCAGAGCAATTCCCCGGTTCTGACGCGGCCAAGGGAGAGTTCGCGCATGGAAACGGCCACGGCCTGATTGCCAGAGCAGCCGCTCATGTCGCTGACCATGGGCAAAAATACAGCCAGGGTAATGACAGCGGCAAGGGTGTCTTGATACAAGGCGATAACACTTGCGGCGATGATATTAAGAACAATATTCAAGCTCAGCCAGGACAGGCGGCGTCCTGAACGGGAGAGCAGGGGCATGGTGCGGAACTCCTCGCCGCCGATGATGCCGCTCAGCCGCAGAAAAGTTTTTGTTTTCTTGTGGCTGAGCGCCTCTTCAATGGCATCGGGGAGCAACACGCCCACCAGCCGCTGGCCATCGTCCACAACCGGCACCCCGAAAAAGTGATGCTCATCAAAAAATTCCTCAAGCTCTTTCAGGGAGGCCTTGTCAAATACGCTGAGGGGAGATGGTATCATTACCTCGGTGAGCTTCTTTTCCCGAGCCGGAAAAAGCAGGTCATGCATGCGCAGTACGCCGGCAAGTTTTTCATTTCGGTCAACAACGTAGAAATACTGGACGTGGTAATCGACATATTCCTCCCGATTGGCCTGGAGGTCATCAATGACGTCTTGGATTGTATTATCGATTTTATAGACAAGGAACTCGGAAATCATGAGGCCGCCAGCGCAGTCCGGGGCATATTCCAGCAGCATCCGCGCTTCTTCGGCGTCCTCTTGGTCCATTTTAGCGAGAATGGCCTTGCTCGCCCCCTCATCCATTTCACCCAGAACATCGACAAGATGATCACTGGACAGCTCCTCCATGATAGCTGCGGCTTGCGCCGATGGCATATCCTCCACCAGGTCGGCGGCCTGGGCTTCCGGGATATCCTCAATGACATCGGCGGCGTCCTCAGGGCTGAGAATACTGAACAGTTTAAGTTGTTCTTCCTCGCTGAGGCGAGAGATGACCCTGGCTGTTTCTGAAGAGCTGAGGGTATCGATAAAGCTAGTTAATGCAACGCGGTTTTCTGCAGCAATAATCTCACTGAGTGTTTGCCAGGGGGGAGTTGGATTGCTCATCGGTAACATCTCGAAATTAAGGAATAAAAATGTTTTTTTTGCTCGAGGGGGAGGGGTGTTTCTTTGAGAGCAGACACGCCATCTGAGATAGGTAATCCCATTAAATGATATTCTGCTAGATATAAAAGATGACACCATAGTTATGGTATCACATCAATGTAACGCACTGGTGGGCCTCAGCTACGAATGCATGATGTCTCTATTTTTGAGAAGAAAAAAGGGGGGTAAAACAAGGTTGGCGGAGAGAGAGGGATTCGAACCCTCGGTGGCTTTTACACCACACTCGCTTAGCAGGCGGGCACCATCGGCCTCTCGGTCATCTCTCCGGCCATGTTTTGAGCACAACCTTTTGGGGGCTGCGGTATGTGTAAATTGGCGGAGGAAGTAGGATTCGAACCCACGGAACTTTCGTTCAACGGTTTTCAAGACCGCCGCCTTCAACCACTCGGCCATTCCTCCACCCTCTCCTGCAAGCAGGAAGTGCCTCTTGTACCATCTCAGAAAAAAGCTGTCAATATCATGCTGCAACTTGAGTTGTTTGAGTTATCAGGAAGGTTGGATTTCAGTTTGAGTACTAAAGGGAGTTGAAATAGGCAAGTGCCTCTTGCAGGGTGGAAACACCATGGACCTTGAGGCCTTTTATCGGGTTACGCGGCAGATTGCCTTTGGGGACAATTGCTTCTGTAAAGCCATGTTTTGCTGCCTCCTTCAAACGCTCAATGCCGCTGGGCACAGGCCGTATTTCCCCGGCCAGACCCATCTCGCCAAAGACCACCAGGTGGCGAGGCAGGGCAAGGTCGCGCAGACTGGAAACCATGGCCATGATCAAGGCCAGATCCACCGAAGTCTCGTTGACCCGGACGCCGCCCACCACATTGATAAAAACATCCTGATTGGCGGTGGGGATGCCGCCATGCTTGTGGAGGATGGCCAGAAGCATGGCCAGCCGATTATGCTCAAGCCCCACGGTAATGCGTCTGACATGCTCAGAGGAAGTCTCGTCAACCAGGGCCTGGATTTCCACAAGAAGCGGCCGGCTCCCCTCCCAGACCACCATGACCACAGAACCGGCCATGTCTCCTTGTTCTCGGGAAAGAAAGATGGCAGATGGGTTGCTGATCTCTTTAAGGCCGGTATCGGTCATGGCAAAGACGCCGATCTCGTTCACCGCCCCAAAACGGTTTTTTACGGCCCGCATGATCCGAAAACGGCTGTCCATGTTGCCTTCTATGTAGCAGACCACATCGATAATATGTTCCAGGACGCGGGGACCGGCCAGGTCGCCTGATTTGGTAACATGGCCCACCAGAAAGATGGCGATACCGCTTTGCTTGGCAAAGCTCGTCAGGCGCGCTGCAGATTCGCGAACCTGGGAGACGGAACCGGGGGCCGAGGTTGCCTGGGCGGCCTGCATGGTCTGGATGGAGTCAATGACCATGACTTCGGGTCTCTCTGTTGCAGCAATGGCGCAGATTTGCTCCACCTGGGTCTCAGCAAGAAGGAGAAGGTCCTGGTCCGGCAGACCAAGGCGCCTGGCCCGCATGGCGATCTGCTGGAGAGATTCCTCACCGCTGACATAGAGAACTTTACGTTTGACGCTTAGGTGGCAGCAGACCTGAAGAAGGCCGGTTGATTTGCCGACGCCGGGGTCACCGCCGATAAGAACCACAGAGCCGCGGACCAGACCACCGCCCAGTACCCGGTCAAGCTCATTCATGCCGGTTAAAATGCGGGGGGCTGATTCGAGCTCAATTTCACCCATGGCCTGTACCTGTTGCAGGGTACCGCTATAGCCGGCAAAGGATGCAGGTCTGATTGCCTGTTCACTGAGAGTGTCCCAGGCTTGGCATTCAGGGCATTGTCCGGCCCATTTACCAAAGGAAGCACCACACTGGTCGCAGGAAAAAAGACGTTTTTGTTTAACCATGGGGGGAGTTAGTAGATCTTCAGCTTCTTGGCTTCTTTTTCAATGATGGCCAGCTGCTGTTTGTAATACTTGAGACATTTGTTGATATAGGCGTTGCGGGCACCCTTGGTGTCGAGGACGCCCGGTTCAAAAGGGGCATCCTTGCAGGCCAAAAGCATAAGGGGAGGGGAAAGTTTCTTGTCTTCCAGGGATTTGATCTTTCCCTCGTAGTAGGCTTTATAGGTCTGGATCCGGGCCCTTTTTTGGGACCGGTTCATGCCATCCTTGATCAAGCCTTCAATTTCTTTTTTCTTGTTGAAAAAACCGAACATGGGCACTCTTTGTGTATTATTTGTGATCGAAAAAGAAGGCATAAAAATTAAATGCCCCAACCATGCCCCGCATCATCTATCTATATTAAAAGAAAAAAAAGAATAAAGCCAACGCTCTTTTGCCTGGTTAGACCAGTTTGGAGAGTATTTGATTGGCCACCGCAAGGTAGTTCGCGGCAATGCGGATCATATTCCCTTGCCGAATGAGCAGGCCCTGTGTGGTAAAATCAGCCAGCAGATTGCCGTAAACCTCCTGGGCCGTAAGCCCAAAACGGTCTTCAATATCTGGGAGATTTACGCCGGTCAGGAGGCGCAGGCCCATGATCATCGACTCGCGAAAACGGCCTTTGGGGCTGAGACATTCGACATGACTGATCGGAGTCTGTCGGCGGCAGACGAGATCCATAAAACGGTGGGGATCAGGTTCAGTGCTCACCCTGAGCCCATCGAAACAGGAGACCGCTCCGGCACCCAGGCCAAGATAGGAGCCGTTTTGCCAGTAGTTCATGTTGTGGAGGCACTGGTAGCCAGGCCGGGCGTAGTTGGAAATCTCGTAGCGCTGGTAGGTCGGAGAAAGGCGAGCGGCCGTTGCCTCTTCCATGTCAGCCACCAGATCTTCATCCGGCAATGTCAGCTTGTTGTTGTCGCGCTGCCTGGCAAAGGGGGTGTCTGGTTCAATGGTCAGCTCATAGAGGGCGAGATGTTCGGGGGCCAGGGCCAAGGCCTGAACCAGATCATCTTGCCACGTGGTCAGGCTCTGGCCAGGCAGGCCATAGATGAGATCGATGTTGATATTGGTAACGCCGCTTTTTCTTGCTGTCTCAAAGGCTTTTATGGCCTTGTCACCCGTATGGGCCCGGTTGAGGGATTTCAGAATCGTGTCGTTAAAGGACTGGACGCCGATACTGAGTCGGTTGATTCCGGCCTGGCGCAAGATAGTGAGCGAATCCTGATCGATACTGTCGGGGTTGGCCTCCATGGAGATTTCGGCCTGGTCAGCAAGGGTAAAACGGCTGCGGCAGAGGTTAAGGATTTCGGCAAGTTTTTCTGGTGAGGCCAGGCTTGGGGTGCCGCCGCCAATGAAAACAGTGGTAAAGGTCTGTGAGGTGCTCCATGGCAGCAGGGCATAGGCGTTGATTTCCCGGGCCAGGATGTCAAGATAGTTGTCAGCCTCCGCACGGCTTGCCGCTATGGAGTTAAAGGCGCAATAACCGCATTTGGAGCGGCAGAAAGGGATGTGGAGGTAGAGACCTGCTCCCATCACCTGCTGGCCTGCCACTGCTGGTCGATCTCGGCCATCTGGCCGTGGTCGGCAAAACTATAAGGCTTGCTGTCGCTGCCAATGATGAGGTGGTCAAGAAGGCGGATGTCAAGCAGGGCACAGGCCTGAAACAGGGTGCGGGTCAGGGCTTGATCCGCCTCCGAGGGGTGGCAGGTCCCGGATGGGTGATTGTGGGCAATAACCAGGGCCGCTGCATCTCGGGCCAGGGTTGCCTTGACCAGCTCGCGTGGATAGATGGTGTTGCTGGCCAAGGTGCCTTCAAAGAGGATTTCCGTGTCGATAATGGCAAAGGCCGAGTCCAGATAGATGACCTTGAACACCTCTTTGCTCAGGTGGCGCATGGTATGGTTGAGGTAGTCGGCCACCTCCCTGGAAGAGCGCAGGTAGTTGCGGCTGATCAGCCGTTGGTTCAAAAAACGGCGGGAGACATCATGGATAAAGCCAAGGGCAAAGCTGTTTTGCTGCCCCACCCCTTTTACCTGCTGTAATCTGTCAGGGGTGGCTTCCAGCACCTCGGCCAGGGAGCCGCATTCCTTGAGCAGGGCGCGGGCCGTTTCCTTGCAGCCCTTGCGCGGCGTGCCCAGGGTGAGCAGGAGTTCCAGAACCTCGTCATCGGTGAGGGCGCTGAGCCCCAGATTGTTGTATTTGTCGCGGAGCCGCTGGCGATGGCCGTGGTTGTTTTGGTCAGTCATGGTGTGTGAACGTGGGGAGTCTGGAAAATCTTTTTATAACCACAGAGGCACAGAGAACACAGAGAAAATCTTTTTTGTTTTGGGCCCTTACCGCTGTGCTCTCTGTGCCTCTGTGGTGAAATCAAAATTTAAATATGCGCACTATTTACCAAGTTCCTGACTGAAAAGCTCATTGGCCATCTGGGGATTGGCCTTGCCCTTACTCACCTTCATGAGCTGGCCGACAAAGAAACCCATGACCTTGGTTTTGCCTTCCTTGAACTGCTGGACCTGTTCAGGATTGGCAGCCAGGATATCCTGAACCATCTTGAGAATCTCGCCTTCGTCGCTGACCTGAAGCAGGTTCTTGTCCTTGACGATGGTGTCGGCATCCTTGCCGCTGTGTATCATCTCTTCAAAGACGGTTTTAGCGATCTTGCCGCTGATAGTGCCCTTGTCGATCATGGCCATGAGCTTGGCGAGATTGGCAGGGGTAACCGGGAAGTGAGCAATGTCCATACCCTCCTCACCCTTCATCACCCGCATGACCTCGGTCATGATCCAATTGGCCAGTTTCTTGGCGTTGTCATAGTCGGCAAGAGCCGCCTCAAAATAATCGGCCAAAGCCCGCTCGCCGGTGAGAATGGTGGCCTCTTCAGTACCCAGGCCAAGATCGTCCATGAAGCGGACCAGGCGCTGGTTGGGCAGTTCCGGTAGGTTTGCTTCAACCCTGGCAATCCACTCCTCATCGATCACCACCGGCACCAGGTCTGGATCGGGGAAGTAGCGGTAATCATGGGCTTCCTCTTTGCCGCGCATGGCGCCCGTCATCTGCTTGTCCGGGTCCCAGAGCAGGGTCTGCTGGACGATTGCCCCGCCGTCAAGCAGGATGTCGCGCTGGCGGCGCACCTCGTATTCGAGGGCCTTTTGGACATTGCGAAAGGAGTTCATGTTCTTGAGCTCGGTGCGGGTGCCTAACGCCGCTTGGCCAACAGGTCGCAGCGAAATATTGGCGTCGCAGCGGAAGCTGCCTTCCTGCATATTGCCATCACAGATATCGAGGTAGGTGACAATGGCATGTATTTTTTTGAGATAGGCGGCCGCCTCTTGGGGCGAGCGGATGTCTGGTTCGGAAACGATTTCTAAAAGGGGCGTGCAGGCGCGATTGAGATCGACATAGCTCTTGGGCTCGCGGTCATCATGGATCAGCTTGCCGGCGTCTTCCTCCATGTGGATGCGGGTCAGGCCGATGCGGCGGCTCTTGCCGTCTACCTCAATATCGACATGGCCATGTTCGCAGATGGGCAGGTCAAACTGGGAGATCTGGTAGCCCTTGGGCAGGTCAGGGTAAAAATAGTTTTTCCGGGCAAAGACGTTTTTGCGGGTGATCTGGCAATGGGTTGCCAGGCCAAGCTTGATGGCCGACTCCACCACCTCCTTATTTAAAACAGGGAGGACACCGGGCATGCCCAGACAGACGGGGCAGGTGTTGGTGTTGGGCGGCCTGCCGAACTCGGTGGTGCAGGAGCAAAATATCTTGGATTTTGTCTTCATCTGGGCATGGACTTCCAGCCCGATCACTATCTCAAATTCCATCTGTGTACCTTATCTTTCGCTTTAATTATTATAGTGTGGTTACAAAATGAGCCTTTACTCCACAGTGTAAATAATCAGAAGTGCTACAGATGTCTACGTTCAGGACGTCCTGCCATACATCGGGTATGCAGGACGTCCTGAACGTAGACAGATGGGGTGCTAATGATTATTTATCTGTCGCTGTGGTGGATCCAGTTGCGTAGCTTGTCTGCTTCGCCAGGCCACTGGTCACTGATTCTGATTTTAATAAACTGGCCGAGGAGCTCGTCAAAGGTCTTGTACACCTTTTCGAGAAGGCCGATGCGATCCAGCAGACGGCCCTCCACCGCCTCCTGGGAATCGCCCTCGTCGGCGCCGTCCATGGTCTTGGGCACCCGGACAGAGCGAAACTCCATGAGGCTGGCCTTGATGGTCATGTGCCACTCATATTCGCCGCGGATCATGTGGATGCGGGCCTGTTCCAGCTTCTTGCCCATGCGCAGGCCGGTGCGGGCCTCTTTGAGTTCAGCCTGCAGGCCCGTGCAGACGATCTTTTCATGGGAATCGCCTTCGCCAAACTCAAGGAGCATGTGTTTCTCAAAGACCAGAGTGATGTCTTCGCCTGTCACCGGCAGCAGTACAGTGCCACCCCGCTCGTCACTCTTGAACCAGAGCCAGGTGAGAAACTCCTGGCCGATGAAACGTTTTTCAGTAATTAATTCGATAAGATCCATTAGTGACTTACTCCTGAAAGGCTGCCATGAAAACAAGAAATGGCTAAATTACGTTTGACACCAAGTCACTTATACCCCTCAAGGGGGTACAAGAAAGAGTCCTTTCCACTTTATGTGGGTTAGACAAGCACCGCCGGGCTGATGTTGGCCAGGGCCGGAAGCTCGCTTGCGCTTAACAACCGTTCTGCCGTAGTGTAAGGAATATCAAGGCTGAGCAGGAGGCCGAAGGTATCCTTGAAGAAATCTTCAAGTTGGGCCTGGGCCTTCTGGTTGGTGGAAAAGAAGAGCACCGTGTTTTCAGCCAGGCTCCAGACCAGGTCATAGGTGGCGGGCACCGGTACGGCCCGTTTCATAAGCAGCATCTCCATGTTTTCTTTTATTTCCAGGCGCTGGCCTCGGCTTATTTTAGGAATCTGGCGCTCTTTTTTGATGCGCTCTTCCTCTTTGAGGCAGAATTTTTTCAACACCTTGGGGGAGACCTTGCGCTCATCCACCCGCATGGTCAGGCAGATGTGGTCACCGGCCGCAAAGGAGGCGTAGGCGAATTCGGCGTCAAACATATTAAGTACCGACACCCAGCCCACCGAGACCTCGTCGTAGGTCTCGTCGATATCCCTGAAGGCAAAGCGTTTGATCTGGTCAGAGGCCAGATCCCAGAAGTTCTGCGGTATGTCACCCACTACGTTATAGCGGACAAAGGTGACGGAGCCAGAGAGAAGTCCCATAAAAATTCACGTTGTTTTTGGTGAAAGGAGTGCCCAGTCAAAACTGGATAAAGTTAATCTGACAGATATAGCAGACCCCTGGTAGGGGGACAAGGATTTTCCGGGCCCTGACCGCACCGCTTTTGGTGAGCGGTGATATGTCGTTTGTATTGTTGGTAAAACAGTTTTGAGCAGTGATGGGGGGAGTTATGCACTCCTTGATCGGCAGACGAAAAGATGAAAAAATGGCAGAGAAGGTATTGACAGCCGAGGCCGACTATTGTAAAAACGACGCTTCACCATGATGGGCCCTTAACTCAGCTGGTAGAGTATCTGACTTTTAATCAGAGAGTCGCGCGTTCGAGCCGCGCAGGGCCCACCATTTAGTCCCTATCGTCTAGTCTGGTCCAGGACACCGGCCTTTCACGCCGGCAACAGGGGTTCGAATCCCCTTGGGGACGCCAAGAAATTAAAAAGGGTTTAGCACTTATGTGCTAAACCCTTTTTTTTTGTGCTAAAATACCACGGTATACACTATTTCCGACGATCCTCAGGTAATGGGGGCCTTTGACGGTCTTAAATTAAAGGGAAAATTTTCCTGGAGAGAGGGGTGATATGGTTATCAGCGATGAATTTAAATTTCCGCGGCCCCTTGACTGGTCAAAATTCTCCGACCCGCGCCGTGTCAAGGAGATCTATGGGATCTCGGCTGTCATGCCCATAAAGCATATTCAGCGTCGGTGGTATAACAGTCCTGCTGAGGAGAGGGAGGAGGCAGGGGAGGATAATCATGTTGGCATGGCTCTCCAGCAACTTGTTGACCAGGTCAATGCCAGCCTCCAGGTTCATGGGGTTGACATTCATATTTCTCTGCTGCGCAAAGAGGACGGTTATGCTCTGGACATTTATGATTGCACAGATCTTAAGGCCTGCCGGATAATCAAGGCCGAAAATGTGAACATCTCTGAGTTACCCCAGCTTCTCAAAAATCTTCAGGAAGGCGCTGGTCTCTTGGTGGATGCTGATACCTAAGGTGATAAAAAGGTTAAGTGATTTTTCTCAAGGTTGTTTCTTTAAGCGTTGCCGCGATTAATTAAAATTCTTGCTTAAACCCCGTAAAAAAATTATCATTAGTAATTATTATCCATTATCAAGACGAGGTGTGGCATGGATGCAAACCCTAAAATTAGGATGACAAAACAGCGCCAGGTAATCCTGGAAGAACTCTGCAAGGTGACTAGTCATCCCACGGCCGATGAGATGTACCAGGTGATTCGCAAGCGTCTGCCTAAAATAAGTTTAGGAACCGTGTATCGCAATCTGGAAATTCTCTCAGAGTTGGGTATGGTTCTTAAGCTGGATGTCGGTGGTACGCAAAAACGGTTTGATGGGAATGTGGTAAATCATTATCATGTCCGTTGTACCGACTGTGGATGCGTTGGGGATCTGCACATGCCAACAGATCTTGAAATTGAGCAAAAAGCCCAGCCTCTCACGGATTTTCAAATTAAACGGCACAGTCTGGAATTTATCGGCGTATGCCCGGAATGTCGTGAGGCGAAGAGTCGCAGGGTTTCTTAAAGAACCCCTGTGTCTGTACGCCTGTGTCTGTACGATCGTAGGCTATTTTTAAGAAATTCTAACCTTAACAGGTGAATCAGATGGCAGCACAACTTGATATATTTAAGTGTGACAAATGCGGCAATGTCGTGGAACTTCTTCACTCCGGAGGCGGCGCCCTGTTTTGTTGCAATGCCCCCATGATGCTGTTGGCCGAAAATACGGTGGATGCGGCTAAAGAAAAGCATGTGCCGGTGATTGAAAAAACCGCCAAAGGTTATCTTGTCAAAGTTGGTTCGGTTGACCATCCCATGACCAAGGATCATCTTATTATGTGGATCGAGCTCATTGCCGACGGTGTTGTTCATCGTAAATTCCTTGCTCCAGGTGATGCTCCCAGGGCTACCTTCGATGTCAAGGCCGATAAGGTTACGGCCCGCGAGCATTGCAATCTTCATGGTGTTTGGAGGGCGTAACGAACATGCTGAGTACTAAAATGGTTAATGCCATCAATGAGCAGATCAATGCTGAGATGTATTCAGCCTATTTTTATCTGGCCATGAATTCATTCTTTGAGTCAAAGAGTCTGGCTGGCTTTTCCCACTGGATGCGGATGCAGGCCCAGGAAGAGATGCTCCACGCCATGAAGCTTTATGATTATGTCAACGAGCGTGGTGGTCAAGTGGTGCTTGAGGCCATTGCCAAGCCCCCGGCTCAGTGGAATTCTCCCATGGAAGTTTTGAATGATGTGCTGGCCCATGAGCAGAAGGTGACCGGTCTCATTAACAACCTGATGAATATTGCCTTGGATGAACGCGATCACGCCAGCGGCGGTTTCCTACAGTGGTTTGTTTCTGAGCAGGTGGAAGAGGAGGCCAATGTCGGCGCGGTGGTTGATAAGTTGAAGCTCATCGGTACTGACACTAGCGGCCTTTTTGTTCTCGACCAGGAGCTTGGCAAGCGCCTGCCTCCTACCATGGCGCCATAGACTTTTTCTAAATATTTATGCTGTTAAGCCGGGGATGATTTCTAGATCATTCCCGGTTTTTTTTGTTTCTCGCTTAGGATAAACTTTTTACTTTTTCTTCCCATTGAAAAGTGGTTTCCTGTTATGTGGTTATTTCTTATACGACTTTTTTGCCGGAACCATGGTTTCGGTTCACTCTTTTTGATTGCGAGCTACGAGGTGGAGGTGAGAGATGGGCGCGGAAGAGATTAAAGAAAATATCTATTGGGTGGGTGCAATTGACTGGAATATCCGTGATTTTCATGGCTATTCTACCTATAAAGGCACGACGTATAATTCTTATCTTATCAAGGATGAAAAGATTTGCCTCTTTGATACGGTGAAGTCGGATTTTAAAAATGAGATGCTCTATCATATCCGTCAGCTCATTGATCCTGAGCAGATCGATTATATTGTTGTCAATCATGTTGAGCTCGATCACTCCGGCTATCTGCCGGAAATGATTGCGCTCTGCAAGCCGGAAAAGGTGTTCTGTTCACCCATGGGCCTGAAAGCCATCGAGAGCCATTTCCACCCGGTGGACTGGCCGCTGGAGGTGGTCAAATCGGGGGACTCCATTTCCCTGGGCGCAAAGACCGTGCAGTTTCTGGAAACCAAGATGTTGCACTGGCCCGATTCCATGTTCTCCTATATCCCCGAGGATAAGCTGCTTATTTCCTCAGATGCCTTTGGTCAGCATCTTGCCTCCACCGAGCGCTATGCCGATGAGCTGCCTGAAGGGGCGGCCTTGCTTGATGCTGAGAAGTATTACGCCAATATCCTCATGCTCTTTTCGCCCAATGTCCAGAAGCTGCTGGCCAAGGTGGCCGAGATGGGGCTTGATATCGACATGATCGCCCCTGATCACGGCGTGATCTGGCGCGATCCTGCCCTCGTTTTGGCGGCCTATGACCGTTGGAGTCAACATATTGCCGACCGCAAGGCCGTGATCATCTATGATTCCATGTGGCATTCCACCGAGAAGATGGCCAAGAATATCAGCGCTGGGCTGCGCAGTGTCGGGGTGCATGCCCGGGTGCTGAGCGCCAAGGTTAATCATCGCAGCGATATCATTGTTGAGGTGGCCAGTGCCAAGGCAGTCATTGTCGGTTCGCCAACTTTAAATAACGGCATTATGCCCACCATGGCCGATGTGCTTACCTATATGAAGGGTCTGCGGCCCCGCAAAAAGATCGGCGCGGCCTTTGGTTCCTTTGGCTGGTCCGGCGAGTCGGTGAATATCCTTACCGGCTTTCTTGAAGACATGCATTGTGAGGTCATTGAGCCGGGAGTGAAGGTTAAGAATGTCCCTGATCACGCTGCCCTGCAGGAATGCTTTGATCTCGGGGTCAGGGTGGGTATGGCAGTGAACGCCTCCATGGAAGCTGAGGGCACTAGTGCTGCCAGGGTTGCTGAGGATTAAGGCAACCTGTTTTTCTGAATCTTCGCACCAGACAATTTTTAAAAAAGACGGATTGTATATCCGTCTTTTTTATTGCCCTTTACTTGTTAGTAATTATTATTAGTTGATAATATAAAAAGAGGGTGATGATGAAAGAACGTCAGATTAAAAAGATTCTGCCGGGCGTCTTAGTGCAGGAAGATTTCAACCAGGCCTTGGCTGAGATTCGCTCCTGGCCGCCCAAATTTACCATCTCGCCGCTGCTTTCCTGTATTTATCAGGTGGATGAGGTGGTCAAGTGGCGGGCCGTACTGGCTCTGGGGGAGGTGGTGAATAACCTGGCCCAGGAAGATATGGAGCAGGCCCGGGTTGTTATGCGCCGCATCATGTGGAGCCTCAATGAGGAGTCAGGCGGTATCGGCTGGGGCATGCCCGAGGCCATGGGCGAGATCATGGCCCGGAACCGGGCCCTGGCCGACGAGTACGGCCATATCCTTATCTCCTATATGCGCGAAGAATGCTATCTTGAGCTCCCCCCCCTCCAGCGTGGCCTGATGTGGGCCCTGGGCCGGTTGGCCGAGGTCTATCCGGAAAAGCTCCTTGCCTTTGACGCCGATGGTTATATGGAACTCTATCTCGAGTCTGCCGATCCTGAGGTGCGGGCTCTGGCCAGCCGCAATTTCGGCATCTTGAAGACCAAAGAGGCGGCCCACTGGATCAAACAATTTTACGTGAGCACGAAGTCAGTGCGGCTCTTTAAGGACGGCGCCTTTGTCGACACCACCGTTGGCGATCTGGCCCGCGAGGCGGTGGCGAGGATTGAGGGCGTTTAGAAGAGTTTGCGTGGATATTTATAAAAGAGCGACATCGGGAGTGAATCCGGTGCCGCTCTTTTATTGTCGACAGTTAGAAATAGAGATCAAGGCTCAGATAGAGGACGTACTCTTCGTCATCTTGGTTGTAGAATTGGTACATAGGGTCGTCGGCCAGATCGTCAAGACGTGTAGGCGTACCAACATAAGAGCCGGCAAGGGAATAGTCATACCAGTAATACTGGTAGCTGAGGCGGATAAAGAGATTTTCTATATAGTCGGCTGTGGGCTGGGGCAGAGGGGGGCTGAAGATCAGGTAGCCCTCCATGACCGAGCCACGGGTGTTGAGCTTCGCCGATGCGCCGCTTTGGGAGAAGTTGACCCAGTATTTGGAGGCGTAGTTGTACTCTAGACCTATTTTGCTGTGGAGCTCCTCAATGTCGTAACGTAGACCAGCGTAGACGGAGTACCCGTCCCTCGCCTCGGGCTCATTCCAGGAATCGCTGAGTAGACCCATGCCCATTTCATCAATGCCGGTGGGATCGGTATGGCTCCAGGCAACATTGATAAAGAAGTTAAGCGATTCCAGCTTGTCCAGGTAGCCCAGGGAGGTGACATAGATATCGCCCATGTTCTGGCGATCAAGCATTCCGTTCCAATTCATGCCGTAGTCGGCAGGGTTTAAGCCAAAGTCGATCATGGCCAGTTCATAAGGGTTGGGGAAAGTTGCATCAGTGCTGAGGTTGTAGATGTTGTCAAAGACAAAGGACTGCAGAGTTACGAGGCGGTTGCCTTTGGCAAAGAGATCCCAGTTGATACCGTAGATGTCTGTGTCTTCCATAACGCCGCCACCCATCTGGATAACGTCGCTATCATCATCGTCCTCATAGCCGAGATCGAACTGGCTGCCATAGAAGAGGCGCACTGTACCGGGTAGGGTGCCTTTATAGCTCAAGGTGAACATGGCCCCATCCAGAGCTATATCCATATAATTAGCGAGGATGCCCTGAGGGGTGTCGAGTCCGCGGCGCAGATGGTCAGGAGCGCCTTCCATGCTGGGCAGGCGACCAGCCAGCAGGGAGCAGGAGCTGCCGGCGATATCGTTCCAGGATAAGAAGAGGCGATCAATCAGGTAATAATCATAACCGGAATCAAATATCTTGAAGAGGCTTCCTCGGCCGGTCAATGTTATGTCCTCAACAGGTTCAAGCTGGAGTTGCAGTCGTAATGAGCCCGTCTCAGTATTCTCGCTGTGTGATTTGGTGGTGAAAGTTCCAAGGTGGGCATCGCCGGACAACGAAAATATGGGGGTATTTGTGGTGGTATCTGAAGTGGAGTCGGTCAGGTCGGCGGCAAGGGCGAAACAGGCCCGGCCAAGGCAGAGGAGTACGGTCGCGCTCAGGGCAAGGGTGAATTTTTTCATGATGCATCCATGTTGAATTTGAAAACAGAAAGGCCAGGCAAAAACGGGCGATGTGGCAAAATGTGCCACGCGACCCTAGCAAAAAGATGGGCAGGATGCAATGTTTTTTTATAGTAATTCAGGGGTGATACAGGATGTTGATTCTCGGAGGTGGAAGGGCACGTTGTCAACGTCTATCGCCACAGGGTTTGTTTCTCGTGGCCTGTGATGAGGATTTAATTTGACAAGGAGTAGCCTTTAATCATAGCGTTGAAAATGAAGGGCGAAAATTTAATTTTTGCTGATGTTAGGTAGCCTGGATGATGGCCGATTAAAAACCAAGCACAATCAGCTTGTGGTATTTGCAAAGAAAAATCCTCGGAGGACAGTGGCTATGAACATGACGGAAATCAAAGAGAAAGCAAAGAGTCTGGGTGTACAGGTCGGCAAATTGCGCAAGGATGAGGTTATCAAAGCCATCCAGACCAAGGAGGGTAACTTTCCTTGCTTTGGCACAGCCAAGGATTACTGTGTCGAGAAGCTTTGTTGTTGGCGTGATGCTTGCCTGCCCTCCAAAAAAACGACGACGGAGTGGGAGAAGAAGAAAAAGACCTACACCAAGAAAATGACGGCTGAGCTGGATGCTCTCAAAAAACAAGTGGCCAGTCTTGAGGCCAAGGCGGCCAAGATTGTGGGCAAGGGCAAAAAAGAGGCCGATGACGATATTGCCAAGCTGAAAAAAATGATCACTGCAGTCAAGGGCAAGAGCCAGAAGGTCACGGCGGCCAGTGAAGAGGCCTGGGCCATTGCCAAGAAAGGTATTGATGATGCCTGGGTCGATCTCAGCAAGGCCTTTAAGAAGGCGGCCAAGAAGTTCTAATCAACCTGGTGGTTGTGTGCCGGGTATAGGTGTTGATGCCCTGGGAGCAAAAAAAATCCCCCTGCCTGAATTTTAGGTAGGGGGATTTTTTTCGTGGAGAGGTGGAAAGGAAAAAACTATTTAAGGATGTCGCCACGGGTGGAGATGACGATTTCCTTACTTGGAATATTATTGGTGGCCTGCTTCAAGGCCTCCTTGACAATCCCGCGCATACTGCCGCAGCAAGGAACTTCCATGATGGCGGTGGTTACCGAGGCAATATTAGCGGTGGCAAAGATCTCGGCAAGCTTATCCACATAGGACTGTTGATCGTCAAATTTCGGGCAGCCCATCATCACCACCTTGCCGTTTAAGAGATCCTGATGGAAATTGGCGTAGGCAATGGGAACACAGTCAGCGGCAATAAGCAGGTCGGCTCCTTGCAGGAAAGGCGCGGTGGGTGGTACCAGGCGAATCTGCACAGGCCAGTGGGTGAGGGCGGAAGAGCCGGCCGCAGTCATGGCTTGGGGCTGATTGGCGCTTTGGCAGGGCGTCTTCGGGATAAAGGACTGAATATTGCTGCCGGCGCAGCCACAGGCCATTTCCTGGGGGGCAGCGCTCTTAGTCTCTTTTGTCTCATTGGCCTTCAGCAGGGCCTCAACAGCCTTTTCGTCAAAGTCGTCGCTGACCCGTTCAACAATCGTTAAGGCACCGGTGGGGCATTCTCCCAGGCAGGCGCCCAGGCCGTCGCAATATTTTTCAGCAACCAGCTTGGCCTTACCGTCCACCAGCACCAGGGCCGCTTCGGCGCAGCCGATAATACATTGGCCACAGCCGTTGCAGAGCTCTTCATCTATTTCAATTATTTTGCGACGAACCTTCATAATGTTACCTCTATGTGAAAAACTTCCCGGGCCAGCTTCTGGCCAGCCTCGGTGAGAAATGATTTATTAATGATGGTGGCTAATTTGTCAACACTCCGCCCCCCTGCAGGTTGCTCCTCCTGAAGATTGACGATGAGATCGGCATCATAAAGGACCTTGAAATTTGTTGTTTCTTCAGTGCGTGGATGATGGTGATGGGCGATAATATCACAAATTTCATTAATCATCTCCTCTTCCACGCCAAGATCAGTCAAAATTTTTCGGGCCACGGGTGGGCCTTCCTGGTGTTGGTATTTGGCAGAGCTTGACTGATATGTGCGCTCAGCCTCCTTGATGCCGATATCGTGGAGATAGCCGCAGGCCATAATTATTGCCGGATCACCCTGCTCATACTTATTAATCTGCTCGGCATAATCAGCCACCTTTTTGGCATGGCTGATCCGCCTGTTGTCGGTACCAAAATACTCCTCCATGGCGGTTAATACCCTGTCTTTCAAGGACAGCTGACCTTTTTTGAACTGCAGGCCTTCCGGTAAGGAGCCAAGGCATTGCTCGGCATGGGGACAGTATTCAGCGCAACCGAAATTGATCTGCGGGTTCAGCATTCGGTAACCGCACTTGGGACAGGGCCGGGTGGAATCATCCTTGAAAAATTCAAGGATAGTTGCGCACTTTGGGCATTTGGCCTCAAAGATATTATTTCCTGACCAGTAACGGCTATCTTGTCCAGGGCATTTCATGGTTAAAACTCCAGAAGGAAGAAGTTGAGAAGTTGAGAAGTAAGAACAAAGAAGAAAGAGTTAACCGGTACCATGCAGGTTCCGAAATTCTTAGTTCGCAAATTCTCGACTTCTCAACTTCTGTTTCTACTATCCCAAAATTGCCTTCAAATCAGCATCCGGGGTGGTGATGGGCATGATGTTAAAATTTTCCACCAGGACGTTAAGGACGTTGGGGGTAATAAAGGCCGGCAGACTGGGTCCGAGGCGGATATCCTTGATTCCTAAATGCAGCAGGGTCAAGAGGATGGCCACAGCCTTCTGCTCGTACCAGGAAAGGATCATGGACAGAGGCAGATCGTTTACGCCGCATTCAAAGGCACCGGCCAGGGCCACTGCGATCTGGATGGCAGAATAGGCATCGTTACACTGACCGATATCCAGCAGGCGTGGAATGCCGCCGATATCGCCGAGCTGCTTGTCAAAGAAGCGGAACTTGCCGCAGGCCAGGGTGAGCACCATGCAGTCTGCCGGAATCTTGTCCACCAGCTCGCTGTAGTAGTTACGACCCGGCTTGGCGCCGTCGCAGCCACCCACCAGGAAGAAGTGGCGGATGTCTTTATTTTTGACGGCCTCAATGACCTGGCCGGCAACACCGAGTACCGCATTTCTTGCAAAACCAACCATGACGGAGCCCTTGTCGGTATCAGCACTAAAACCAGGCATCGCCAGGGCCTTGTTGATGGCCGGGGTGAAGTTTTTGTCGCCAAGATGAGCTACACCGGGCCAACCAACCAGACCAGAGGTGAAGATACTGTCCATATACGCCTTAGGATCCTGGATGCAGTTGGTGGTCATGATCACCGCACCGGGAAAATCGGCAAATTCTTTCTTCTGATTCTGCCAGGCTGTGCCGTAATGACCATGGAAATGGCCATATTTTTTGAGCTCAGGATAGCCGTGGCAGGGCAGCATCTCACCGTGGGTGTAGATATTGATGCCTTTACCCTCGGTTTGCTTAAGGATCAGTTCCAGGTCTTGCAGATCATGTCCGGATACCAGGATGGCCTTGCCTTTTTTTGCACCCAGGGGAACTGATGTTGGCACTGGATGGCCGAATTTGCCGGTGTTGCCAGCATCAAGCAGTTCCATGGCCTTCAGGTTTGCCTCGCCGCATTCAAGCGCCAGGCTCACCAGCTCGCCGACTTCAAGATCAGTGCGGAGGATGGTGGTCATGGCCTTGTCAATATAGGCATAGACAGCATCGTCTTCTTTGCCAAGGATGCGGGCGTGGTCAGCATAGGCCGCTACACCCTTAAGGCCAAAGAGGGTGATATGTTTCAAGGAACGGATATCTTCGTCCTCATCGGTCTTAAGGCCTACTTTCTTGCCCTGCTCAACAAGTCCGGCAATATCCTTGGCCGGGGTGAAGGTCGCTGCCGGGGCGGTGAAACTGGCGCCGGACTTGACCTTCATCTTCTCACGCAGCTCAACGGCCTTGGTGATCATGTTGGCAAAGCGTTTCGGGTCGAAGTTAACATTGGTCAGGGTGGAGAAAATTGCCTCGCAGATAAAGAGTGAGGTTGCTGGATCAGTGAAGCCCTTCTTGCGGGCCGCATCGCTGTAAAGGCAAAGGCCCTGGGTTGCATGGATGAGCAGATCCTGGAGATCGGCAACCTCTTCGTTTTTCCCACAGACGCCCACGGTGGTGCAGGCAA
The DNA here is from genome assembly GCA_018822545.1 of Pseudomonadota bacterium. Classification (GTDB taxonomy): domain Bacteria; phylum Desulfobacterota; class Desulfobulbia; order Desulfobulbales; family SURF-16; genus BM506. The sequence continues at coordinate 60,461 of JAHJKA010000033.1, forward strand.
CGCCCTTGGCTGTTTGTTCGCATTGTTGACAGAACATATTGAAATCCTCCTTTGAGATTAAAAAAGCGGGTTTGGTGTCGTTTATGAAAACACAATAGCTTAACTAGCCATTGGTAGGCTTTGACCTAGGTCAATGGTTTCGTTTTTTTTAATTTTTTTGACGAGGCGAAAGAAAGCTTAAAGGCGTTGTTCTGTTTAATAGGGAATCTTATCCTCAAGCTCTTCCCAGAGCTGAAAGCCATGCAAGGCCTCAGTGCGCATGATCTGGTGCATGGCTATTTGCCTTGCCGCGGGTTCCTTGGCAAATTCCTGGTAGATGAAATTGTCGGCAAAACCAATACCCGCGGCATCGTTGCGGTCAGCAGCAAAATAGATGGCCTTAATCCCGGCCCAGTAGAGGGCAGCAAGGCACATCGGGCACGGCTCGCAGTTGACGTAGATCGTGCAGTCTGCAAGCTGAAAATCGGTGATGGTCTGGCAGGCTGCTCGGATGGCCTGCATCTCGGCATGAGCAGTGGGATCATTATCCAGGGTTACCCGGTTCGAACCTGTGCCGATTATTTGATTGTTTTGAACAATGACGGCGCCAAAGGGACCGCCGCCCTCTGCTAGACTTTTTTCAGCCAGCGTGATGGCCTGGGTCATGAATTTCAGATGATCCGTCAAGGGGTTATCCTGTTTTCAAAAACAAAAGATATTGCTGCTTAAAAAAAAAATATCGTAGCATATCACTGAAAACTGTGTGGAAAAATGTTAGATTAGCGAGTAGTTTTTTGACTTCTCGAATTATGGACAAGGAAACAAGATGAATTATCTGGCAATTGTATTGGCCTACCTGGTCGGCGCCATTCCCTTTGGCTTATTGATGGGCAAGATAGCCGGTGTTGATGTGCGGGATTCTGGTTCGCGCAATATCGGCGCCACCAATGTTACCCGTTTGGCCGGGAAGAAGTTTGGGATTTTTACCCTTTTTCTTGATGTTGCCAAGGGCCTGCTGCCCATGGTAATTGCCCAGGCAGCAGGCTTGGCTTCGGATACGGTTCTTCTCTGCGGGGCGGCAGCTTTTGTCGGTCATTGCTATCCGGTCTATCTTCGTTTTCGAGGCGGCAAAGGGGTGGCCACGGCCTTGGGCGTCTTTCTCTTTCTTGATCTCATTGCCGTGGTTGGCGGGGTGCTGCTTTTTGTCATAGCTGTGGCCGTGACCGGTTATGTTTCTTTGGGCTCATTGCTTGCGGCTGCCATGGTTTCTCTTCTTGTTTGGTTGCGCCATGGCCTGGGGACCTATTTCTATCTCGCCCTTTTCATTGCCGGCCTGATCTGGCTCAAACATCACGAGAATATCGGCCGCCTTTTCAGAGGTGAAGAGAAGAGTTTTAAAAAGAAGAAAAAGAGTGCTGCTGAGGAGTAAGGGATGGTCACCAAGAGGCAATGGCAGAAAATTGAGGAGGCCAAGGAACTTTTTGGACTGGGAGACCGGGCCACTCTGCGCGAGATCAAAGTTGTTTTTCGGCAACTCACCAAAAAATTCCATCCTGATCTGGCTGGTGAAAGCGATGAGAACCGGGCCAAGACTCAAGCTGTTACCGAGGCCTATCAGGCCCTGCTCACCTACTGCGAAGAGTATGAATTCCCCTTGCTCATGGCAGAATCAGAGCTTGAGGAGGATGACGAGGATTGGTGGATGAACCGTTTCGGTCACGACCACCACTGGGGACCGGGTCGGGGCGAGGAGTAAGCGGCCATGGCTACCGGTGGGATGAAGCTGCTGACGGTGCCCGTGCCTGACACCGGTCTCGTTGTGGTACGCTGCCCTGCCTGTAGCCGTAAACATACCCTGTCGGTTGCCCGGTTCAAGGGCAAAAAAGAGATCATCAAGGTGCGGTGTCATTGCGCGGAACTCTTTGCCCTGGAGCTTGAGTTCCGCAAATCAGTTACCACTGGTGCCAGTTATACCGGTAATTTTGAGAATTGTTCCCAGGGTCATGTGTGCGGTCAGATTCAGATTACGGCAATGACGAATCAGGGGATGGATTTTACCACCTGCGGCCGCAGCACCATTAACAAAGGGGATAAGCTGAAGATCAACTTTCATGATCCTGAGGCCGGCTTTAAAGTGAAAAAAAAGAATGTGATTGTCAGTGCGGTACACGGCACCAGGATAAGTTGTTATTTTGTCTGAGAGTTGAGGGCGGAGATAATGAAGGGAAAAGGTGATTTGTCAAAAGAGGAGGAAGTGAATGGATCCTGAAAAAATCATGGACAGTCTGTCTAAAGAACTACTTGTCGCCATAAAGGCAATGTCAAAAGCAAAGACGGTTGAAGAAAAAGTCGCATACAGTCATGTCGTCAAGAATATCAGTGAATCATTGGGAGTTTTCTTGAATCTGGTCAGCGATGTGATGGCTATGGATGGCGATGATGATATGTATTGAGATCTTACTGGTGGCCTGACGGGGCGGCCTTTGGCATCCACTAAGTTCGCCGAGAGGGTAGAGCTCTGCAGAAGTGGAGTCGACAAAAAAAGGCCGCCGGAGTAATTCCGGTGGCCTTTTTTTGTTGGTCTGGCGCTGAGCGGCTTACTCCATGAGGGAGGGGTTGGTGGTAATCTCACCTGTTTTCATCATGTAGTTGAGCCAGCTTTCCACGGTGGCCAGCTGCTTTTCCTGGCTCAGGGTGGCCATGAAGCTTTGCTTGGCCTGGGGAGTTGCTGACTGGCTGGCCTGCTTTGCCTGAAAACGGTAGACATAGAAGGTGTTGCCGTCTGCGCCGATGGTCTCCGGATAGGGCTTGGCCTCGCTTAAGGTGAAACCGCTGTTGCTGATGGCATCAGGCAATTTGCTCAAGCCACGCTTGGTCCGCGAGAACCAGGGCGAGGTCTGAACGCTGCCGCCTGCTTCGCTTATGAGCTGTTTGAAGTCCTTGCCCTCTTTGCAGGCAGCAAGAATTTCCTGGGCCTTGGCCTGGGCAAGTTCGCTACTTTTGGCTGCCGTGAAGTCGACGGTTACCTCTTTTTTGACCTTGTCAAGCTCAGGTATGGCAGGTTCGATAACATCGTCAATAAAGATAATGTAGTAGCCGCCGGTCTCTTCGATAAGAGAACTCAAATCCCCCTTGACCAGGGAGAAGGCCTGGTCAAGTAGACGAGGCAAGCCGGCCAGGGCGGCAGGGGGCGCGCTCTGGCTGAAAAAGTCGGTGGTCAGCAGGGTGACACCTTCCTGGGCGCTGAACTTGTCCAGACTGCCGGCCTGAAAGATTTTCTCGTAGGCCGAGTCGGCATTTTTAAAGGCGGCTGCCCTGGCCTGTTGTTGTTTCAAGGTCCGCCGGATGGTCTCTGTGACCTCGGAGAGCGGGGTGGTTTTTGCCGGTTTGATCTCCTGAACCTCAACAATATGATAACCAAAACGGGTTTTGATCAGATCGCTGATCTCATTTTTGGCCAGGGAGAAGACGGCCTCGTCAAAGGCGGGTACCATCTGGCCGCGGCTGAAAGAACCAAGCTCACCGCCTTGGCTTGCTGAACCGGGGTCGTCTGAGAATTTTTTGGCAAGTTCGCTGAAATTACCACCGGCCTTTAGTTTCTTAACGATGTCTTCAGCCTTGGCTTTTTGCTCTTCGTCATTGGTGCCATCTGTTTTGATGAGGATGTGACGGGCTGTGCGTGTTTCTTGGACCTGGTAGGCAGCGATGTTTTTCTGGTACTGGACGTTTATTTCGTTATCGGTGATGGTCATCGTCTCCATGGCCTGAGCCACGGGAAAGGCGAGATATTTAATTTTGACCTGGGGGGCACTCTTGTACGCATCCTTGTGTTGGTCGAAATAGGCCTTGAGATCATCGTCACTGACAAGGACATTTTTCGTAAAATCAGCGGCCGGCAGGGTAGCGTAAGACAGCTTTATTTCGTTGTTGTTGAAGGCGAAACGCTGGTCGATCTCCCAGTCGGTGAGTACAGCAAATTCCCCGAGATGCTTGCTTACTTTACGGCCAAGAAGCTCAAGGCGCAGGCTTTCCTCATACTGTTTGGGGGTCATTTTATTCTGGGCCAGGATCAGTTTGTAGCGACTGTTGTCAAATTTGCCATCTGCCTGGAAATAGGGTTGGGTTATGATTTCTTCTTGAACCTCCCAGTTACTGACGGTAAGCCCCATTCTCTGGGCGCCTTGGACGAGTAAGGCCTGTTGGACCAGCCGCTTAAGAACCTGGTCTTTAATGCCCAGGCTCTTGATGAGATTTTTAGGCAGGGTGCCGCCCAACTGTTCGCGCAGGGTGTCGACCATGCGGGTATATTCTTTGTTGTACTCAGGCAGGCCGATGGCCTGGCCATTAACAGTGGCCACAGCATCGCGCTTGTTGCCGCCGCCCATATTGGTGCCCCAGAAGATGAAAACAAGGACAATGATAACAATAATTGCCTGGAGTACGGGGGACTGGGCTTTTTTACGCAAAAAATCGAGCATATTTTTGGTCCTTCACAATCTTGAGATGAATTAGGTGAGGGTTTTTTTAGAGCCACCTTGGAAAATAATTTTTCAAAATGCTCCAGGGAATATGAGGTTTGTACACAAATCAGGATATTTCATCAAGTATGTCGTGCATAATGAGAGTTTTTCGAGGTTTCTTTAGGTGTTTGCCAGGTTTGCCCCTTTCGAAATATTGACAAGAAGTGGTACGTCGAGCTTGAGAACCGATTCCATAGCCTCTTTGACCAGGGCGGCTGTGGCGTCAAACTCGGCGGTGGGGACCTCAAAAACAAGTTCATCGTGAATTTGAAGCAGCAGCTTGGCCGCCATTTTTTTGTTGTTAAGACTTTCGTGGCTTTTAATGGTGGCCAATTTGATGATGTCGGCGGCTGTGCCCTGGATGGGACTGTTAATGGCGGTACGTTCGGCAAATTCCCGTCGTGTTTTGTTGCTGCTGTTGATCTCCGGCAGATTACGGCGCCGACCAAGGAGGGTGGTGACAAAACCATCTTCTCGGGCCTGGATCACCATCTCCTCCATATATTTTTTCACGCCCTTAAAATGTTCAAAGTAGCGATCGATGAATGTCTGGGCCTCTTTGCGGCCGATGCGCAGCTGGTTGGAGAGGCCAAAGGCACTCATGCCGTAGACGATGCCGAAATTTATCGACTTTGCCACCCGCCGCATCTGGGAGGTGATGAGCAGCGGGCTGACTCTGAAAATCTCGCCAGCGGTCTGGTTATGGATGTCCTGGCCGCTGTTAAAGGCCTTGAGCAGGGCCTCGTCCTGGGAGTAATGGGCCAGAACGCGGAGATCTATCTGTGAGTAGTCTGCTGCCAGAAAAAAGGAGCCGGCCGGGGCAACAAAAGCGGCACGGATTCGCTGGCCTTCTTCGCTGCGGATGGGGATGTTTTGTAGGTTGGGGTTGGAGCTCGATAACCGGCCGGTGGCGGCGACGCTCTGGTTGTACGAGGTATGAATGCGGCCGGTCTTGGGATGGATTTGCTCTTGCAGGGCATCTATATAGGTGGATTTGAGTTTGGTCAGCGACCGGTAGTTAAGCACTGCCGCCGGGAGATCGTGATAGGCCGCCAGGTCTTCCAGGACCTTGACGTCAGTGGAGTAGCCGGTCTTGGTTTTTTTGCCCTGGGGCAGCGCTAGTTTTTCAAAGAGAATGGTGCCCAGCTGCTTGGGTGAGTTGATGTTGAACTCCTCCCCGGCCAGGACATGGATGGAGCGCTCAAGATCATTGATGAGAAGGGCGAATTCACCGGAGAGGCGTTTTAAAACGTCGACATCCGCGAGAATGCCGTTTTCCTCCATCTCGGCCAGAATCGGCACCAAGGCCATTTCCACCTCGGTAAAGAGATTCCAGCAGCCGATTTTGTCCAGTTGGGGATGGAACTCTTTCCAGAGAAGCAGAGTGGCAGCGGCATCCTCACAGGAGTAATCGCGGGCCTGTTGAAGGCCGACATAGGCAAAGGCATTAGGCCGTTTATCCTTGGCGGTTACTTCGCTAAAGGAGGTCATGCCCCTATCAAGGATTTCCAGGCTGAGATCGTCAAGTTTATGGGAGCGCCGACTGGGCTCAAGGATATAGGAGGCGATCATGGTGTCAAAGAGCGGACCGGCCAGATTCATATCGTGATGGGCCAGGATGCGCATGTCATACTTGATATTATGGCCTATCTTGGCCATGGCCTTGTTGGCAAGCAAGGGGCCGAGATGTTGTTGAACCTCGGCAAGCTTAAATTGGTTAGCCATGAGGGTGTCATCCTCATCACGATGGGCTATGGGGATATACCACGCCTTATCCGGGCTGATAGTCAAAGAAATTCCCACCAGCTCGGCATCAAGGGGGTCAAGGGAGGTGGTCTCCGTATCAAGGACCAGAAAGGGACTCTTGGCGATCTCTGTCGTTACTTTGACAAGTTCAGCCACTGTGGCCAGAAGCTGGAAGGAGCTTTGATCAAACTGCTCTGCCGGTCCGGTTTCTTTGAGAAGTTTGTTGAATTCAAGCTCCTTGTAAAGGCGCTGGAGTTCGGAGGTGTGGGGCGGACCCACCTGGTAGCCATCCAGGGTTTGCGGCACCTCAAGATCATCCTTGAGGTCAATCAGGGTACGAGACAAGAGGGCCATCTCCTGATGCGCGATAAGATTATCCTTAAGTTTTGATTTTTTGAGCCGATCAAGATTGGCAAGAAGGTTGTCCAGGCTGCCATGTTCTGCCAGGAGTTTGGCCGCTGTTTTTGGGCCAACGCCGGCGACACCCGGGATATTGTCTGACGTGTCACCGATGAGGGCAAAGAAATCAAGAAGCAGCTCGGGGGCAATGTCGTATTTTTGGCGGATGAACTCCTGGTCCATGATGACATCCTTCATGGGTTCCCAGGCCGTGATGCCCTCGGCCACCAATTGGAGAAGGTCCTTGTCGCCGGAGACAACGATTGCCTCGTAGCCTTGCTTGCGTAAAACCTTGGCCGCTGAAGCGATGAGATCATCGGCCTCCACCCCTTCTTCTTTGAGGATGGGGATATTGTGGGCGGCAACCAGGGCATGGATGTAAGGGATCTGGCAGGAGAGATCATCGGGCATGGTTGGCCTGTTGGCCTTGTAGTTGCTGTAGATTTTATGCCTGAAGGTGGGGCCTTTCATGTCAAAGGCCACGGCCATGTGGGTGGGTGATTTTTCTCTGATTACTCGCAACAGGGTGTTTATGAAACCTAAGGTGGCGTGGGTGGCAAGACCTTTGCTGTTGGTAAGCGGTGTGATGGCGTGGTAGGCCCGGTAAATATAGGCGCTGCCATCCACCAGATAGACGGGAATCGGCATGGCGGTCTCTGGCAAAAGGGTAAAATACGGGAAGCTATTGAAGAATTGCCGATTGTACCAATCGAGCACCCATTGCGCAATGAATGGTGCTGATAAGATCGGTTGAAAAAATAATTTTAAAAAAAAATTAAAGTTTTTTTTACTTGGGTCGATATACTGGTTAGAAAGAGGTGAAAAGTATGTACTGCCGCGTGAAGGCGGGGCCTTTTCATCCATGAATCATCAGCAGAGATGATTCAGATTTCCCCATCCTCTTTATTAATTTGAATTGCACGAGCACAGGTCGGGAGCCAGTCATGAAGCTTACAGATCTCATATCCCAGGTGAGAACGGATACAAAAATAGAGGTAAAAAAGGCCAGGGCCACAGAGCAGGCCCAAGACCCAGCCCGAGAGTCGACCGGTGACAAGGTCGACATCTCCACCGGTACTCAGGATATGCAGAAGATGCGTGAAATTTTAGCAAATACACCCTCTGTACGGGCAGAAATGGTTGACACCCTGAAGAGGCAGATTGAAAATGGCGAGTATCAGGTGCCGAGCCAGGAACTTGCCGACAAGATGTTGAGCAGCCTTTTTGCGGATGAGGGGATTTTCCGTAACTAAATTAGAAGCAGCAATACAAATTTAAAAAGGGAGTTTGGTTGATTTTCAACCAAACTCCCTTTTTTTTTCGGTTCATCACGGATCACAATGGGAAGGTCTGTTTCCTGTATTTATTTTCTGGTTTCAAACGATGTTTTATTCATTTTTTCTTGCCCAAAAACGAACCAGCCAGCGGAGTGGGCGAAAAGGGCACCCCGAACAGCCCTGGCCTTCGGCACCACTCGCCTTCCACTGTTCAAGGCGGCATTGCAGAAACTCGCTTCGCTCAGACATGCTGCAATGCTCTTCGCCTTGCTCAGCTCCTTGCTCGCTCAGGTCTGGATGGGGAAAACAAAATCAAAACACTTAAACCCCGAGGTTCCACAGTAATTCGTGATGAACCTTTTTTTGTGCACTAGAAATGTCGAGATTACTTAATCATTCGTTTCTGTAAAGACCGGCCAGCGGACGTCATAGACTGCTGGATCAAGAAGGACCTGACAGGCCAGGCGTTTATCGGTATTGAGGACAATAGGCCCGAGAAGGTTGGCGGTCATCTCCAGGGGCTTGCCCGGGGGAATGGTGAGAATGAGAAGAATCTCTGGTTTGGTGCTGGTTGTTTGCAGATCCTTTAAAGCTGAGGCTGGAATTTCCGGGGTGTATTGGGGAATGAGAGCGGCAGCGGGAATCACCACAAAGGCAAGGTCGGGATCATCCAAAGACTGGAGCCACATGAAGGGTGATTTGCCGCCATTCTGCCGCATGATAAAACGGTGGGAGTCCGGAAAGCCAAGAAAGGGCGTGGTCATGGTGATAATTTTATCAACCTGAATTTCAAGCTCCCCGAAGCGGGTGGTGTGAATCTTTGCGAGACCATTGTCGGTCTGTTCTTGAACTGCTGCGCTCATAATTGTTCTGCCTGTCTGCTTTTAGTTAAGTGAAGCTGGAAAAAAACTTCATCCTTTAACGTATCGGACATTACGTACGATCCTTAAAGAAATCTGCAAGGGAAGAGAGGTCTGTTGGAGTATCCAGCGCCGCTTTCTTGTTTTCTTCGACAATTTTTTCATACACCTCGTTGCGGTGGATGCTTACATGGGGTGGGGCTTCAATCCCGATCTTGACCTGGCCGCCTTTGATCTCGATAACCTTGATAGTTATCTCATCGGCAATCGTGATGGCCTCACCAATTTTTCTGGCAAGGATGAGCATGTTTTTTCTCCGTTTTATAAATAGAGTGCTGTTGCCGCTAAGAGTACCATATTATTGCTGACTGTGGCGAGATTCTTGCCCGACCCGATCGTGATTACAGATAATCAAGAAGGCTCATCTGCATGATGCGGGCCGAAGAGGCAAGGGCAGCCTCATAGGCCGTTTCGGCAGCCTGTAGATCGGTGATGGCTTTGATGAGATCTGTGTCTTGTTTTTCAGAAAGATTTGCCTTGGTGGCCAGGTCAAGATTGGTGAATATCTGGCTCTGAACATCAATACGGTTTCCGCGGGCCCCGAAATCAGTGATATGGGTGGTGAGCGCCTCAAAGACCAGGTCAAGCTCGGCCATGGAGCTGTCAAGGGCCTGGACCTGCATGTCTGTGTTAGAGATGCCTATCGCCTCGGTGAAATTTGAAGAATCGCTACCCACGGCCATGGTGTAACGGTCCGGGTCGGTGGTGTTGATCTCCAGATAGCCGTCACTGTTCCATGCCGCATTGAGACCGGGGATGCCATCAAGTTTAGCGGCAATGGTGGCTGGGGTGTCAATATTGATATCAACGGAGATGCGGGCCTCAAAAACCTCAAGGGGCAGGTGCTCATGGTCGGTGATGCGCATGGTGAACGAGCCGCTGACAATGGCAGGAATAGAAAAGACCGGGTCATTGGGCAGGCCGGTGAGGCCGCTGGCAAAGGTGGCCAAGGGATCGGTGACATACATCTGGCTGGTTGCTTCGGTGAAATTTTTGCCAAGCAGGGTGTCTTCAAGGTGTTGCAGGGCGGTAAAAACCCCGGAGTCCTTGAGGAGTTTCTGGCCGTTTTCGGAGATGGACATTTTTTCGACACTGCCCACCTTGATCTCCAGCCCTCCTTCTCGGTCGCCAGTATAGCGGACATTGCCTTCTTGGGCAGCAATGGTAAGGGCTGACAGTTTACCATCGCCGGCAACATCGGTGGTTTCACCAGTCACTGCCGATCCCCCGTCCAGCCCCAGGGCGATGAGGCCAGCCTCGTAGATCGTGCCGTCTGAGCTAAATACCGATGATTCCAGGATATAGGTGCGGTCGCCATAGAGCTGGATTCGGCCGTAATAAACTTGATTGGTGGGCCCGGCGCCGCCGTTTAGGCTGGTGATGGTTTCTCCGTTTGCCGAGGTCTCCACCTGGAGGTTGCGGCCATCATCTGCTTTAAGGACAAGGGCGCCGTTTGCGTCATGGGTGGCATACACCCCGGTATTTGCCTGCTGGGCATTGATGGCGTCAATGATCACATTGTCACTATCCCCTAAGAGCGCCGCAGCTCCGGCCGGAAAGATATCAATACCGTTAATGATCAGATCGCCACTGACCAGGACACCGGCCGCAACCGGGGCTGCGGCGGTGAGGGTGACGGGGCTGATTTCGGCTGTAACACCGGTCTGGTCTGAGACGCTGTTTATGGCTGTGGCCTTGGCCGCAGCGGAAAGATCGGGGTCGATATTTGAAAGTCCGTCATCCTGGGCTGCCGGCACCCAGATACCGTTTATTTTCAGGTCATGAAGGCCTAGAGCACCATTTTCATGAATGCCGTACAGGGTTGGGTTGCCGTCTATATCCAGAGCGGTTGGGGCGATTGTGGCGTTATCAAAACCGGTAATCTGGAGGATGGCTGCGGTGGTGGGGTCAAAGGTAAAGGACTCTGTGGCGCTTAAAGAAACGGTCCCGGTGTTGTCAGTATCGGCGTTGACGGCCGAGATAGCATTGGTGAAGCCCAGGACACCGTCTGCGCCTGGAAGCGGAGCTGCAGGTAAAGGTGTCGTAACGGTGATTCCGCTTTCATCTCCTTCCTGGACATTGCGAAAGAGCAGGGAGCCAGGCACGCCACCGTTTTCGCCGGTGCCCATGACGGCCATGACCCCGGTGGTGCCACTGAGGGCGTTGACTGCTGCGATGGTCTGCTGCGCCACCTCGGCAGCGCTACCATCAGCAGTATAGCTTACCGGCGTTCCATTGATGTCAAAGGTGACGTTGAGGGGGCCGGTGACAGTGGTATCGGTGACCGCAGTTGCCCCGCCAATCTGGGTTGTGAGGCTGGCTGTGATCGGGGAGGCTGTCAGGTTGATCGCATCCCGGAGGTTGGTGGCCCCTGGCATGGTGATACCGTTGCTCTCGGCTGGCAAGACCACAGCACCCACGGAGATTGTGGCGGTGGCGGTGGAAAATTGCAGGTCACCGGCAACGAGATTTGTACCGCCTTGGACAGTGCCTCCCAGGTTCAGAAGATCTGTGGTTGCCGGGGCTGCGCCGTTTAAGCGGTAGCCGTCAACCCGTTCACTTATGAAGGGTTTGGGCTCAGTATCGGTGTAGCCTGAGGTGCGTAGGCCGCCAAAGATGTATTTGCCGGCGATCTGGGTGTTGGCCAAGGTTACGGCTTGATCAAGGAGGTTGGATACCTTTGGGGCGATGAGGTCACGATCATTTTCCACCACCGGACTTTGGGCCTCAATGGCAATGACTTTGGCATCTGCCACCTGCTCCTTGATTTGGCGCAGGGCGTTTTCTGCAGCAGTAACCATGGCGTCGCCATAGTTGAGATTGCTCTGGAACTGGGCAAGCTCGGCGACTTTGGTGCGCATGATCAGCGATGACACCATATTGAGGGGGTTGTCTGAGATCTTTGACATCTGCTGACCAGAGGAGATCTGGTTAGTCAGTGAACCCATATTTTTGCTGATCCTTTGGAGGTTGGTGTTCATTTGGGAGAAAAGGTTATTTAATGTGGTTCTCATAATATTTCTCCCTACCTGTTCAATGAGTTCAGCAGGGTCAGCATCATCTCGTCTGAAATGGAGATGAGTTTGGCTGCTGCGGTATAGGCATGCTGGAATTTGATGAGATTGGCCATCTCCTCGTCAAGATTGACGGCGGAGGTGGCATCGCGCATCTCCTGGAGCTGGGTTGTGACCAGGCTATTGTACTCGTAATCCCCTTCAACGGCGCTGCTCTTGATGCCGATGGTGGATACCAGGGCGTTGTAATGACCGTCCAGGGTATTGTTGCTGGCACCGGTGAAGTGGATGTCTTCCTGGTTTTGGATATTGGTGATCAGCAGGGCGTTTGCCTGGTCACCGGTAAAGATTTGCCCATAATCATCCACCTGGCCTGCGGCCACATACTCCAGGGAGTCTGCCACCTGGGAGTTGACCCCGATGGTGGCAGCGCTATGGCCGGTGAAAAAGGTGTTGAGGCCGGCGGTGGCCAGAAAATTGGAGGTGTCACCGTCAAAGGCAAAGCTGTGGCTGGCATCCGGGGTGAGAACCAGCTTGTTTTCTTCCACCGTGGCCGTAAGCCAGGTGGGGCTGACACCACTGGCGTTTTCCACGGCCACATTGATGGCGTGGGCGACATCGGACAAAGTGGTGACCCGATCCATAGGCACCTGCACCGGCATGGGCAGGGCCAGGGTGTTGTCACTGTTGTAAAGCCAGATATCAAAACTGGTGCCGTCGGTGACCAGTTCGTCAGAATAGGCATAGCCCATCATGGAGGCGGCCAGACCGCCGTCTGTATATTCAAAGAAAATCTTGCCGTCTCCCGGGTTGTCAGCGTTGCCGAAGGTGCCACCGTCCAGGCCGAGATGGGTGAGAAAGACATCGGTGCTGCCCCCGTCAATTTCAATGGGGCCGTCATTGTTGAAAAAGGTGATCTCACCACTGTTATGGGAGGCGTCGGCCACATAGGTACCGTTCGTCAGACCCAGCTTTTGATCAGGTGAAGCACCGGAGGGATCAATGCCGGCCAGAACGATCTGTGATTCGTCACCGGGGTTATCGTTTTTAAGAATGATGGAGTTGAGGGCGCCGCCGTTAGAGCCGGTGCCCACCATGGCGCTCAGGGTTACCTTGGGGATGTTGATTGGGCCGGTTGCCGTGTTGTAAGCGGTGATGGCGGTGTTGATGGCGTTCACCAAATTGGCAGCCAGGCCGGGTTGGTTGCTAATGTCAGCGGCCACTGTCGTGTAGCTGATGGCAACGCCGTTAATGGTGAAGTCCATGGTTTCACCCGCCACCAGAGGAGGGGGTGTCACCGCCTTGCCTGCCACCAGGGTGGTCATCCTGGCCTTGACCGCACTTAAGGAATCGTTGATGGCCTGCACGGCGTTGGCGGTCTTGCCCATGGCAACGCCACTTACGGCAATGGCGCCGTCGATCCGGCCGACCTCCCTGCCGTTTATGTCAAAGGTGCCGGCCGCAATGTCCTCCAGGGCCGTGGCAGCATCCACGGTGGATTGCAAAATGGTGGTGTTGGCTGCCGGAGTGGTGCTGCGCAGGGTGTCAGAAAAGCGGACCAGGCCGACACCCTGGGTGTGGAGCTGATTGACTTCGCGGATCAGGGAGTTGGCAAGGGCGTCCAGGCGACCCAGGTAGTTTTCCGGTTGGCCCTCAATGAGCTCACCATGGACTTCCATCCAGCCGCCGATTTTGCCGCCGAGCTCTTCGCCGCCGATATTGGTCAGGGTCATTTGGCCGTTGGCGTTGGTGGTCTGCCAGGCAAGGTTTTTCTCGTCCCAGGCGAGAGACCATGAGGCATTATTTTCCACCAGGGTGTGGCCATCTTTGAGCATGATGGTGTAGGCGCCGTTACTCATCTCAAAATAGTTAAGATCGACAAATTGAGCCAGTTCCTTGGTGAGTTCGTCGCGCTGGTCGCGAAGGTCGTTTTGTTTATTGATGTCGCTCTCAGAGCTTGAGATATTGACGTTGAGTTTGGCGATCTGGGCGGTCAGGGTGTTGACATCAACAATGGAGGAGTGGAGGTTGGCACTGATATCTTCCCGTGATTGGGCAATTTCTGACGCCATGATGTGGAGCTGTTCATTGATGAGGTAGGCCTGCTGGACAACGTTCTCTCGGGAGGAGATGAACTCCGGATTATTGGCGATCTCCTGCCAGCCTACCCAGAACTCACTTAAGAGCTCGTTGACAGCCATGCCGGGTGCCTCATTAAAGGCAGTTTCCACCACGCGCATGGACTGATACTGGGCCTCAAGGTTGCTCAGGTTGGACTCCTGACTGACCAGACGTTGGACCATGAAACGGTCATATTGCCGCTCAATGTTGACTGCCTGGACACCATTGCCCATAAAACCAACACCGATGGGGGTGCTTATCGTCGAGCTTAAGCCCACTGTCTGCCTGGTATAGCCTGGCGTGTTGACATTAGCCACATTATGGCCGGTAACGCCGATAGCAAGCTGGTGGGCGACGAGAGCCTCTTTGGCTATGTTAAGAACAGAGGAGATACCGGGCATTTTTTATACCTCGCGAGAAAGCAGGGAAGGGCGGCCTGCCTTGTCCATCTTGGCCATGAGGCCACGGGAGGAGTATGTGGGGTCGGTGCCAAGACCGGTGCTGATCAGGGCAATGGCATCGCCAAGATAGCGCAGGGTGTCTTCGGTAAAGCTGTGGTTAATGTAGCTTTTTCTGTCGATGTCTGCCCGTAGTCTGATCAGGGTCTGGCGGATTTTTTCCAGTTGCTCAGCCTCTGCAACGTGCAAGCAGGGGATGAGATCACTGAGCTGGATAACGGCATCCTTGTCCCTCTCGGCATCCAGGCCGAGAATGGCGGCGGCGGTTTCCTGGATCTGATTGTCGAGGTAGATCATCTGACGCAGACCATTTTCCTTTTGTTTGCTGATCTGCATGAGTATGGACATCCCCATTTTCAGCAGGCCGGCCTGTTCCTGGTCAAGAATATGAATAAAGGTAAGGGTGTAACTGACCTGCTTATTCAAGTGACCCATGAGTGTGTCAAAATACGGGGTAGTGGTTGTCATGAAGGTCTCCTTATTTGTCAGCATTTTTGCTGAGCTGTTCAAAAAGCATATTGCCAAATCCTGAGCCATTGCCGCTGGCCATTTTCTCGGCGAGCTCCTGATCCATCATGGATTGGAACATTTTTTCACCGTAGCTCTTTTCAAAAAGGCCCTCGGTCTCAGCGGTGGATTCTCGCATGGCGGAGAGCAGCTGCTGGGTGAGCAAGGCCTCGAAATCGGCACAGGCCTTGCGGAGTTCTTGATTTTCCTTACGACCCAAGGTGTTCTGTGGGCCTGGTTTGGCAAGGGCTGTTATCTGGTGAGGGGAAATTTCCATTTTCATTCATCCTTATATTATCTGGAGATCAGCCTTGATGGCCCCTGAGGCCTTCATGGACTGAAAAATGGCGATCAGATCGCGGGTGGTGACACCCACCGAGTTTAAGGCCCGCACCACTTCACCCAAGGTGACGCCGCTGTCGAGCTGAACCAGGAGGTTCTCTTTGTCACGGGCGGTGGTGTTGCGATTTTCTTCCTGGGCAGGTGCCTGGCCCGGAACCTGGTTTACTTGGATGGAAAGGTTGCCGTGGGCCACGGCCACTGCGGAGATGGTGACATTTTCGCCCATCACCACGGTGCCGGTACGTTCATCAATGATGATCTTGGCCTGAGTGTCCGGTGTGATGTCGAGGTTTTCCAGCGCAGCGAGAAGGGCCACTTGATTGTCGCTGAATTTGGGAGGGACGGTGATGGCCACGGTGGCACTGTCCTTGGCCTTGGCATAGGAACCGGCCAATAGGGCATCCACCGCTTTCACCACCCTGTTCATCGTCGTAAAGTCAGGGTTGTTAAGATGGATGGAGAGTTCCGTTTTGTTCAACAGGGAGAAGGGAACCTCTTTTTCAACCGTGGCTCCGGTGGGAATCCGGGCAACAGTGACATGGTTTTTCTGGGTGTTTCTGTTGTCGCCGCCCTGGAGCTCAAAACCGCCAATGGATACCGGGCCCTGGGCCATGGCGTAGATTTTGCCGTCAAGGGCTTTGAGGGGGGTGGCTATCAGGGTACCGCCGGCCAGGGATGAGGCGTCGCCCAGGGAGGAAAGATTGATGTCGATGTTCTGACCGATCTTGACAAAGGGCGGCAGGGTGGCGGTTACCAATACCCCGGCCACGTTTTTCACCTTAAGATCTGCCGGATTAACGTGGACACCCATGTTTTCCAGCATATTGACCAGGGCCTGGGTGGTAAAAGGCGATTTGTTGCCATCGCCGGTGCCACTCAAACCCACCACCAGTCCGTAGCCGACCAGTTGGTTGTCGCGGACGCCTTTAACGGTGGCAAGATCTTTCAGCCGGGCCGCTTCCGCTGCCTGCCCCCCTGCGAGGAGAATGGCAAGAATAAGGCCGGGGAGGATAGAGCTGAGTTGAACAGCTAGTCTGTTCAAACGAAACTTATACCCTTCAAGGGGGTACTGAAAAGAGTGCCCTTGCGGTATGTGTTTTTTCTGGGTCATGGTCATGGCGTTTGTACCTTTTTTTGCTTTTACCTTGTTGAATTGCAAAGGGTATGCCAAAGGGGTTAAGTCTATTTTTTCAAGGTAACGTTATGATTTTAAAAGCAATATGCGACTATCTCGTGGTGGGTAATTTTTTCCCACTACGAGGTAGTCGCTGTTCTGGTCTAAGCGGGGCAGATAGTCACTGCCTTCTCCACCTAAAAAGGCCAGAGAATGTCAACTCCTCTGGCCAGCCAGCCGGGTTGCTGCTTGTCGCTCACGGCCCCCTCGCCGGAGATTTCGATGCGGGCATCGGCGATATGGGATGATTTGACGACATTGTCCGGTGAGATGTCGGCCGGCCGCACCAGACCGGAGAGGATGATAAACTGGGTCTCGTTGTTGGTTTTCATCTCACGATAGCCCTGGATGACCATATTGCCGTCCATGGTGACTTCAATGACCCGGGCCGAGATGGTAGCGGTGGTGGTGTTGTCGCGCGTGGTTTCGCCGTCGCCGGCAAAGTCATTTTTCAGGGTGGCCCCCACGGTTCTGCTGTTGGGGGTGTTCTCCCTCTGCTTGGCCCAATCGGCAAAGCGGAAGAGATAGGAGATATCGCCGCTGATACTGGAGCTGCGGGAGGCATCGGTGGTCGCCTTGCTCGTGGAGCTGGCGGTCTCAACAATGGCCACCGTGACGATATCACCAACCTTGTGGGCTCGCTGGTCGCGGTAAAGATCCATGCTGTGGGCCGAAAAGATGGAGCCTTCTTCCGGGGTCAGCCGTTCATTCTGGACCGGGGGCAGAGAATGGCGGGGCGGCAGGGCTGTGGCGCTGTTTTGGCCCGGGGTAACGCAGCCTCCCAGGCAGCAGGCGGTAAGAATAAAAAAAGTGGCAGTTTTCATGGAAGTTTCTCCGTTATAAATCAACGCGTACCAGGCCCTGGTCAACAACCTGGGCCGTAATAATCTGGCGGCTGCTGAGGTTTTTGACCTGAATAAAGTCACCCTCGGCGCCCTCGCTGCGGGCCTCACCCTTGGTGGAGACCTGCACCGACTCGGTGCGTGCGGTGATGGTTACCAGATCCCCCCGTTTCACCAGGGGTTGTTTTTCCAGATATTGTTTGAGGAGGACGGTGCCGGGGCCGAGTGTTGTCCTGGCAATCTGGCCGACCGCCTCCTTGGGGCTTGTTACCAGCTCGTGGCTGAACATGGTGATGTTGCGGCGCGCAACGCTGAGATCGTCATTGCTGATGATATCCCGGCGCCCCAGGCGACGGTTGATAAGCACCACATTGCCGTAGAGCTCAAGATTGCCGCGCATTTTTACCTTGCTGCTGGGGACGCCATCCACCTTGATAAGCACCGAAATTGATTTTTGACCCAGATATTTGTCATGGTTCTGGTTGATCAATTCATAATCGATGGTGCCCATGGGTACGGTGATACGGGACGGGCTGCTGGAGAAATCAGTGATCTCCAAGTCTTCAGCTGGCCAGGGGCTGTTTTTAAGTTGGATGTCGGTAAAGATGGCCTTCAGCTCTTGGTGGTCAAGGGTGAGATTGCTCGCCTCTGCTGCTTGGCAAAAAAACAGCAGGAGCAGGCAGAGAACAAGGGGCGATATGAGGCGGCGTATTTTCATGGAACTATCCGGGTTATCTGACAAGGTTGTTGGTGACTTCCAGAATCTGATCAGCGGTGCTGATGCCTTTGGAGTTGGCATCAAAGGCGCGCTGGGTGATAATGAGATTTACCATCTCCTCGGTGACCGAGACGTTGGACATCTCGAGATAGCCCTGGGCCAGGGTGCCGGCGGCATCGGTACCGGGATTCGACTCAACGGGATCGCCGGAGGCCTCGGTGGGGAGATAGTTGTTGGCGCCGGTTGACTTGAGGCCGCCTGGATTGACAAAGGTGTGGAGCGTGAGCTGCACAGAGCCCAGGACCTGCTGGGCCGTATCCATGGCGGACAGCATGCCGGCCGAGTCGACTTGCAGGATAACAGTGCCTTGGGGCACGGCAAATTCAGGCTGCAGGCGGTCACCGTTTTGGTTGACGATATAACCCTCGCTATCCTTGGTGAAGGCGCCGGACCTGGTGTAGTACTCGACGCCGTCGCGGACGATCTGGAAAAATCCTTTGCCCTCAATGGCCATATCAAGATCGTTGCCGGTTTGGGTATAGTCACCCTGGGTGAAGATCTTTTGAACGGCGGTGGTGCGGGTACCAAGGCCCACCTGGATACCGGTGGGAACCTGATTGCCGCCAACGGTCTCAGCGCCAGCAGCCCGCATGGTCTGGTAGATGAGATCTTCAAACTGAACCCGGCTCTTTTTGAAGGCCGAGGTGTTGACGTTGGCCAGGTTGTTGGCGGTAACGTCAAGCTGCAGCTGTTGAGCCTGCATGCCGGTCTGGGAGGTGTAAAGTGCCCTGATCATGGGAATCTCCTTAATCTATGGATAGTTAGTGACTCACCCTGCAACTTCTGCCATAAAAAACAAGAAGCTTGAAAGCCGATTTCGTAGCTGTTTACGATGAGTTACTCTGAGTCACTTATACCCCTCAAGGGGGTACTAAACAGAGTGTCGTTCTAAAAAAAATATTACCGTCAAAGGTGCTAACTGTTTAATCTGCCCACCCTGGAGATGGCCTTGTCGTCCATGTCATCGATGGTGCGAACCAGGCGCTGTTGGGTCTCATAGGCACGGTTGAGGTCGACCATGGCGGTGAGTTCCTTCATGGTGCTGACGTTTGATTTTTCCAGGTAGCCTTGTTTGACGCTGAAGTTCTGGGCCTGCTCTTCCTGGCTTTGGCCGGTTAAGGCAAAGAGATTCTGACCTTGTTTTTCCAAATCGGCCAGGTTGGCAAAGGTGACCACGGCCAACACCCCGGCCGGTTGGCCGTCAACGATAATATTGCCGTCATCGGCCACCGAGATGTTGTTGCCCGTAACCAGCACTGGGCCGCCGTCGCCCAGGACCAGATCGCCACTTGGTGTGGTCAACTGTCCTTCGTTATTGGTCATGAATTGGCCGGCCCGGGTGTAGCGCACCCCGGCCGGGGTCTGGACCTTGAAAAAACCTTCACCGCCAATGGCGAAATCCAGGGGGTTGCCTGTTTCCTTAATGACGCCAGGCTGCATGTCGGTGACATCATGAATGGCCTTACCCACCCGGGCATCCTGGTGGTCGGTGCTGTAGAGCATCTCCCAGAAGGTGATATCCTCCTTCTTGTAGCCCGCGGTGTCGACATTGGCCAGATTGTTGGTAATCTGGTTAAGACGCTTGGTCTGGGCCAGCATGGTTTCCGTGCTTTCAATGAGGCCGAGGCGATTTTGGATGTGCATATTCCCTCCAGGACACTCGCATACTTCTCCGTACAGACTGGCGCGGAGTGTCGGATTATTGACATAACTTTAACACTACCTTTTGTTATGCAATGCGTGTGCCATTAGGTGTGGCGAGGGGGTGGGTGAGTAGCTTGCTGGGACTGTTTGGCGAGTAATGGCGTGTTTTCGGCTGGTTGGTGCTTTTTGGCGAGGGGTGCTGGAGAGGTTATGTGCGTTGAGGTGGCAGGCGTGGGCGGAAGAAAATTCCCTGTTTTATGTCTGAATTTTGACGATATGGCGTGTTACGCCTTGCCGGCCGCCTCATTGGTCTTGTAGATGAAGGACAGGATTTCAGCGACGATCAGGTAGGTCTCGGAGGGGATCTCCTGGCCGGGGTCGAGTTTGGCCAGCACCTCGACCAGATCTCTGTCCTCATGGATGGGGATATTATGCTCGCGGGCCAGTTCTAATATTTGTTCTGCCACCAGGCCCAGGCCTTTGCCGATGACGCGCGGCGCTGTTTCCTTTTCCGGGTTGTAGCGCAGGGCCACCGCTTTTTTGGCAGGAATTTTTTGGTCGTGGTCAGTCATAGGCAGAGCGGAGATGGGAGTAAAAAAAATCAGAGGAAAGGAATGCTGAGCGGCCACTGATCGGGTATCTTTATGTGATTTTCAGGTTGACAGTTGACGGTTTCCTGTTGTCGGTTTGTGGATGTTTTCTTTATAGCAGGAGTTCTGCCTTGAGCTGCAAACCGGAAACCGTAAACTGTCAACCATTGGCCGTACTTAAAATTCATTTCAAGCCTAAGGCTCATCTCTCTTACTGAAGATCCTTGGTAACCACATATCATTATGATACTCCAAGATCTGCAGGCGGCAACATTTATAAAAAGGTATAAACGATTCCTGGTTGATGTGGAAAGGGCGGACGGTTCGGTGCTCACCGTGCATTGCCCGAATACCGGCTCCATGCGGGGATGTCTCACTCCGGGTAACAAGGTCATGATTTCCTGCGCGGAGAATCCCAAACGGAAATATCCACATACCCTTGAAATGATTGAGGTTGACGGTTATTGGGTGGGGATTAATACCATGCGTACCAATCATCTGGTTCGC
Organism: Pseudomonadota bacterium; assembly: GCA_018822545.1. Classification (GTDB taxonomy): domain Bacteria; phylum Desulfobacterota; class Desulfobulbia; order Desulfobulbales; family SURF-16; genus BM506. Next base: position 81,279 of record JAHJKA010000033.1, read on the forward strand.
GAGGCTCTTGAGGCCGGCATTGTTGTCGAGCTTGGCCGGGTGGATCGGATTCAGGCGGAGGTAAAGGTTTCCAAACAGAGCCGCCTTGATTTTCTGGTGGTCAAGGGGAATGAGAATATCTACCTTGAGGTGAAGAACTGCACCCTGGTTGAGGACGCGGGCGCGGCCATGTTTCCTGATGCCGTGACGGCGCGTGGCACCAAGCATCTTCTTGAGCTTGCCGACCTGGTGGAACAGGGGGCGCGGGCCATGATATTTTTTTGTGTGCAGCGCCAGGACGGCAATTTTTTTGCGCCTGCCGACCATATCGATTCGCTCTATGGCAAGACGTTGCGGGCGGTGGTTGCCAGGGGTGTCGAGATTGTGGCGTATGAGGCCCAGGTTGGGCTCAAGGAAATTACAATAAAGAATGGATTGCAGGTGAGATTGGAAAGCAATGGATAATAACAAGGAAAAGGCGGTTATTTTATTAAGTGGTGGCCTGGATTCAACCACGGTGCTGGCTATTGCCCGCAGGCAGGGTTTTGCCTGCTATTGCCTGAGTTTCTCCTATGGCCAGCGCCAGAGTATTGAGCTGGAAAGGGCCAGGATCACAGCCGCCAAGATGGGGGCCAGTGCCCATTTGGTGTTGCGCCTTGATCTCGATAAAATTGGTGGTTCGGCCTTGACCACGGACCTTGCTGTGCCGAAGATGCGTTCTGAGGAGGAGATCGGCCAGGGCACCTTGCCTGTGACCTATGTGCCGGCCCGCAATACTATTTTCCTTTCCCATGCCGTGGCCTGGGCCGAGGTTCTGGGCGCTTTTGATATCTTTGTCGGGGTCAATGCCTTGGATTACAGCGGCTATCCCGACTGTCGACCCCAGTTTTTGACTGCCATGGAAGAGGTGGCCAACCTCGGCACTCAGGCCGGTACCAGCGTGGGCCGCCGCTTTAAAATCCATGCCCCCCTCATGAAGCTCACCAAAAAAGAGATTATCGAAAAGGGTATGGCTCTGGGCGTTGATTATTCCACCACCCACAGCTGCTATGATCCTGGCCCGGATGGACTCTCCTGCGGGGGGTGCGACGCCTGTCTTCTTCGTCTGAAAGGTTTTCGTGAGGCGGGGCTCGTTGACCCTCTTTCCTATCAGGAGGCGGGCAAATGAGTCGTGCTCTTGCCGATCTTGGCGCTTTGTTCATGGTGGGTCTGCCAGGTCGTGACCTGGATGATTCCACCCGCCATCTTATTGATGCCTATGGGGTGAATCATTTTATTTTCTTTAAACGCAATGTGGAGAGCGCAGAACAGCTGGCTCGCCTCAGTGCTGACCTGATCGCCCATTGCCGCAAGCAGGGTTTGTCTGATCCCTTGATCGCCATTGACCAGGAGGGTGGCACTGTGGCCCGTCTGCCGCCGCCCTTTGCCCAGTTTGGCGATGCCAGAATCTATGGCGATGGCCCCCATGCCCAGGAAACTCTCCGGGAGTATGCTCGTCTCTGCGCTGCGGATTTAAAAAAGATCGGGGTGAATATGAATTTTGCCCCGGTGCTTGACGTTTGCCCCTGTGGTCAAAATTGTTTCATGGAACGCCGCAGCCTGGGCGCCGACCCCCAGCGAGTGGCTGAGTTGGGAGCCTTGGTTATTGGCGAGTTTCAGGGTAACGGTATTGCGGCCTGCGCCAAACATTTTCCGGGCCTGGGCGAGGCGGTGATTGACCCCCATCTGCATCTGCCCGTGGTTAGTGATTCCTGTGAGAAGATCAGGGCCTGTGATCTTCTGCCCTTTCAGACCGCCATTAAAGTCGGGGTGGCGGCCATCATGACCTCCCATGTCATTTACGAACATATTGATCCGCAGAACCTTGCCACCTTCTCCACCAAGATTCTTAACGATCTGCTCCGTGGTGAGCTTGGCTATGGCGGCATGGTGGTCACCGATGATCTGGAGATGGGTGCGGTGGAAAATGATATGGGGGTGCCGGAGGCCGCCCTCCGGTCCTTTCAGGCCGGTGCCGATCTGCTGCTGATCTGTCATGATCACGCCAAGGTGCGGGGGGCTGTTTCCCGGCTTCATCAGGCCTTCCTGGCGGGTGAGATGTCAAAAGAACGAGTCCGCCAATCTTTTTTGCGAATAAACAAGGTCAGTGGTTGTTTTCTACGAGATGGTGATTAAAATTTCGATATTAAATAATTTTTTCTTTGTTTTCGGTTTGTTATGGAAAAGACAGAGAGAATGCTGGAACAGGTAAAAGTTTTTCAGTATAGTTTTAAAAGAGGGGTGCGAAGGGTGACTCAAAGTCTCTTTCCCCCTCCATTTTGGACTTTCTCGCGGAAGTCTGTATGTCACAGCGGCCTGCAGTGACAGGCCGTCACGACGTTCCATGGATATGTGGAGAGTGCATCTCTCCCCATGTCTAACTCATGATCAGGAGGTGTGTATGGAACTTAAGGTTGAAGGCTTGAATCTCAAGGTTAGAAGCACATGGCGCGACAAAATTGACGAGGAAACAGAACGGCTGGACAGGCATCATGCCAGTCTCGTCCATAATCTCCGCGTTACCATTGAGCAGACATCCTCACACCGGGAGGGCGGCTATGAGGTGAGATTGATTGCCGGAGTCCCCAGTGACACGGTGGTTGTCAAGCGGAAAGGCGATTCGGTCCAGCCTATCCTTGTGGAAGCCTTTGATACCCTTGGTCTACAACTGAAAGAGCTCCAGCGCAAACGCAGGCAGAGCAGTAAGGGCCAGGATGTCGGCGGTGCGGGTAGCGCCGGACTTGGGGTGATTAAAAATGTATCACCCTTTGAGTCCTATGGTTTTATTCTTTCTGCCGATGGGCGGGAGGTCTATTTCCATGAAAATTCTCTCAAAGATTTGGAAATAGATAAGCTTTCCGAAGGCGATGCGGTCACCTTTGGTGAGACAGCAGGAGATAAAGGTCCCCAGGCCACCTGGGTGCGCGTAGCCTGATATTTCCTGGTCTTTCTTGATAGGGACTACGTTTTTAGTAGAAATCTACACCGGGCTTGTTTAAGGTTTAATGCCTTGAATAGGCCCGTTTTTTATTCTCACCCCGATTGTTGTCGCTTTCGTTCCCGGTAAGGAGCGAGCAAACTTTAAAAAATGAGAACCATGCAACCAATACAACCTCCCATAGCCGCCGAATATCTACAAGCAGATGAAAGAACCCTTGTTGCCCGCATTCAGGCCCGCAAAAAGGAGCTGGGCAGCAAGCTCCTGATCCTCGGCCATCATTACCAGCAGGAGGCTGTCTTTCAATGCGCTGATATGGCCGGTGATTCCCTGAAGTTAGCCAGGCAGGCCGCCGAGGCTAGAGAGGCCGAGTATATTGTTTTTTGTGGTGTGCACTTCATGGCTGAGTCGGCAGATATTCTTACAGATGGGGATAAGGCAGTTTTTCTGCCCCATCTGCAGGCGGGTTGTCCCATGGCCGACATGGCCACGGTTGCCGAGGTGGCTGAGGCCTGGCAGGAATTGGCCCAGGTTTGCGATGTTGAGCGGGTGGTGCCGGTAACCTATGTGAATTCGTCAGCGGCCATCAAGGCCTTTGTCGGGGAACGGGGCGGTTCGGTCTGTACCTCTTCCAATGCCGAACGTGTCCTGGCCTGGGCCCTGGCGCGGGGCGATAAGATGTTCTTCTTCCCCGATGAACATCTGGGCCGCAATTCCGCCAAGGCATTAGGTCTTGCGGATGACGAAATCGTTATCTGGCAGCGCGGCAAGCCTTTGGGCGGCCTGGCTGCTGAGCAGATTAAAAAAGCGCGGGTGCTACTTTGGGATGGCTATTGCGAAATCCATATGGAGTTTAGTGCCGAGCAGATTGTCCAGTGGCGCCAGAAGGCGCCGGGTATAAAGATCATTATCCATCCGGAAAGTAACTACGCGGCCGTGTCCGCCGCCGACCAGTATGGTTCCACCGAGGCCATTATTGCCGCGGTCAAAAACTCCAAGCCCGGCTCGGTGTGGGCCATCGGCACCGAGGTCAATCTGGTGAATCGTTTGCGGGCGCAGCATCCGGATAAGACCATCCATCTTCTCGCCCCCTCCGCCTGCTGTTGTAAAACCATGGCCCTGATCACCCCGGCCTCTCTGCTCTGGCTCCTTGACAATCTGGCCCAGGGCAAGTTGGTTAACCAGATTACGGTGGCGCCGGAAATAGCCAAAGGGGCAAAGCTCGCTTTGGATCGAATGCTTGAAATATAACCTTTGATTGGTTAAATTGGCCGATATCTTTGGTCGGCTGCTTGCTGGTCAATATTTAGAGACTTCACTTTGTGACAGGAAATAGAAAAAATGTGTGGAATCGTTGGCTATGTAGGGCCCCGTAAGGTTGTGCCCATCGTCCTTGAAGGACTGAAACATCTGGAGTACCGTGGTTATGATTCCGCCGGTATTGTCTTTTTGGAAGACGGCGCCCTGCATAAATATCGCAGTGAAGGCAAGCTTGCCAACCTTGAAGAGATCATGGATGAGGTGGAGACTAAGAGTCATATCGGTCTCGGCCATACCCGCTGGGCAACCCATGGCCCTCCCACTAAAAAAAATGCCCATCCCCACAGCGACTGTACCGGTGAGCTGGTGGTGGTTCATAACGGTATTATCGAGAATTTCCAGAAGCTCCGCAAGGAGCTGCAGGCCAAGGGCCATATCTTTACCTCGGACACGGACACCGAGGTTGTCGCCCATCTTATCGAAGAGTATCTGGAGGATGATCTGGTCGCTGCCATCCGCCGGGCCCTGCAGGAGGTGGAAGGCTCCTACGCCCTGGGTGTGATGTGGTCTAAGGAGCCGGAAATCCTGGTGGCAGTCCGGAACCAGAGCCCCCTGGTCCTTGGCATTAAAGAGGGGGGAGGCTCCTTTATGGCCTCTGACATCCCGGCCCTGCTGCCTTCCACCAATCAGGTAATTTTCCTGGAAGATCAAGACCTGGCTGTGCTCAGCAATGAGGATATTAAGATTATCTCGCTGATAGACGGTGCCCCCCGCCATCGCGAGGTCCAGGAAATCCTCTGGAACATCGGTATGGCCCAGAAGGCGGGTTATCGTCATTTTATGCTCAAGGAGATTTTTGAGCAGCCGCAGTCCATCCTGAATACCTTTCGCGGGCGTCTCAATCCTGAAAGCGGCCATGTCAACCTGCCGGAAATCGGCCTTTCCGAGGATAAGATACGGAGTTTTTCTCGTATTTCCCTGGTGGCCTGCGGCACTTCCTGGCATGCGGCATTGGTGGCCAAGTATTGGCTGGAGAAATGGGTTGGTATCCCTGTTGAGGTCGATATCGCCTCCGAGTTTCGCTATCGTCGTCTGCTGCTTGGTCCTGATGTCCTGGTCATTCCCATCTCCCAGTCCGGTGAGACGGCGGATACCCTGGCCGGTCTGCGCCTGGCCAAAGAATTGGGGGCCACGGTTATTGCCATCTGTAATGTGGTTGGCAGCACCATTACCCGCGAATCCCACGGCACCATCTATACCCATGCCGGGCCAGAGATCGGCGTCGCCTCCACCAAGGCTTTTACCAGCCAGCTCACTGCTTTTTTTCTTCTTACCCTGTATCTGGCCAAGGTTCGTAACACTGTTGATGAGGCCACCCTCAAGCAATTGGGGCGCGGCCTGCTTGATCTTCCGGCCGTCATTGAGCAGGAGCTGCCCCGTCTCCATGCAGAGCTTGAGGTGCTGGCTGAACAGTTTGTTCAGTGTCGTGATTTTCTCTACCTGGGCCGCGGCCTCAATTTTCCCATTGCCCTGGAAGGCGCCCTGAAGCTCAAAGAGATTTCCTACATCCATGCGGAAGGATATGCGGCTGGCGAGCTTAAGCATGGCCCCATCGCCCTGATTGACAAGGATATGCCTGTTCTGGCCTTGGTTCCCCCCGATGATGTTTATAGCAAGGTGGTTTCCAATGTCGAAGAGGTCAAAGCCCGCCATGGTCGCCTTATTCTGGTGGGCTGTGCCCGTGATGAGCATCTCTCTGACTTGGCCGATGATTTGATTGTTTTGCCTGCCGTCCATCCTGAGATGCATCCCCTCCTTTACTGTATCCCTTTGCAGCTCCTTGCCTATCATATTGCCCATCGGCGCGGCTGTGATGTTGATCAGCCCCGTAACCTGGCCAAAAGCGTTACGGTGGAATAGTCGGCATCTTGCCGGGGAAATGTGAAAAATAGGTAGCTCCTGGGATTGTCAGAGGCCTGCGGGTATACTATGATCTCGGCAGCTTTTTTGGAGCAGCACGCAGAGATTATTTCGCGGCTTTTCTTGCCGATACCTTTATCTGATATCCAGTGGGCCTGGTTCATGAGCAAAACAATCCATTTTATTCCTGATAATGTGAAGATCACCGTGGAAGACGGTGAAAATCTTCTCGCCGCCGCTGCCAATGCCGGCGTCTATGTGCCAGCCTATTGCGGCGGTGATGGGGTCTGCGGGCGCTGCAAGGTTCGCATTAAGGAAGGAGAGGTTGCCTCTGGTCCCAGCAACAGCCTGAAGGCCGCTGCCTATGCTGATGGCTGGCGGCTGGCCTGCAAAAGTAAGGTGCTCACCGATCTCGTGGTGGAAATGCCGCCGGAAAAAGGTGAGGATGGCAAGATTCATACCCGTAAGCCCAAGACCACCCGCGCCATTTCCGCCCGCTCCCTGGATGACCTTATCGGCAAATGGGAAGTTGATCCCCCGGTGGAGAAGCGTTTTTTGAAATTGCCGCCCCCCACCATTGACGACAATATCTCCGACCTCCAGCGTCTGTTGCGTGGCATAAAGAAAGGCTGTTTCGATTGTGTTGAGCCCACCTATGATCATCCCCAACTCCTGCGCATGTTGCCCTTTGCCCTGCGCGAGGCCAACTGGGAGGTGACGGTTATTCTCCTGCGCGGTAAGCGTTCCGAGGAACCTGATCGTATTATTGCCGTGGAGCCTGGCGACACCACCGGTCATCTCTACGGTCTGGCTGTGGATATCGGCACCACCACCGTGGGTGGTCTGTTGATGGATCTCAACTCCGGCAAGGTGCTGGCTGAGTCCACCGCCTATAACGCCCAGATCGCCTATGGTGAGGATGTTATCTCCAGGATGATCTACTCCCAGCGCCCCGGCGGCCTGAAGATTCTTCAGCAGAAGGTGGTTTTCACCATCAACGAGATCATCGAGAAGGTCTGTCGGGAGATGATCATCAGTCCCAGTGATATCAGCTATATCATGGCGGCCGGTAACACAGTGATGAGCCATCTCCTTCTCGGTATTGATCCGAAATTTCTGCGGGAGGCCCCGTATGTGCCCACCTGCAGCCAGTTTCCGTTGACCAGGGCGGCTGATCTTGGCGTTCTGGCCCACCCCTCTGTCCGTCTCTTTCTCTATCCTTCGGTGTCGAGCTATGTGGGCGGTGATATCGTCTCCGGGGTCCATGCCTGTCAGATGTATAAGAGCCCCAAGATCACCCTATTTATTGATATTGGCACCAACGGTGAGATTGTTGTCGGCAACGAGGACTGGATGATGTGCTCGGCCTGTTCGGCCGGACCGGCTTTTGAGGGTGGCGGCATCCAATGCGGCATGCGGGCCTCTTCCGGCGCCATTGAAAACTTCCACATCAGTCCCGACACCTATGAGCCGATGATTATTACCATCGGTCGCACCAAGCCGCGGGGCATCTGCGGCTCCGGGCTGATCTCCATTGTCTCGGAGTTGCTTGAGGTCGGGGTTATTGATCAGCAGGGCAAGTTCAATCGTCGGCTTAATCATCCCCGAATCAGACAGGGCGTCAGTGGTTATGAATATGTGCTGGCCTGGGAGAAGGATACTCTGGTGGGCTATGATATCATCATCACCGAGGTGGATATCGACAATCTCAACCGCGCCAAGGGGGCCATGTATGCTGGCTACCAAACCCTGCTTGAGGCGGTAGGTCTTACCTTTGCCGATCTTGACCGGGTCATTCTGGCCGGTAATTTCGGGGCCTATATTGATCTGGAACGGGCCATCTGTATCGGCCTGCTGCCTGATGTTGACCGCGACAAATTTTACTATCTGGGCAACGCCTCGCTGCTTGGAGCCCAGATCAGTCTTGACGATCATAAACGTTTCCGGGAGCGGACCATGGTCAGCCAGCTCATCACCAATATCGAGCTTGCCGAAAACAGCGAGTTTATGAACCATTACATGGCGGCACTTTTCCTGCCCCATACCGACATGAGCCTCTTTCCCAGCGTTAAAGATAAACTGCCCAAGGGTGATTGATGGAGATCCAGCCGGATCTTTCCATCTGCCTCTTGCCGGTAGAGGGCGGGGCTGATCTTGCTGTCTGCCTGGAAGCCCTGTTTGCCTGTGCCGACCCACTCTCCCTGGAGATTTTTGTGCCCTTGGGCACGGCATGCGGCGAGTTCCAAGATTCTGCCCATCTTCATTTTGTTGACTGGCCTCTCTCCCCGGACTCTTCTTTTGTGAAAGCGGTTTGGCAGCTGAGTCGGGGCAGGTATTTTGCTCTCTGGCATGGTGGGGTAGTGGCCAGCAGCCCGGCGACCCTTGCCACCCTGGTGGAATTTCTGGATACTCATCCGGATGTGGCTGCGGTGGGGCCCCGTTTTTTTAACGGTGAGGGTGATATCCTGGCCACCGCTTTTGCGAGAAGGACGGCGCTCCCCCTGGCTGATCCTGTGATGCCGGGCTGGGATGGCCTGGGGAGCATGGAGGTGGACTGGCTGAGCGGCGCGGCCCTTGTCGTCAACAGCTTGGCTCTGGCCGACATTACGCTGCCGACCAGCAGCCTCGGCGGCATCTGGGAGCGTACTTTCTGTCAGCGCCTGCAAAGTCAGGGCTGGCATATTTTCTTTGTCGATCTTGCCCGGGTGGTGGCGCCGGACAGATTTTGTACACCTACGACCCTTTGGCAGCGTTTCAAGGATGATTGGCGTCGGATGCTCGCCTTTATGGGCAGCACCTAGGTAGTTTTGCCGACAATTAAGGGGCGGAAAAGCACGCTAAATCAGTTTATTGTTAAAATTGTTGACATTAGAAGGGCAAAACGCTAATTTCGCTGTTTTGATGTTCTTTTATTGCACAGTAAGGGCAGTAACGGCCTATGCCGTACGTCTTTGTCGTACATGCAATGACGGTTTTTTTATAAAATAGATATAATCTAAAAATCAGGAGAAGTTGGGATGGGACAGGTAGTACTCGCGATTGCTGAAAGTATCAATATTATGGGAAATAGAAGTGGTGGGGCCATGAAGGCTCGTATCCCCGGACCTGTTCAGGAAATGGCCCGTGAGGAGACCGCCGCTGGCGCTTCCTATCTTGATCTCAATATTGGTCCGGCCCGAAAAGATGGTACGGAGCTGATGCCGTGGATTGTTGAAACCATGGAGGCATGTATTGATACGCCGCTTTGTCTTGATACCACCAATACCAATGCCATGACCGCGGGCTTCAAGGTTATTAAAAATAAGAAAGCCGCCATCATGAACTCCATCTCGGCCCAGCCCGAGAGGATGGAAAAGCTGATTCCTGTTGCTGCTGAAGCTGGCTGTAATGTTATAGCCCTGCTCTGGGGTCCTGACGGTATGCCCCGCGACTCCAACGAACGGGCTTCCATGTCTGTTGAGCTGCTGATGGCCCTTAATGACGCGGGTATCCCCAATGAGCGCATTCTTTTTGATCCCATCGGTACTCCCATCACCCTTGGTTCCGATCAGATCATGTCTGGTCTGGACTTTATGGAAATGCTCAAGGAGATTGCGCCGGGTGCCGGATCAACCGTTGGTCTGTCCAACGTTTCCAACGGTGTCGCCGAGCATCTTCGCAAGCATCTTGACCGCACCTATCTCATTATGCTGATGAAGACCGGGATCACCACCGCCATTGTCAACTCCTATGACAAGGAGCTCATGGCCATTTGTAATGGTCAGCGGCAGTCTGATGTGGATATGGTTCATGCCATGATGGACGGCAACAACCCTGATCCTTCCACTCTGTCCGGCGTTACCCTTGAGCATTATAAGACCTATAAAGCGCTTTCCGGTCAGACCATATTTAGTGAGTCCTGGCTTGAGTTGTAAGATCGGTCTCTTATAGTTTTTTTCAAAAGGGGCCTTGCACGGCCCCTTTTTTTATTGTTTGATTTCATGTGGAGGTTTGGTACATGACGGATATCCCTACCCACCACATGATCTACGGCTATTGCACCGATTATATTACCGGCGAAACCCTGGTGGACACCGATGATGAGCGGTATCGCCAGGAGTTGGCACGCGCCATGGTGGAGGAAAAGGGCTGGGCCAAAGAGGATGTTGAGATGCGTCTTAATATTGACACGCTCTTTAACAAGCAGTTTGTTGCCTCAAAAATTACCCTGACCTTAAGCCTGAATGGCAAGCGCTGTCTGGTTATTCGTTATGCCCCCGGCTCTTTGGTTACCCGTGAGCGCTCAGCAGTGGCGGCAGCCCGCGTTTTAGATGCCACCTGTCAGATTCCCCTGGCCGTGGTCACCAATGGCCGGGATGCCGAGCTTCTCGACACTTATAGTGGCGCGGTTCTTGGCAAGGGGCTTGACGCCATCCCCACCAAGGAAGAGGTGCGGCAGATGGTAGACGGGCTTCGCTTTGAGCCTTATGACGAGGCGAAGCGGGAGCGGGAGTTGCGAGTTTTAAATGCGTTTGATGTGGAAATTTGCTGCGCAGGCGCGCCCTGCGCGCTGCCCAATGTCAAAGAGGGTTAGAAGGGGGCTGTTGGTAAGCTCTCCGCCGCTTTAGGGAAAATGCGAGACGTTTCCTTTCTTTGGCATATGTTACGAAATGACTTTTTGGCGGTTAGGTAGAAGGCCGTTTATACCGCAAGGGCATAAGTCTCGTTTGAGCAGGCAAGCTGCCCAACTCGGCTTTATACCGCAAGGGCATAAGTCTCGTTTGAGCAGGCAAGCTGCCCAACTCGGCTTTATA
>JAHJKA010000034.1 GCA_018822545.1 Pseudomonadota bacterium
CATAACGGCCATCCTTGTTCGCCCCTGGTATGCCAAGAATGAGACGGGGAAAATGGGCGTGCTGCTTCTCCTTATCAAAAAATTCCTGCTCCACATCAGCCACAAATACTACGCCCAGCGGGTGGGTTTTGCTTTCCGCCAGCCACTCGGCAATATTGTCGGATGCGGGCAGGGCGTCCTGGGCATGGCGCCGCAAGACTTCGTTACCGTTTACACTCCAGTTGTTGACCACCTCCCCTGCCGCATTCACCATGACAATGGTCTGGACAGCCGAGTCTGGCGGCAACCAGCGACTAAACATACCACCCATGCGTTGCTTTATTTTTTTGGGATCAAGGAGGCTGGCATTGGAATCTGAAAAAAGATCGGTGGCCCCGGGCAGGGCGGTAATGGTTCGTAAATTTTCCTTACGATGCTCAATGGTCTTTTCCAAAAAGTCAACTTGGTCCTCAATCTCGCTCAGCCGCTCAAGTTCAGTGAGTTGCTCAAGCTTGCCGGCAACCATGGGAAGATTGACACCGATGATCGCACCCAGAGGAAGGAGGCCTACAGCGAGCAAGGACAGGACAATCAGATTTTTCAGGCTGAGCTGTGCAAAGAATCGAAAGGGCATAGTGGTTTTTTCTAGGAAGTTAAAATTGAACAAGAACAGCACAGTTCCGGCAGCTTTTTATTAGGCTAGCATAGCAAAACAGGCTCTGGCAATTTTTTTGACCACCCTGGCCTAATGATGCACTATTATAGGTAAAAAAAATACCTGCCGTAAGAAACCTACCCTTTTTTCTGCGGCCCGTCCCCCCGTTTCTCCCAAAAAAAACCTTTACGCCTAACTAAAAAAAGATCATATTAACCGTTCGTATCAGCCCCCGACCTCGGACATTGGAATTCTTGATGAATTATGAAATAAATAGCAGCCATATGCCTGATTATGTCCACATTACCACCAGCGGCCAGGTCGAGGTGGCGGCTTTCACCTCCTTGCTGCACGAACTGACCACATCGTCGGAGTGGATCAAAGGCACCAAGCAGTTGGTGGACCATAGAAATCTTCGGGGACATCTCAGCCCCGGCGATATAAAAATGATCCAAAACAACGTCCGCCTCTTTGCCGACAGACTGGGAAACGGCAAATGCGCCTTTGTCATGAGGGATATTGCCGATTTCCTTACCAGCGAGTTCTATGCCTCCTCGCAGACCATCCCCCACAGCGCAGCCCGCTCCTTCTCAGATATCAAACCCGCCCTGTTTTGGCTGCTTCTGGAAGATTGATGCTTTACATGTCCTGGTCATAAGCTCGCAGCCCCCCTTTTGTAGCTGCCGGACATTTTATTTACAGAAATGTCCTTCTCTCTTAGATTACTCAAGGCTCCGCCTCTCTTTTTGACAACCCTTTTCCCCTTTCTCCGCAAGGAAAAAAGTTTTACCCCTTTTTCCCGGGCCGTGGCATGTCTCTGGCAATAACCTTCTTTAACTGGCACGGCAAGGAAGACTGTCTTTCTCCCTGACCATCTCATCTTGGCCCGAAAAGTTAAGGATCCTCCCTGCCTTCAGCAAAGCCCCTGGATGCAGCAATGATACGACATCCAAGGTAGCTTTGCTGACAATGACCACCATGAGACAAGCTTCCATGCCCAGACTGATTGATACAACCCAGCGCGAAGGTGAACAGACCCCGGGCCTCCACCTTTGCCTTGCCGCCAAGATACAGCTATTTACCGGACTGACAAGAACCGGGGTAGTCGAGATTGAGCTGGGGATGGCCAATGCAGCCAACCTTGATCTTGCCGAGCTGGTCTGCCCTTTTCCCTCTGGTGTCGGTGCAAAAAGGAGGATATCCGACTTGCCGGCTCTCTACGACCCTCTGTGCAGGCACTATCCATTCCTGCCTCTGATCTTCATTTAAAAAAGAAATTGAAGAGGGATCGGGCCTGGGCCTGCACCCAGGTGGCACCTCGATTCGCCTCGCCCTTTCGCTGGGGGTTACCAAGGTGGCCCTGGGCCTGGAGGATGCCAGCCGTGCGGATCATGGCTTTCTCGTGGAACTCGCTCCGTCGCCCGAGAGGCCGGCGCTTTTCCGATACGCATTGCCGATACGGTGGGCATTGCCGACCCGGCCATGATTGCTGAGTTGGTGGAATTGCTGGCTGGTTATGGTCTGGAGGTGGCCGTGCATTACCATAATGATTTTGGCATGGCCACGGCCAACACCATAAATGCCTTTGCCCATATCGCAAAATGGGGGGACGTAACTCTTCTTTGACTGGGAGAACGGGCCGGTAACAGCAGAATTGTAGAGGTGATGTCATCTCTTGTTCTTCAAAAAGGGATGAAACGCTACAATATCGAGGAACTCATGAAGTTCAGTCGTATGGTGATTCAAGAAACAAACAGGAAGATTGCGCCGAATCAGCCCCTGCCGGGGCAGACATCTTCACCTGTGAGTCGGGCATACACCAGCACGGAATCCTGGCCGATCCGGCCACCTACGAGCCCTTTGACCCGGAACGGGCGGGCACAAAGAGAAAACTGTTAATGGGGTCAGGCAGCGGTCGCCACGGCCTGGCTGCGGCCTTGGATCATCTCCAGTTACCCAGGCCCGATGACAGCGCTCTCTGGCAGCGCATGCGGACAAAGGCAGCCCTTCTGCATCGTCCCCTCCATGACCAGGAACTTTACCAATTAGCTACCGAAGGCACCATTGTGCTGTAGACTATGAGCAGGGCTCTCAGGGTGATTGAAAAACGTAGCGAGCGAAGGAAAGGCGAGGAGAAAATTGATGAAAAAGCGGGGCTTACTTAGAGTAAGTGCGCATTTTGAATCTATTTTCGACGAAGCATTTCCTAGCGCAGTAGTTTTTCAACAGGCTGGCTAGTAAAGCCTGCGAAACGCCGAGGCCTTGATCACCGCCACCACCTCAGCGCCCTTTCTGATATCAAGTTCACGCACCGATTCCGGTACAATCTGGGAAACAAGGTGGCTACCATTAAAGGCGAGATCGACGCCGATCCTGTTGCCGTCGCCAAAGACATCGCTGACCAGACAGGGCAGGAGGTTACGGGCACTGGTGGCCTCAGGGTGTTTTTTAAAGAGGGTGACATCCTTGGCCCCAAGCTCAAAAAGATTATCACCCCCCACCCCCCCTTCAGCCAGAATCAACTCGCTACTGCCCCAGCTATAGGCCCACAGGTCGCCATGGGGGCGCGGTGAAGTGAGGTTCAGCAGATTGGCATAGCCCCGGCTGCCCGACACCAGGTGGCGGCGGGCCAGATCTTCCACAGCAAGACGTTGCTCCAGCCGACCCTGTTCAAAAACCAAGACCTCGTCAGTCATCAACCGTATCTCCTCAAGAGAGTGGCTGATAAAAAGCAGGGGAATCTCAAACTGCTCCAGGGCCTTGCGCAGGTAGGGGATAATCTGAAACTTCAACTCCTGGTCAAGGCCGGACAGGGGCTCATCCATCAAAATGAGCCGGGGGCAGGACAGTACGGTGCGCCCTAAGGCGACGCGCTGCCTCTCGCCGCCGGAAAGTCTGTTCACCCCGCGTCCCAAAAGAGGCTCCAGATTAAGAGCCTCGATAATCGCTTCCGGCGTGATCCGCCGTTGCGCTGCCGGGGTACGCTGCCAGCCATAGAGCAGATTGCGGCGGACATTCATGTGCGGAAAAAGATGGGAATGCTGAAAGACCACGCCGATCCTGCGCTGCTGAGGCGGCAGATTTATCTTTTTTCCGCTGTCAAAAAGGGAAACACCGTCAAGGACGATCCTGCCCTTGTCCGGTTTGAGCAGCCCTGCCAGGATATGCATCAGGGTAGACTTGCCGCTGCCGGAAGGACCGAAGATACCGCATTTTTTCTCAGACAGGCTGAAATCAACCTGCAATGAAAAATCGCCAATTTTCTTGTCAACATTCACCTCAAACAGCACGTCTCTACCTCTTCCTCAATGAGCGGCTTGATGCCTCGCTTATCAGCAAAACAAGAAAAGAAAGACCGATGGAAACCAAGCAGAGGGAAAGAGCCATGCGATCTCCCCCCGGCGTATTGGTATACTCATAGATGGCTAAGGGGATGGTCTGGGTGACCCCGGGGATATTGCCGGCCAGGATAATGGTGGCCCCGAATTCCCCGAGGCTGCGGGCAAACATCAGGGTCATGCCGGCGACGATGGCCCGACCGGAGAGAGGCAGGATAATGGTGTACATGCTGTCCCACCACTTGGCCCCCAAGGTACGGGCCGCCTGGAGATAATGCTCGTCGATACCCTCCATGCCGATCCTGATGGAACGGACCAGCAGGGGAAAACCCACCACGCTTGAGGCAATCACCGCGCCCTTCAGAGTAAAGATGATCCGCAGATCAAGAAAACGTAACACGGGGCCAAGGGTTCCGGACTGCCCAAAGAGCAGCAGAAGGAGATAACCGATAACCACCGGCGGCAGGACCAGGGGCAGGTTAACCACGCCCTCCAGGATGGCCCGGCCGGGAATTCTGCTGAAGACCAGAACATAGGCGGCGGCAATGCCAAAGGGCAAGGAGAGCAGCGTTCCGGCGGTGGCAACCTGCAGCGACAGGACAATGGCCTGCATATCCTGGGGAGTGAGAGAGATCATCATCTTACCGA
>JAHJKA010000035.1 GCA_018822545.1 Pseudomonadota bacterium
AATAGTGAACTTTTAAGATTAAACTTAAAGAAAGCAAAAAAAATGCTATCCCCAAAGTTGTTTGGTTTGATTCCAGCAATAGATGTAAATTATACTCACGGTATAGGGAACTCTTTTCTTGTTTTTCTTTTAATTGGGAATGGAAACAATGAATTTGATGAAAAAATGGTTGAGTTTATAGACTTTCTTATAAGCCAAGGCTTTAACATGAACATTCAAAATCAAGATGGCATGTCATCTCTTTATACATATATACAAAATGGTAAAATAAACGTTGAGTTAGTGGAAGTTGTAATTAAAAAAGGAGCAGATCCAAATATAGCAACATCAGAGTATAATTTTACACCTCTAATAAAAGCTGCGCAGTTAGGATTTATTAGTTGTGTAAGAATGTTAGTTGAACACAAGGCGAATATTCGTCATAAAGACATTTGGGGATTTACAGCGATTGACTATGCAAAATCATTTGGGATGAAAGAAGTTGTTGATTTTCTTGATTCTCAAGGCGCTAAGATAAATGAAAACTCAAAAGATACTTTGAAGACTTGCTGTTGGTATACTGGCGCAGAGACTTGGGAACAGTTGGTTGAATATTTTACAAGAAGGGAAATACGCTATAGAATACCTGACTTGAATAGTCTGCACAAGCAACTTAAAAGATTCCCTGCTGAACAACAACACAGCGCATGGATTCATGTAGGACAAGCCCTATATGATAAAATTGGAAGCCACCGTTTAACATCATGTTGTTATATTGAAGCGCTAAATGCTGATCCTGATCCATCGTCTGTTGCCTGGAGCTGGCTTGATGGAACTTACGATCAATCTATGAGTTTATTTTTAACATATAACGGGGCTAAACCATTAAAGGCTCAACTTCAATCGGTCATTAAAAATTGGGGTGTAAAGAGTTTATTAGATACATGTTACTATGCAAATCGACCACCTGCTCCGTGGCAACAGCCCTACCAACTGGGCGATTGATTCCGTTTTATTCAGGAACAGGTGACCGATTTGGTTGGAATACGCAGTATGAGTTGAATACCTTCGTTTATAGATGTAGTTGAGACCGTTTTTGCGAAACTATGATACTCAAACTCAATAACATGCTTTCAAGTATGAGCCGTGCTGGTGATTGGTGGGAGGATATTTTTTTTGGGGGGGGTCATTTGGGGGTCATAGTAAAATTATATGAATGGCCAGTGGTAATCTCTACATTTAGTTAACTCGCTCCAAGTTAATAGATCTACTGTGCCGCTACGCATGCCCGATTGAGCTGAGACAGGATGGGGAGCGACAGATTCCGCCCCCCATCCTTTTTTTTGGATTACCCATAAAGTGTCTCGATCCACCTGATTGCTTCTGAATCATTCACCTTGCCGAGGTATCTTTGGGTCGTCGACAAATCGGCGTGCCGCAAAATCACTTTGCTGATTATCTCAATTGGAGTGCCGGATCTTGATGCATACGTCGCAGCATGCCGCCTCAAATCATGGGGCCGTAGTTCAATGCTTACCAGTTGGCCTGCTTTCTTGACCATCGTCCAGGCTGCCACATAAGAGATAGGGAAAATTCGTTCGTGGAGCCCTACATTATTGGCTTTAACGTAGTCGTTTAACCTTATCAGCAGTTTTCGCGGAACATAAACTGTCTCCCCAGTTCGGCCACTTTTGGGGTTTTGAATAGCAAGGGACCTTTCTTGAATGTCGACTGGCAGGAGGTTCAAAACTTCTCCGATTCTCATCCCACCCCTCGCCATAAGCTCCAGCATCAGCCGATTTCGTGTGTTCATTGTTCGGAAGATAATTTCATCAACTGTCTCCTTGTCAACGATATGCCATTGAATTGGCTGAGGACGCTTGAAGATTTTTTTGATCACAGATGTATTGCAGGGGTTGGTCAGTGCTGGCAGGCCCGTATTAATGCTGAAATTGTAGAACGATGATAGTACAGAGTAACGATTTCTCTTGGTTGCCTGCTTATTGTTCTTCGTTAAAGCCAACAGAAAACCCAGCACTTCTTCATGGGAAATACTAGCAAGATCCCTTTTCCCGAACTGAGTTGAGAAACGGGAGAGGACAAATTCACAGGTTTTGACCGTATTTTTTTTTTGAATTGGCCCGGTGATACTGCAGGTGGAACTCGACGGCTTGAGAAATTTTCATGGCGCACCTCCTAGAGAATTATGGAATTGAGTGAACAGCGATCACTTCCATAATAACAAAATATGTGGTCTAAGTGTTAGACAGGGTTTGTTACGTATACTCAGGAAGAACATCAAGTTGCGGTTCTAGTTAGATAGTTAACCTTGCCAGTTGATTATTTAACTTTGGTTCAAATTGAGAGTAATTAAGTATGGTGCCCCTCGATCTGTCTTCGTCGTCCAAAGTTGTACCAGTAAGTAAGGCTGGGGTACCTGGCCAGCTCCGGTAGCTAAGCGTGGATAATGTCTTTGATATTATTTAGTTGCTAGCGAATAACATATTGTTGCTGTAGGTTGATAGGGTGGATGGGCACTGTTTGATTTGGTGTTGGCTCAGAACGAATGAGACTATGCTCGATACTAAGCAGTCAATATCATCAGGAGATGAATAATATGAGTTGGATCAAAAAGCTTTTCGGGTCAACGGAACAACCACGTACGATGCTCGACGAATTGCAGACAGTATTGGTCGCTGGTTACCGGCGTATCGCTGCTGAACAAGAATGTGCGCCGACAGTTAAGACATCAGACCAGCAGATTATTGATATGTATCAGAAAGTTGGTGCCGCATTTCGTGAAATCGCAAAACAACGAGGAGAGCGGCTTCCTGCTGGAACGCTCAATTACATTGTCTGGAAATTCTTACAGGTGAGTGAGATGCTAGGAGATGAAATGGCGGTACAGCATCTTGAGTACGAAATGCAGAAATACCTTCAGGAAGGGTTGCGTCCTGACTACAGGCAAGACCTCGAATTGTTCTAGCAAATTGCCGAACGTAAATAATGGAAAGCATACCTCAGATCTAAATAATATTAAGGGGATACTCATGTTTGGCATTTTTAAGATATTCACAGATCCAAGCGCAAAGTTTGACATGTTTAAGGGGCGTACAAGAACCCTTTTGTCCAAAGCACAAGCTAGATTCAATAGGGCTGATCAGTATTTGTGTGGTGTTGGTCATGGTAGCGCTCAGAATAAAATTAATGCAGCAAAGGGAGCAGTCACTAGAGGGCATTCCGCACTCAAAGAGGCGATATTTAACGCAGGGGAAGCAATTAAAAATGCCAAAGGTGATCAAGAAAAGCTTATGCAGATCCAAGCTGTTGTTAAAGATTGCGCATCAGTAGGTGGTGAAAAAATGTTCGTTGATCCCATAGTGATTCAAGAGTGGGATAATGCAATCCATCAATGGTGCTCAGAGTTGGCCAAATTGCTACCAGGTGCATATATACCCCATACTGCCCCAAAGATAGCATCAAATATTGATGTGGCCGAAGCACCTGAACCGGAACATAAACCAGAAATCATTAAGGCAATGACCATTACTCAGCCTAATGTTTATTTTGGCCATAAGTTCGGCTCAGAACTGAAATATGAGCGATTAGGCTCCTTTAAGGAAAACAATAGGTACTTTGACAAATATTCATACATTCACCCAGATACAAATAAAGAGGTCGTGGTATGTTTTGATGTTACTAGCTTTTATGGGAGAGGACAGATAATTCAAGAGCAAATCAAGTTTGACTTCCCTAAACTTAATGAACCTTGTCCTGTTCAAGATTTATTTGGGGTTGATTTTATAAGAGACTCTATTGGAATTAGTCTCGTAAGAGGAATCAGAGAGGATGTAGAGAGTACAAAGATAACTTTTAAGAACTTTTCTAGCGATATGATATCTAAGCATGTAGCTATATATATAAAAAACAGCCATGAAATACAAGTAGCCCCAGTAAGGTGCTATTTAGATAAATATCCTGTACTTCATGGCTTTAATTTCTATAAACTTTTTATAATACATCAGTTATATCATATAAAACGTATGTATGACACTTCAGAAACAGAAACAAAGATAATTCCTGACTACTACGAACCAGTAGTTGGAGAAGATTGTGTAAATTTTACACCATTACCTGCTTACAACTTTATTAATGATTTTTTGAATTATATATTATGGACTCACAAGCCTGGAGCTTTCTTCTCTGAAGAGGAAAGGAATGCTTTTTCATATTGTATAGCTTATGGCGTAAAAACTAGATTGTTCACAGTTGAAGAGGTGGAAGAGGCGATTCTTTCATGCCAATTAGATCATATTCTTGCAATAGAGTTGTTAAAGTCAGTTAAAGCCATGTTTGAAAAAGAGAAAATTGTAGACGAAGATCAATATAAAAATGAATATAAATTCTCAGAAACAAGGCTCAAGGAGATATGTTGCAAGAACTCATCAATCCTCGACGAGCTTGAAGCACGTGAAGCTGCGTTAACTATGAATTTTGATGGCGAGCAATTAAGGAATTATAGCCCCTGGACTATGGCAGGAAGAGAGGCCTACAAGCAAGAAGATTTCGAGATTTGGTGTAAGCTGGATAACAAAGAGATTTCCATGGAGCAAGCCATAGAAGGCATGACTAGCTTGATGAAGAAATATGTGCAAGATGCTCTGGTCTAGCAATTCGCTCAAGAGCGACACGCAAGCACGCCAGCTTAATCGGCTTAGGCCAGCTCATTACAACCCGAACTTATCAACCTCGCTTAAGCGCGTCTTAGCTTTGCGTTAACTTATTAAAGTTTCTCTATGAATATTGACTCCTATTTAGAAAGTGCACTCTCCGATTTGGGAGATATTTACTACGAGATGGCAACCAAAATTGAAGCCCCCGTTTTTGCAGATGTGGGTGGCTACTATGCGTGGCGATTTAAAAATTTGTCCGAATCATTAGCGTGTTATCTAAAAGGAATAAAAATAGTAAGCACACTCAACGCTTCTATGGTGTTGCTTCGTGCAGGGTTTACCCAAGAAATTGGCGCCCTATGTAGAATGATTGATGATTATTGCAATGAGATATTTTTTCTTGTCATGCCTCAAGACGGGGACAAATTTAGCAAAGAACAAATTCAGTTTCTCGATGATTTTTTCAAGGAAGAATTTGATAAACCTAAAAACCCTCTAGGGTCTACTCAAAAACGTGTCAACGTTCCCATCCGAAAAATACATGCCACATTTGGAAAGTTGGCAAAGGAAGAACTAAATCCATCAGACGCCCAAGAAATCTTGCGAACAACTCATCAAGCATTTTCAGGATATGTTCATGGTGCTTACCCCCATATCATGGAAATGTTTGATGGTCCTCACCCTCATTTAAATGGAATGAGCGGAACACCAAGGATCGATGAATGGAGGGGGCAACTTATAGGGTATGTTTACAGAGCATTGATGATGTCTACTTTTGTAGCAAGAAAACTTGGTCTAAATGAAATGGAGACAAGAGCACGTGAGTTGCTAGAAAAGTTTGAAATGGATACTGGCAGCAAATCCGCTAAAACTGCTTCAGAGTTGCTCACAGCAATGAAAAAGGAAGTAAGCTAACCATCGGGTCAACTTGACGCGAAGATGCTCGGTCGTTCCCACAAATGCACCGGGCGCGCAAGTTACCAAAAACGTTAACATTGCCACGTCCAACCTCAGGAGTTTCTCAACTCACCCCAGGTTAAGAGATCTACTGTGAATGTCAGTTATGATTGTACCCTCAAGGGCGACAATTCTTAAACGCCCGGATAAATCAACTCGATCCAGCGCTCACCGGTGAAGAGGCCATGGCCCCAGGTTGGGTCAAGGTCAGCCAGAGGTTTGGCAGCTGCTGCTTCCTGGGCTGTTTTTCCTGACGCTTTCAGCTTGCTCAGCCGTTCATAGGCGGTGCTGAGCATCTGTCGATAGCTTATCAACTGGGCTTTGTCGGCCAAGGGGCCGTGCCCCGGGATAATTTTCGTCTGGTCATCGGCCAGGGCGAGAACCTTGTCCACGGCGGTGATCATGCCCTTGAGGGAGCCGCCATGGTGGACATCGATAAAGGGATAGAAACCGTTGAAGAAAAAGTCGCCGGCGTGGATCACATTGGCGGTCTTGAAAGCGATGAAACTGTCGCCATCGGTATGGGCGTGGGGCACATGCATGGCGTGCACGGTGTCGCCATTGAGGTGGAAACTGATATCCTCGGAAAAGGTCACCACGGGCAGGCCCTCTTTGGTTAAAGGTTCCCGCTTGTTGTTAAAGGCCTCGAGAAACGAGCCGGTGCTCAGGCGTTCCCGGACATTATCATGGGAGAAGATCAGGGCGCCGCTCTTGCCCAGTTTTTCGTTACCGCCGGTGTGGTCGCCATGGTAATGGGTGTTGATCAAAAATTTTGGGGTATCGCCGCCCACTGATTGGATGGCCGCCAGAATCTTTTCTGTTAAGGGGGCGTACTGGTCGTCGATTAAAAAGGTGCCATCCTTGCCGATAAAGAGACCGATATTACCACCTTCGCCAGCAAGCATGAATATCTGCTTGGTGATCTTGGTGGGGATGATCTTGACATCGTCAGCCTGGAGGGGAGTAACAAGGGCCAGGGTTCCTGCGCATATAATACATAATGTTGTTACTAATTTATCAATCATTTGCAGCCTCCTTTTGAAGGGACATCGTCATGGTTGAATTTTTACGAAAAAGATCATTCTAGGGATATCTCTCTAATTTTTCAAGGACTGCAGAGGGGCCGGGATACGGCCACCTCTTTTGACAAAGATGTCCGCCGAGACCTTGCTCACCGCCATAATCGGGGCCTCACCAAGCAGACCCCCAAAATGCACAAAATCACCAACCTCTTTCCCCACTGCCGGGATGAGCCGCACCGCCGTGGTTTTATTATTGGCACAGCCGATGGCCATCTCGTCAGCAATAATTGCCGCAATGGTCTCGGCGCTGGTTGAGCCTGGGATAGCGATCATGTCGAGGCCCACTGAACAGACGCTGGTCATGGCCTCAAGTTTTTCAATGGTAATGGCCCCAGCCTTGGCAGCGGCAATCATGGAGGCATCTTCACTCACCGGGATAAAGGCGCCGGAAAGGCCACCCACCGAGGACGAGGCAAAGAGGCCGCCCTTTTTCACGGCATCGTTCAGCATCATCAGCGCCGCCGTTGAGCCGGGCGCCCCGGGCATGGCAAGGCCCATGGTCTCTAAGATCTGCCCCACCGAATCGCCTTCGGCCGGGGTGGGCGCCAGGGAGAGATCGAGGTTGCCAAAGGCGACGCCAAGCTGTTCGGCGATTTTTTTACCCACCAATTCACCGGCCCGGGTAATCTTAAAGGCGGTCTTTTTGATCGCCTCAGCAACCTCGCCCAAATTGGCATCAGGCCCGAGTCTCTCCAGGGCACGGCGAACGGCGCCGGGGCCGCTTACCCCCACCAGGATCGAACTTTCGCTCTCGCCAGCCCCATAATAGGCCCCGGCCATGAAGGGGTTGTCCTCAACGGGATTGGCAAAGAGCACCAGTTTCGCACAACCGATGCCGTCCTGGGCTGCCGTGCGCTGGGCAATGTCTTTGATGACCCGGCTCATGGTATAACAGCCATCCATATTGATGCCCGCCTTGGTGGAGGCCAGGATCACCGAGGCGCAAAAGCACTGGGTGGTCGACAGGACTTCCGGCATGGCGGCAATCATCGCCTTGTCAATGGCGGTTTCGCCCTTCTGGATCATGGCCGTGTAACCGCCGACAAAGTTGACGCCAATCTCTGCCGCCGCCTTATCCACGGCATGGGCAACTTCGATAAAGGCGGCAGGATCGGCCACCGGCACCACCTGGGAGATGGGGGTGAGGCTGATGCGTTTATTGATAATGGGCAGGCCATATTCGTCAGAGACAAATTGGGCCTTTTCGCTCAGGTTTGCCCCCATTCTTAGGATTTTCTCGCGGATCTTGCGGGCGCAGGCGGTGGGGTTCGGGTCAGAACAATCAAAAAGAGAGATGCCTAAGGTCACTGTTCGGATATCCAGTTTGTCTTGGGCGATCATCCCTATGGTTTCGAGGATTTCTTCATTGGTAAATTCCATGGCGTGGCCTATACCCTGTGCATGTAGTGGAAAAGTTCCGAATCCTGGACCGTCACGGTCAGATTCAGGTCTTTGATGGATTCTTTAAGCGTGGCAGTAATCTCAGGCAGGGCAAGACTGGATTTGACGCGGTCGGCAAGCAAGGTCATGGCGAAAATTTCGTCATCAAGAATTTTTTGATTGATGTCGATGATGTTGACATTGTTTGCGGCAAGGGCGGTGGCAATTCTGGCGACGATGCCCACGGTATCCTCGCCGATGACCGTGACAACGATGCGTTTTCTATTCTTTTCCATCAGATATCCTCTTTTGATGATAGATTTTGGTGATTTTCTCGGCAATTTCTTCCTGGTCAAGCTCATTGCAGTCAATGGTAACGTCGGCATACCTGTTGTAGAGAACCTGGCGTTCAGTATACAAATCCCTGAATGACTGGCCCTTCGCGCTTGCTATGCCACGGGTGTTAAAATTATGGATTCGCTTGAGCAGTTCGTCATAGCCCACTTGCAGGAAAATAATTGTTGAGATCGCTTGCAGATGCTTCATGGCTTTTTCACTGTAAACAGCGCTGCCGCCGGTGGCAATGATCTGGTTTTTAACGTTTATTTTCAGGATTTCTTCTTCTTCGATTTTCCGTAAGTTGAAGTGATCGCTTTCCTCAATGATTTGCTGCAAGGATTTTTGGCGATTGATCTGGATGAGTATGTCTGTGTCGATAAACCCACAGGCTAAAAACTTGGCCAGAATGATGCCGATGGTGCTTTTCCCTGCACCAGGCATGCCGATAAGGGTTAGATTTGATTTCATAGGGTCTTTTTTGCGCACTTGTTAAACACAACTTGTAATCATCAGCTTGGGGTTCACCTAGCACAATTTTTAAGTACTTTACAGGAACTTCAAAAACAAAGCCAAGAATAGGGTTGATTGCCTGTGGATAGAAAGCGCTGGTGGCCCGTGCCAAATTGGCCGCGGCAATATTTTTTTTCCTCTCCGGAGAATCATTTCCACTATACTCAAAAAGAAGGGAAGGGCGCTGTGTTGTCCTCACGACCCTTTTCCCCTGCGGAAATTTGCCGGAAATCCATCGTGGCGGTGGATGTTAACGGCCTGGAATTTTTATCGTCTGGTTGCTGCCATGAACACAATGCGTAAAACCAAGATTGTCTGTACCATCGGCCCCCGTACCGAGTCCTATGAAATGCTCAAGGTCTTGGCCGTGAAGGGGATGAATATTGCCCGTCTCAACATGTCCCATGGCGACTATGGCTGGCATGGCCAGGTTATTCACCACCTCAAACGCTTGAATCGCAAGGAGAACGGTGGGGTGGCAATTCTCCTGGATACCAAGGGGCCGGAAATCAGAACCGGCGATGTGAATCCTGATATCCCCTTGAAAAATGGGGATACCTTGACCTTCACCATCCGCCGGAAGGCAATCCTTGAGGAGTATTGCGTTGAGGTGAGTTACGATGGTTTCATTGATGACGTTTCGGTTGGCGATATCATTCTTGTTGATGGCGGGATGATTCGCCTGCGCGTCCTTACCAAGACAGCCTGTGATATTTTGTGCCGGAGTCTTGACGACGGACTTCTTGGTTCCAGGCGGCACCTGAACATCCGGGGTAAGTCTGCGGATTTGCCGTCGATCACGGAAAAAGACTGGGCTGATATTAATTTTGGTATTGAGCAGGGCGTTGATTTTATAGCCCTTTCTTTTGTAAAGACGGCAGCCGCCATTGAGGAGTTACAGCGTTATCTGCGGGGGAAAAATGCCAAGATTGATGTCATTGCCAAGATTGAGAGCGCTGAAGCCATTCCCCATTTAGCTGAGATCATTGCGGTGGCCGATGGGGTGATGATCGCCCGGGGTGATCTCGGCGCTGAATTGCCCTTTGAGGAGGTTCCCCATCTTCAGGAGGAGATTGCCGGTAAATGCCGGCAGGCAGGCAAACCGGTCATCGTCGCCACCCATATGCTGGAGTCGATGATTATCAATCCGACCCCCACCAGGGCTGAGGTCACCGATATCACCCAGGCGGTTCTCCAAGGTGTTGACTGCACCATGCTTTCCGGGGAGACCGCCACCGGTAAACATCCAATAAAGGCCCTTGAGGTCATGGACACCGTGGCCCGGCGCACCGAACAGCGGCTGGAGATTGATCCCAAGGTCCGGGTGGAGGCCTCAAGTAATGCCAAACACGAAATTGCCAGATCGGCAGCTATTTTGGGGAACAATCTGAAGGCCAAGGCCATCCTGGTTTTTACCCGGCGGGGGTTGATGGCGGTCCTGGTCTCGGGCTGTCGCCCTAATGAGCCAATCTATGCCTTTACCAATTCCAGCTACGTCAGGCGGCGATTGGCTATTTATTGGGGGGTTCAGTCCTTTATCGTTAAGTTTTCCAAGGACCCGGAAACAACAATTTCGCGAGCAATAAAGCTGTTAAACCAAAAAAATATTGTTTGCGCCGGCGACAGGATTATCGTGGTTTCAGATATTTTAGCAGGCGAAACCTTTGTCGAAACAGTGCAGGTCAGGATTATTAAATCATGAAAGTTAGTGTCGTTCGAGCAGTGCCGGCTGGATTCCTTGTTGGTGTGAATGCAAGGAGTGGTTAATGGTGATGATTCCACGTTATCCCGATAGCGCTGAACTCACCCTGGCCCTGCGGCCTCTCCTGCACCCTCTTTTCCAGACATTGGGGACAGGTATTTCAGAGTTCACCTTTGCCAATCTCTATCTCTTTCGGGCGACCCATAAGTATCGGGTATCCATGCTTGCCGGAGACTTGCTGCTCATTACCGGCATGGATGGTAACGAGCCTTTTTTCATGCTGCCTTTTGGCGTGCCGGATGCGCCCATCCTTGCGCAGTTGTTCGCCACATATCGCACGATGAAATGTGTTTCTGCTTCCCAGGTTGAGGTGCTGGTATCCTTGGGTTATGAAATCACCGAGGATAGGGATAATTTTGATTACCTCTATTCGCGCCAGGACCTTGCCGAGCTTCCCGGCTCTAAATTCCACAAAAAACGTAATCTGATCAAGGCTTTTATCAACAACTACTCCTACGAAGGCAGGCCACTTCTGGAAACACATAAGGCTGATGTCCTGGAGATTCTTGAAAAATGGCGGGCGAACCGGGAGGAGCCCGGTGATTATGCTGCGGCCAAAGAGGCCCTGGAAAAGGCAGAAGAGCTCCAACTCTGTGGCGGTATTTACTATGTGGAAGGCAAGCCGGTGGCCTATTCATTGGGAGAGGAGCTTGCCGGTGGAACAAGTTTTGCCATCCATTTTGAAAAAGCCGTGGATGAGTATAAGGGGCTATGGCAGTTTATCAATCAGGCCTTTGCCTCCATTCTGCCTGCGCAGTACGAAACGGTGAACAGGGAGCAGGACTTGGGCAGTGAGGGCTTGCGGAAGGCAAAGCTGAGC
Source organism: Pseudomonadota bacterium (assembly GCA_018822545.1). GTDB lineage: Bacteria > Desulfobacterota > Desulfobulbia > Desulfobulbales > SURF-16 > BM506. The sequence continues at coordinate 11,503 of JAHJKA010000035.1, forward strand.
TATAAACCCATAGCCTTTGTGGAAAAATTCAAAGCAACAGTGAAAGGGTAGAGAGGACATTGACCGGCAATCCAGATATAAAGAGAGGGCGGATGTTCTCAGCCCAGAACCTCTCTCTGCTGACCCCGGTTTTGAAGCGCTATCGCTTCCGGCTCCTCCTGGGATTTGCTGCCCTGCTGGGGGTGGACTTGCTCCAGCTTCTGGTGCCGAGGTTGATTAAAAGGGCGGTTGATGCCCTGGAAAAAGGCACGGCCAGTAACACACTTCTTTTGCAATGCGCCGGATATATACTACTTTTGGCCGTGGGTATCGCCGTGTGCCGGTTTTTGTGGCGTTATCTCATCATCGGGTTTTCCCGTCTGCTGGAGCGTGATCTGCGCGACAGGCTCCTTGCCCATCTGCTCACCCTGGACCGGACATTTTTCCAACGTCGCACCACCGGCGAATTAATGGCCCTTTCTTCCAATGACCTTGCAGCCGTGCAACTGGCCACGGGCATGGGTATGATTGCCGCTGTCGATGCCCTGGTCATGACCGTGGCAGCCCTTGCTTTTATGGCCTATATTAACCCCTTGCTCACCGTTATCGCTGTGGCGCCCATGCCGGTGCTGGCTTTTGTTACCAAGAGGCTGTCGGCAGGAATGCATAAGCGTTTCACCAAGGTCCAGGAGCAATTTGGCGCACTGACCGAGTTTGCCCGTAATGCCATCTCTTCCATTCATCTGCTCAAGGCTTACACTCAGGAGCACTCCCAGGTCGAGGAGTTTGGCCGCATGGGAGAGATCTATGTACATCATAATCTCAAACTTGCCGTCATTCAGGGCCTGCTTTTCCCCTTTTCCAGCCTCATCGGCAATTGCAGCCTGTTGCTGGTCCTTTTTTTCGGCGGCCGGTTAACCATTGCCGGCACCATCACCATTGGTGATTTTGTGGCCTTTGTCTCCTACCTGTTCATGCTGACCTGGCCGATGATGGCCCTGGGCTGGGTAACAAATCTCTTCCAGCGCGGCTCAACGTCCCTGGGCCGGATAAAAAGTGTTTTTGAAGAGCAGCCGGAATTACGTGATGTCGTTGCCACGGAACCCGTTTCCTTGAAATCCGGGCATATTGCCTTGCACGGCCTCTCTTTCAGCTATCCCGGGCAGACCGATAAGGCCCTAGATGATTTGACGGTTGATTTCAGCCAAGGAGTGGTGGGGGTGGTGGGCACGACAGGTTCCGGCAAAACAACCTTATGCCATATTCTGACCCGTCTCTACCCCGTTGATGACGGGGTATATTTTCTGGGAGACAGGGATGTCAACACCCTTCCTCTGGCCACGGTACGCAACAACCTCGCCTATGTGCCCCAGGAGGCCACCATTTTTTCCGAGACGATTAAGGCGAATATTGCCCTGGGGAAGATGGATGCCAGCATGGCAGAGATTGAAGAGGTGGCCAAGGCCGCCTCGATCCATGACGAAATCATGGCCTTTGCGCAAGGCTATCAGACCAGGGTGGGTGAGCGAGGCGTCAAGCTCTCTGGTGGCCAGCGACAGCGTATTGCCCTGGCCCGAGCCCTGCTTCTTGATCGCCCCATTGTCATTATCGATGACGGACTCTCTGCCGTTGATACCGAAACCGAGCATGCCATTTTGCAGCACATTACCGCCTATCTGCAGGGCAAGACATGTATCGTCATCTCCCATCGCATCGCTCCTCTTGCCGAGGCGGCTGAAATTCTGGTCATGGACAAGGGCAAAATTGTGGCCAGGGGCGATCATCAGGGACTTCTGGCCAGCAATGGTTTTTATCGGCAGATATATGCTCATCAGACCTCATCATCATCCAGGCAAGGATAAGTTTATGCGCTACGGCTACGGATATTTTGAGGAGGATACACTGAGCAAGGTCGCTGATATGGGGCTGTGGCGCCGGGTTATCTCCTATTCCGTACCCTATTGGCGGCGGTTGGCTGCAGCCATCCTGCTGTCCTTTGCCGTCATCGGCGCCAGCCTTGCCCTGCCACACATGATGCGCCTTGGTATTGATCAGTATATCGTCAATAGCGGTATGGAGGTTTCCGCGCGCATCGGTGGTCTCGGCATGCTGGCCGGTGTCTTTATCGGTGTTGTCATCGCCGGTTTTCTGGCAAATTTTCTACAGGTTTACATCCTGGAATGGGTAGGGCAGACCATTATGCATGCGCTGCGCCAGCAGCTTTTTACGCATATGCTGGGGCTTGATATCTCCTTTTTTCACAACAATCCCGGCGGCAAGCTTGTTACCCGGCTGACCAACGATATCCAGAACATGCATGAGATGTTCACCTCGGTCATTGTCACCCTCTTTAATGATTTCATCCAACTTGTCGCCATTATGGTCATCCTGTTCTGGATGAACTGGCGGCTTGCCCTGATTTTGAGCTTTCTGGTGCCCCTGATCATCGGCAACACTCTGTGGTTCAGCGCCCTGGCCAGGGAGGCATTCCGGGCCATCCGCACCCAGCTGGCCCGGATTAATTCCTTTCTGCAGGAATCGCTGTCCGGTATTGCCGTGCTGCAGATTTTCATGCGGCAGGCCGATACCTTTCAGCGCTTTACGGAACTCAGCAACGCCTATCTGCAGAAAAATCTGTATCAGATCCGGATCTTTGCCATCTTCATGCCGGTGGTTGATCTGTTTAGTTCCCTGGCCCAGGCCTGTATTATCTGGTACGGCGGTGGCCAGATCATCCAGGAGCACATGTCCCTGGGCGAGCTTGCCGCCTTTCTTTCCTATATGCGCCTTTTCTTTCAGCCCATTCGCGATCTGTCCCAGAAGTATTCCATTGTGCAATCGGCCATGGCCTCGGCCGAACGTCTTTTTCAGCTCCTGGACATGGCGCCGGCCTGCGCTCCTGTTGGTCTGATTCCCGGCAAGGCGGAGATGAAAGGGGAGGTGTCCTTTCATCATGTCCATTTCGCCTATGACACCGAGCAGATTCTGGCGGATCTCTCCTTCCATGTGGCGCCGGGGAAAACCCTGGCGATAGTGGGGGCCACCGGTTCCGGCAAGTCAACAATCGTTAATCTTCTCGAGAGATTTTATGAGCCGGACAGTGGTGAGATCCGCATTGATGGCCTGGATATCAGAAGCCTGAACACGCAGTGGCTTAGAGAGAGGATTGGCCTGGTCATGCAGGATGTCTTTATTGTGCCTGGCAGCATCAGGCAGAATATTCTGCTCGATAAGGAGCTGGGCGACGATGAGTTGGACGACATCATTGCCAAGGCCCAGCTTGCCGGTGTTATTGCGCGGCTACCGGAAGGGTTGGCCACGAAAATCGGCGAAGGTGGGGCGGGATTGTCTTTGGGGCAGAAGCAGCTGCTGGCCTTTGCCCGGGTTCTTGCCCGCAACCCCCGCGTTCTTATTCTTGACGAGGCAACGTCCAGTGTAGATTCGGCAACTGAAATCTTGATTGACCGGGCCATCGCCTCCACCCTGGCCAACCGGACCGGTATCGTCATTGCCCACAGACTGTCAACCATCCGCCGGGCAGATCATATTCTGGTGATGGACAAGGGCAGGATTGTTGAACAGGGCAACCACCAGGCATTGATGGTGAAAGGGGGAGTGTATAGTCATCTGCAGCAGTTGCAGACAAAGCATGCAGATGGGAAGATGGCTGCGAGCTAGTTTTTTTTAGTCTATTTCCTGCACCGCTCTAATAAGTTCATCCAGGCTTTTGAACACGGCAAGCTTGTTTGGCGTGATAGCTATTGTGATGGGGTCTGATTTTTTCAGGACAACAGGGTACTCGAAACTCATCTTATATTTTTTTTCAAATTCATCTCTGTGAAGAAATTCCATTTTAAAGGCAGAATTCTCCCGAAACTCCTTCCACTTTTTGTTTTCACTAAAGGTGTCAAAGGTCATCTTGCATAAATTACAGCTATAGGTCTCCGGATTAACTATTTTGTGGCCGATATCAAGCATGGTGTTCATGAAACCGCTGTCGGCATTGTAAACAAAGATGAGTTCCAAATGGTTATTCTTCTTCATGAGTTGTCCTTCTCCTAGTGTTTTTAAGCCATCGAAGTCAAGTAACGCCATGGGTCAGACCGATTCAAGGTCAATATCGTTGATAATTGGTTGCCGGTGGTCCCTGGCCAGAATTTCCATTTTTTCCAATTTGTCGATGGTGTAGGACATTCCAGCCGAGAGATCAAGGTGGTGGACCTCGACCTTGATTCCGGTGGCGCTGAGGCATTCAAAGGCGTTGAACGCGGTGCTGTCAAGATCAAGATGCTCCTTGGTCATGATGGCAAAGTCGTTGCCGTAGGCCCTGAAAACCAGGGCATCTGGAAAGCTTGCCTGCAGTTCGGCGGCGCACTTTTTAAAAAGTACATTTCCCTTGGCCCAGCCGTGCTGCTTGTTGTATTCCGGCATATCCAGGAGGTGCAGCATGTGCAGGCAGGTATAATGATTCAGATCCAGGTTGTTGAGGATGATCTTCAAATAGTCTTCATTGTAAAGCCCTGTCAATTTGTCGTTAAAAAAGTAGGAGAACCTTTTTTTCTCTAAATTGCTTATGGGAAGCTGGCTGATGTTTGTTGAGATTTTGACATCGGCCAACACCTTGATCGCAGCCTTTACTACTTCAGGATGAAATTGGCTGCCGCTGAAGGCCTTGAGCTCGGCCAAGGCTTCAGGAATCTCTTTTCTCGCTTTATAGATACGGTTGGTGGTCATGGCGTCAAAGGCATCACCAACCACCATGATTCTTGAGAGCAGGGGGATCTCTTCGCCCTGCAGGCCGTTGGGGTACCCTTTGCCGTCGTGTCGTTCGTGATGATGATGGATGATCACGGCTAATTCGTGGTACATCTCAATCTGGGAAAGCATCTCGTAACCGGCAAAGGCATGGAGTTTGATCAGGTCATAATCCAGACTGGTGAGCCTGCCAGGTTTGAGGAGAACGGAATCTGGCGTGGCAATCTTGCCAATGTCATGCAGGATGGCGGCTTTATAAAGTTTCTTTATCTGGTCGAACTCAAGGCCCATTTCCCGGGCAATTAACTGGCAATACTGGGCGACGCGCTGGGTGTGACCAGCCGTATAGGTATCCCGTTGCTCAATCATGTCGACAAAGGAGAAGATTGTCTCTTCGTAATTGGCCGTGCGTTCGGCGGTGAGCGTGAGCACCGACCCTCTTTGCCTGAAGGAATCAATGGCAAAACCGATATCGCCTGCCAATTCGTTCAGCATATCTTTTTCTTCCGGCTCAAAGCCTTCCCTGCGCCAGGTGTAGATGGTTAGGGCGCCGAGGGGTTGTGCCGACTGGTGAGCGCGCAGGGGGAGGCTGATGACATACTGAAACCCTGTCATCTCTTCTGGATTGCGCCAAGGGGTTGTGTCCGGCCTTTTGGGGTCGTGTTCGCGGATTACGGTGAGATTGTCCCTGATGCATTGGGCCGTGGGGCTCTGGTAAAAGGGATCTTCATCATCATTCACCTTATAGGGCGGGTCAACAAGGGGTTTGCCGACAATCTCAGAGGTCTGCACCGTTTGGATCTCGTCCTTTTCCAGAAGACCGATCCAGCTGAAACCATAATGGCCGTGTTGTCCGAACCGGTTGCAGGCGCTTTCCAACAGACTTGCAACGTTTGGTGAGGTAATGAGCAGCTTGTTGATGTGGGCAACTGTATCTAAAATTTCGCGAAGATAGCGTTCCTGATCCAGGAGGTGGCCTATTCTGTCCGTGCGTTGGGCCACCATGGTCTCAAGGGTGCGGTTGAAATGCTCCACCTTGGCCTTGTCTCGCTTCACCTTCTCCGTGAGCAACCCCACCGGTACGGTGATAAAAAAGAAAAAACCTATCCTCAGGGCAAAATCGGTCCACTCGATCTGCGAGAGCATGGGGAAAATGCTGATGCCGTAACAAAGGGCGGAAAAAATCGCGACCAGTAAACCAAAACCTAGACCGAAGTAAACGGTATGCAGGCAAATGAGCAGGTAATAGCCAAGAAAGAAGCTGTTTTCAAAATTTGTTTCAGCACGAACCAAGCTCGACAGAAAGATCATGTCGAGAAAAAGTGAGGTCAGGTAGACCTTTCTTAACAAGCTCGGCTTAAAAAAAATGACAAGATAGCAAAGCGTGCTGTAGATGGAAAAAGAGATGAGGGCCTTGGTCAGGATGGCCTCTTCCCGTGGGGAAAGCGGCACAATTAACAGCCAGGCAATACCCCCGGCGAGGCTGAAAACACGTAACAGGAGAAAGGTGAGATCCACCTCGTTGGTGGCCTCTAAAACCTTCTTTAACTGTGTGCGCCAAAAAACCATAATCAATCCTGAAAGGGATGATGGGTAGCCCGTGTGCAGGGTAGGGGCAAGACAATTGTATTGCCATTGCCGGCAAACTTTACCTCCTGGCCCAGGGATTGGTCAACACCATCATAAAAACGAACATTGATTCATTCAATCACGGGTGAAATATTTTCTTCAGGATCTCTCCGGAATATGGTCGAAAAGAGCCCTGGCAACCTTAACCATGTAAGCAAAACCGCACGTTGAGTTTATGCAGTGAGATCTCTCGCTAAGAGCGCCAGCATCTTTTTCACATGGCTGCCTGGCCAATAAAGGTGAGCGCAGGCCGGACAACGGCTGAATTCCTGGTAGTATTTCCGGGTTAAAGGTTCCAGGAGATGGTCGATCTCTTCCTTGGCGACTTGTTCAAGATGGGTGTTGCACTCCAGGCAACGACTCAGGGGCTGCATCTGGCCATGGAGGTTAAGGAGATTGAGGACCTCGTGGAGTTGTTGCGGCGGGGCTGTGGCCCGGATAATCCGGCCGAAATGGATATTCTTGCGCATCAGCAAAGCGCGGTTTTTGCTGAGCAAGAGGCGTCCTTCTGCCTCGGCGCAGGCGGCCAGTTCGGTGTCATCCAAATCTGGATGACTGGCGGCGTCAAAACCGGCCATGCGCAACAGCCGGCCGAGTTTGCCGACATTGATATCCACCAGAAAGTGGAGATGGGGCAAGGGGTGAGGGCGGAGAAAGCAGGGTTGCAGCACATCCCACGGGGGGGTGATCGGCCAGATGTCGATATGGCAGGAGGTGTTGATGAGATAGTGAAAAGCCACCTCGCGGCCGTCCACCAGCAGCCGGCCCACCTCGGTATGGGGAAGGCCAAAGGATTCCACCACATCCTTGATGGAGGCGGTGCGCGTAGCGGCCAGCTTGAGCTGGGGCTGGTGTCGCCACTGGCGACGCAGCAGGCTGGCGAGATCATCGTGGAAGTTGACGGTAATGGCCATTTAAGTGCGGAAAGATGGGTTCAGTGCAAAAAAGGGCTCAATCTGACGTGGGCTATTGGTCAACCCCACCAGCCCGGAGATGCCCCGTTGATAAATCGCGTTACCATTTATTATCCAAAATCAGGTGTTTTTTGCAACAACCGTGTTGGACTTACGCTTTGCATGCCGAGTATATAATGGCTGAGGAATGTTCCAGTAAGGATTGGATGCGGGCAGTTACTGTCCCGAGCTTTTATAAAATGTGGTGTAATGCCCAACTTTTTTGGGTTTTTTAGCCGACTTGATTCTGGAAACATGGTGTAATGCCCAACTTTTAGGGTTTGCCCCGGGCGAATCCTGTCAACGTCTCGTCCTCTCCAATCCAACCTTTTGAAAACACAGAGTATATTTTTTAGGAAGCCTGGGTGGCATATTTGTTGCGAGATATGAAGAGGGATCATAAGAAAATGGTGAAAAAACCATGGAATGTGCACATGCTTGCCCTTTACTGCCGCCAAGTATCGTTTGTCTCATCCCCAAGGCTCTGTGCCGGGCTGGTTCTGGCCATGGGATTGGGCCTAGATCTTGTTGGTGAGCGGACAGTATTTTTCGCTCTGGATACTGATTGGCAGATAAGGACAACCGCGCAGGCCGGCAGGGAGAAAAGAAATGGAAAAGAATCTACCCCGCAACTTTTTGCAAACGGACGTTGAGAAGACCATCAAGAATACCGTCCTGGCCTGCATGCGAGACTCGGCGCCGGATGGCGATCTTCTTGACTGTCTGCGTCTTCTGGTGCAGCAGGAAGGCCGTGCTGCTTGCACGATTATCCTGGAGGTGCTCATGCACCGCAATTTTTGCCAAGAGGAAGCGGCGCACTATTGGCAGGATATCGTTGCCCACCACCGGATGATGTCTGTTGCTCTTGGCAGGGTCGTGGGCCTTTCTGTGGCGGTGTGTGATTATTTTTCGCTGCAGGAAAAAGGCGTGCGCGTTGCCAAGCTGATCGATGTTCATAAATTTGAGGCCATGTACATGGAGCGGCAGTTTGATTCTCTTACCGGCCTCTATAATAAGCAGACCATGGAGTCGGCCCTTAGTCAGGAATTCAGCCGGGCTGAACGTCACCAGCGTCGGCTTTCCATCCTGTTTCTTGATCTCGACTCATTTAAGAAAATCAACGATAGCCATGGTCATCTGGCCGGTGACAAGATGATGCAGCATGTCGGCAGAATTCTTGTTGAGAATAAACGCGCTGTGGACATTGCCGCCCGGTTCGGTGGCGACGAATTTGTTTTGGTGCTGCCGGATACCGATAAAGGCGAGGCCCTTGGGTTGGCCGAGAGAATCCGCAAGGAAATCAGTCGTGAAACCATGGTGGTGGAAAAAAGGGAGGTGTGCTTGACGGTGAGCGGTGGCATCGCCACCTACCCCGATGATGCCCGGAACTGTGAGGATGTCTTCCGCTGTGCTGACAAGGCCCTCTACCGGGCTAAGCATCTCGGTAAAAATATCGTTCTGGCCCACGGGCAGAAAATCTGCCGCTGCAAGCGACTAAAGAGCATGATACCAGGCCCCCTGGCCGAGATGATTCCGGACGCCTTTTCCTCAGCGCTCTCTCCGAGTGGGGCCATAAGCTGCCTCGCCACTCAGGAAAAAAATCCTGAGATATTTGCCCAGGCCCAATAATGGCGAGCCATCGATACCCTGCCGAGTTCAGTCAAGGCGCGATGATGGGGCATATTATAAATTGGCCGGTGTTCAGCCGGGCCACTTCGTTTCGCAGCAACGCGTATCTGCCTTAACATAGCTGGTCGTCCTTCATGTCGCGCCGTCTAGCGCTTTTTGTCCTTGTTGCCTTTTTCTTTCCCTTCCTTATCAAAATCCTGGAGGGTCTTGGCAAAGCCAAGGAGGGTGGCTTCCACCCGGCCGTTGATGGAGTTTTTTGGATATTTGCCTTTGTTATTCCGTTCCCCGGCCGTCATACCGGTGAGAAGCTCGACGGCTTCGTCCACCGTATTCACTGCCGTCACCGTGAATATGCCCTGGGCCATGGCATCAACCACTTCTTTTTTAAGCATCAGGTGGCGGACATTACTGGCCGGGATGATGACACCCTGGTCGCCGGTGAGCCCCCGGTTCTCGCAGAGGTCGAAAAAGCCCTCAATCTTTTCGTTGACCCCGCCGATGGCCTGCACTTCGCCCTTCTGGCTCACCGAGCCGGTGATGGCCAAAGATTGCTTGATGGGTACATCGGCCAAGGAGGAGAGCAGGGTGCAGAGCTCGGCACAGGAAGCGCTATCGCCCTCCACGCCGCCGTAGGATTGTTCAAAGACCAGGCTGGCCTGCAGACTCAAGGGAATGGAGCGGGCAAAGCGGCTGCTTAAAAATGAGGAGAGGATAAGAACCCCCTTGGAGTGGATGGGGCCGCCCAGTTCCACCTCGCGCTCAATATCAATAATCTTACCCTTGCCGGGCCTGGTCAGGGCGGTGATTCGGGTGGGGCAGCCAAAGGAGTCGCGGCCGAGGACGAGGACAGACAGGCCGTTGATCTGACCGGCCTTGGCGCCGACCGTGTCGATATGGCGGATGCCGTGCTCCATGGCCTCAAAGAAACGGTCCTTGATCCGGCCGCCCCGTCTCTTGGCGGCCGTAAGGGCTCTTTCCACGTCGCTGGCATCAATGGTTTTTTTGTTGTCTTTTTTGGCCAGATAGTCGGCCTCCTGCATCAGGTCGGCAAAATCGCGGATGCGCAGCGATAACTTCTCCCTGTCGCCGGACTCGCGGGTGGCCTGCTCAATGAGGCGGGCCACGGCGGTCCGCTGCAGGGGCAGAAGACCTTTGTCTTTGGCCAGGCGGGCAATGAGGGTGGCGTAGAGATCCTGGCTCTCCTTGTTGCGCTTCATGTCGCTCTCAAAATCGGCCTGGACCTTAAACAGCGAGATAAACTCCGGATCATAGGCATTGAGCAGATAGTAGATCAGGGGTTCGCCGATGAGCACCACCTTGATATGGAGGTCGACGGGCTCAGGCTCCAGGGATACCGTACTCATCAAGCCCAGCAGCCGTTCCACCGGTTCAATATGGATCTTGCTGGCGCGCAGGGTGCGTTTCAGACCCTCATAGGCAAAGGGTTGCATGAGCAGCCTGCGGGCATCAAGGATGAGGTAACCGTTATTGGCCTGATGTAGGGCGCCGGGCTTGATCAGGGTGAAATTGGTGGTGAGCACGCCCATTCTGGCCTGATGTTCGATACGACCATGGAGGTTCTGGTAGGTGGGCAGGTCTTCATAGATCACCGGCGAGCCATGATTATTGTGATGGCTGATCAGGACATTGACCTCATACTGGTCAAAGGTGGGGCGCTGACCGCCGCCAATGGCAAGGATGAGGGGGTGTTTGTCTTCCTGATCATCGCCAAGGAAATCATCCACCCGCTCGGTGATATCTTCTTCAACGTCATCAAGATAGTGACCGAGTTTTTCGTTGTCCTTATACTTCTCCTTTAAGGTTTGAATGAGATGGGAGACCGACAGTTTGGCGGTTTCCTTTTTGAGACGGCGGCTCTCTTCTTCGCTCTCCCGCTTCCAGATACTGATCTGGTGAATAGCTTCCTGGAGGGTGGTCTGTAACCTCTCGATGGTCTCCTCGATCCTTTTTTGCATGGCTGCGGGTAATTTACGAAACTCTTCGAGGCTGAGGCTTTCGCCCTTGCCATCGGTGGGCGAGAAGCGAAAGCCCTGTTCCGTGCGCGACACGGCAATGGACTCGGCCTGGGCCTTTTTTTCCACCTCGTGGTAAAGGGCCTCGATTTTCTGGGCCAGCAGCTCATGAATGGCCTTACGTCGCACCCGATAATCATCCCCTTCAAAGACAGCAGGGATGGTGGTCTTCAAGGTGTCAATGAGTTCATACATCTCACCCTTGAAGACCACGCCTTGGCTGGGGGGCAATTCCAGGGCCAGGGGTTTATGGTGCTGCCGGAAATTATGGACGTAGCACCAGTCGCTGGGGGTGAACTCCTTGGCGGCCTTGTCATGAATAAAGGATTCCACCACGCTGTGGCGACCGGAGCCCTCCGGGCCGATGACAAAGAGGTTGAAGCCTTGCTGCTGCATGCCGATACCGAAATCAACCGCCTCAAGGGCCCGGTCTTGTCCGATGAAATGGGAAAGCTCCTCCACCTCTTGGGTGGTTTTAAAGGAAAAGCTGTCTGGGTCGCAGCGGTGATAGGCCTCTAGAGGGCTGATCTGGTGGATGGTCATGAATTCTCCTTATTTTGTAGTTGGGCAACAGCCTGTTCCCGCATCTTGAATTTTTGAATTTTACCGGTGACGGTGAGGGGAAATTCCTCTACCAGCCAGATATATTTTGGGATTTTGTAGTGGGCCAGCTTGTCGCGGCAATAGTCTTGTAACTCCTGGCACGACGGTGGTTCGCCGCCGCTATGGACGCTGATCCAGGCCATGATTTCTTCGCCCCAGTAGTCGTCCGGAACGCCGATCACCGCCACCTGGGCCACGGCAGGGTGGTTGAACAACACCTCTTCGATCTCGGCTGGATAGATGTTTTCGCCGCCCCTGATGATCATGTCCTTTAAGCGGCCGGTGATGGCCACATAGCCCTCACTGTCCATGGTGCCAAGATCACCGGAGTGGAGCCAGCCCTGGTTGTCAATGGCCAGGGCCGTGGCCTCAGGGTCGTTATAGTAGCCCTTCATCACGTGGTAGCCGCGAAAACAGATCTCCCCCACCTGGCCCACGGCAACAGTTTCGCCGGTGGCCACTTCAATGATCTTGACCTCCTGATGGGGGAGGTTGCGGCCCACGGTGAGGATGCGCTGGTCAAAGCTGTCGTCGCGGCGGGTGAGGTGGGTCAGCGGCGCGGCCTCGGTCTGGCCGTAGCCGATGATGATCTCCGGGCAATGCATGTCTTTCATCACCCGTTTCATCAAGGGCGGCGGGCAGGGGGCGCCGGCCATGATGCCGGTGCGCAAGGAACTGATATCGGTGTTCTTGAAGTTTTGATGCTCGAGCTCGGCAATGAACATGGTGGGCACGCCGTGGATGGCCGTGCATTTTTCCTGGGCAATGGCGGCCAGCACTTGGCCCGGCTCAAAGTGGTCGCAGGCAATGACCAGGCAGGCACCGCAGGACAGGCAGAGCAAAGTGGCCAGGACCGTGCCGAAACAATGGTAAAAGGGCACGGGTACGCAGAGCCGATCAGCCTCGTTAAAGCCCATGATCCGGGCGGTGAACCAGGCATTGTTCAAGATATTATGGTGGCTCAGCATCACCGCCTTGGGATGGCCGGTGGTGCCGGAGGTGTACTGGATGTTGATCACCTCATCAGGATGGAGGCTGTTGCTGCGCGACTCAAGCTCGGTCTGGCTGATGTTGTCTGCCTGGGCCAAAAGATCAATCCAGGAAAATAGGCCGGGCAGGGCGTCTTTGGCGCTGGCACTGCCAAGGGGATTGTAACAGATGACCCGGCGCAGGTGGGGCAGGTTGGTGTTGCCCAGATCGTCAACTACAGGTTGCTTTAATTCGGGCAGGAGTTCGGCCAGCATGGCCAGGTAATCGCTGCGGCGGAAGGTGGGGATGGTGAACAGGCCCTGGAGTTCTGACTGGCGCAGGGCATAGGCGAGCTCCGGCAGCCGGTAAGCTGGGTTGATATTGACCAGGATGACGCCGATGCGGGCACAGGCCAGCTGGATGAGGACCCACTCCAGATTATTGGTGGACCAGATACCGATCCGCTCGCCCTTGTCATATCCCAGGGCCATGAGGCTGCGGGCCAGGATATCGACCTCCTGTGCCAGTTGGCCATAGCTGAGGCGTCTGCCCTGGGCCACGGCCACCACCGCTTCGTGGTCGCGAAAACGGCGGGCAATATCCTGGAAATGGGCCGGAATGGTGCGCTCAAGCAGAGGCACCTCGCCGCCGCTCTTTAGATAGCTGAGCGTTAGTTTCATCCTGCCGCCTTCAGCCTGCATAGTGGTCATTAACCTCCTGCCAGTAACGGTCCACCTTGGCTTGGATCTCAGCAAGGACGGTCTCGTTACGCTGGGGGGTGAAAAGATGGCTGAAGCGGCCCTGGCGGCAGAGATACTCCTCAACCTGGGGCCGTTCATCGCTTGGTTTGGGGATTTTGGTATGGGTGACCCGGCCGTTTTCGTACTCTTTGAGGGGCCAGTGGCCGGACTGAACGGCCAGTTTGCCGATCTGGATGGTGGCCGAGGGTTCAAAGTGCCAGTTGGTGGGGCAGGGGGCCAGGGCAATGAGCATCTTGGGGCCCTTGATGTTTTTCAGTTTCGCCACCTTGCGGGCCAGATCATGGGGTTCGGCGCCGCAGATGGTGGCGACATAGGCTGGCCGGTGGGCAGCCCAGATGGCAAAGAGGTCTTTTTTGTAGCCGGGGTTACCCATGATGCTGGTGGTGGTCTTTGCCCCGTGCGGGGTGGCGGCGGAAAACTGGTAGCCTGTGTTGCCGTAGCCCTCGTTGTCGTAACAGAGATAGATAAAGTCGAGGTTGCGGTCCATGGCCCCGGAGGTGGCGGACAATCCCATGCCGCCAGCCGCGCCATCGCCGGTGAGGACCACCACCTGCAGGTCTTCGTCAGCTGGAATGCGTTTTTTTGCCAGCAGGATGTCCAGGGCGTCGCGCACCCCCTGGGCGCCGGCTGGGGCAGAGGCCATGGAGGTGTAAAGCCAGGAACCGGGAAAGGGGGTAAATGGATAGACTGACAGCAGGGTCATGCAGCCAGCAGCATTGACGAAGATTGTCTTCGGCCCCAGAATATCGTAGATGATTTTGATATTCTCAAGGCCCCCACAGCCGGCACAGGCCGGGGTGCCACCAGCCAGGAGATGATGCTGGCCAAGGGGGGGGGTATTTTTATTGAGGGGACTCATAACGTGTGTCCTCTTGAATTTTTTTGGGTCTTGGCAATCTCCTGGAGGCCTCGCATCTGGGTAAGTTCTGCTGCCGTATACAAAAGACGAGGTGGAGGGGCATGGCCGTTTTTGGCGGCCTGGGCAGTTTCTTCGGCGATGCCGCGGAAATCTTCCAGGCTGATGTCGCGGCCGCCCAGGCCGCCCACGTAGCTGGTTATCACCCGGGGCCGATCCGGTCTGTTATAGAGGACCGAAGTGAGTTCGTGAAAGAGGATGCCGCCCTGGCCCATGGAGAGGTTCTGGTCGATCACGGCCACGCCTTTTTTGCCGGCCAGGGCCGCGGCCAATTCGGCGGCGGGAAAGGGGCGTACCAGGCAAAGGCGCACCAGACCCACCTTGAGATCGATTTCGCGCAGGCGGTCCACGGCCTCCTTGGCCTTGGTGGCAAAGGAGCCGATCATCACAAAGACAGTATCGGCATCTTCACTTTGGTAAAGCTCCAGGGCGCTGTAGAAGCGGCCGGTGAGTTCGCCATACTCGCGGCCCAGCTCCTCATAAACGCTGAGGCTGGCCAAGGCCGCCAGATGCTGTTCGTAGCGGAAATAAGAGTATTGCGAGCCGCCGAGCACGGCAATGCCCTGGGAGGTAGGCTGGGATGCCTGGATCTGATCGGTACGGATGGTGGGCGCAGGCAGAAAACGGCTGGCAATATCAAGGGTGGGCAACTCCACCGGTTCTCTGGTGAAAGAAAGATAATAGCCGTCGAGGTTGACGATCACCGGCAGCCGCACCCGCTTATCCTCACTGAGGCGATAGGCCAGAAGCATGGTGTCCACCACCTCCTGGCAGGTGGCGCAGTGGATCTGCAGAAAACCTGAGTCGCGGGCGGCAAGGACATCATTATGATCCGGTTCCAGGGTGACAGGGGCAGCCAGGGCGCGGGAGACGTTGACCAGAACCAAGGGCACCCGCCAGCCGGCCACGGCATAGAGCATCTCCATGCCGTAGAGCAGGCCCTGACTGGAGGTGGCGGTGAAGGTGCGCACTCCGGTTGCCGCCGCCGCTCCGGCCGCAGTGATCATCGAATGCTCAGAATCCATGGTCACCATTCGACATGCCATGTCGCCGCGGTCTATCCAGGCACTGATGGTTTCGATGATCTCGGTCTGGGGGGTGATGGGAAAGGCCGGCAGGTATTCGATCTGGGCCAGGCGTGCTCCCCAGGCTGCGGCGCCGTTGCCGGTGAGAAGGGTGCGGCTCATGACACTTCCTCCTGCTCAGGTTGGGCGGTGATGGCTTGGGCCGGACATTGGGCCAGGCAGATCAGACAGCCCTTGCAATGGTCATAATCGATGGTTGGTTTGCCTTCAGTGTTCAGACTGATGGCGCCGTCAGGGCAGTAGGTGTTGCACTGGCCGCAGGCGATACATTCCTCAAGGTCAATTGTTGGGCGCAGGGTCCGCCAAACCCCGGTATTCATCTGCAGGCTGCTGGCCGGGGCATGGATGATGGGTGCGGCAATGCTGGCCACCTCCAGGGGCAGATCGAGCCATTGCGGCCTGCCGATTTCCATCTTGGCACGACGCTGGACAATGCCTTTAAAGTCCTGGAGCTTATCAAAAACGGTGCGCGCGGCCTGCTGGTTTTCCTTGAGAAGGTTACTCGGCAGGGTGTGGAGCTCCTGGGCCACGGCCTGGTTTAAATTATGCGGCGAGATCATGCCGAGCAGAGCAGCAGCAGCACCGGCGCAGCTGCTGCTGCGAGGCGATCGGCTGCTTGTGGTGGGAGGCAGACGAAAAACAATGACCTGGCACTTCAAGTCGTAGCGTTCATGGTAAAAGGAAGCCTCGCGGTTGGAGCAGATAAGAAGGGGCGTTTCGGCAGTAAGCCCGGTCAGGACACCGGCTGTTGCCATGGCAATCAAGCTGTCATCGCTGACCACCACCAGATCTGGGTGGACAATAATACCCCTTTCGTAAATGGTTTTGCGGTCGGCCCGGACGTAGGCAAACATGGGAGCGCCGCGCCGCTCTGCACCATAGCGCGGGGCATCCTGGACTTCAAAGCCTTCAAGGAAAAAGGCGGTGCCCAAAATACGGCTGGCAGTCTTCATGCCCTGCCCGCCTCTGCCATGCATACGGATACGATACATTGACGTTCTCCCGGTTATGTATCCTTTTTAAAAGAGATTCCAGCGTTTGGTTGCCATGGCTCGGTGCAGGCGGCTGGCGGCAAGTTCATCGGCAGCTTGACGGGGTAAAATGTTTTTTTCCTGCATGGCAGCAAGCACTGCCGTGGTGTTGCACCTTATTTTTTCAGAGATCTCCTGAAAGGCGGCGAGCTGGCTCCCACCATGGTACTCTGCTGCCGCGCAGATAACGCCGCCGGCATTGGCAATATAGTCTGGGATTACCAGGACACCGCGTTTATGGAGGATTTCGGCAATCTCGTCACTAAAGGGGATATTGGCCCCGGAAACCACCAGCCTGGCCTTAAGTTGGTTGACGTTGTCGAGATGGATAACGTCAGGCCGGGCCGCTGGAATAAAGATGTCGCAGGCAAAGGCGATAATCTCCTGACTGGTAAAGTGTTTGGCGTCTTCATATTCCGTGACGCCTTTACCCATTTTTTTGAGGTCAAAGAGGTGATCGACATCAAGACCTTTTGGGTTAAAAACAGCCCCACCTGAATCAGCCACACCCACCAGCACCGCCCCCTTCTCCACCAGAAAACGGGCAACGTTTTTGCCCACGGAACCAAAGCCCTGCACCACAACTTTGGCTCCGGCCAGTTCAAAATTGCAGAATTCCAGAGCCACATCCACGCAGTGGCTGAGTCCGTAGCCGGTGGCGCCAATTTCGTCCAGGGGGATGCCGCCGATCTCCCGGGGCAGGCCGACAGCGCGGCCGATTTCATCATGCATCCAGGCCATGCAGAGCTCGTCTGTACCCATGTCCGGGCCGGGGATATAGTCGTGAAGGTCCTTGATGGCGCAGGCAAAGGCGCGGATTAATTGTTCCTTGGCGGCAGGCTCCATCTTCGGGTCAGCAAAGATCACCGATTTTCCGCCGCCATGGGCCAGGCCGGCTGCTGAGTTTTTCAGGGTCATGGCCCGGGCCAGACGGCAGGCCTCCTCGACGCATACATCCGGGGCCATGCGCACCCCGCCGATGGAGGGGCCGCAGGCGACATTGTCCACCACGACGATGGCCCGCAGGCCTACAGAGGGTTCATGGATGTGGAGTATCTTCAGGGGGCCGAGCTCGTCGGTGAGATCCAAAAGGTCCATGTGATATTCTTCAGCCTCGGAAAGAGTTTTTGAAAAAGAAAAGAACCTGTAGAAATCATAGTAAAGTCGCGCCATCAATGTCAAAATAAAGACGTGGGTGGCAGGGGGAAGTTTTAGGGAACGTATTCTCGCTGCCGGCGTCTAGGGACGTGAAAGTAGAATTGACGGGCTGTTAGGGGCTCTGTTACTCTACGATGTGAAAGGGGATGGACGTTGTCTTGATTCATTTAAAGTTTTTTTATGCCTAGAGGCATTCGATGCGAACTAATAAAAAATGTGGAGTGTTCTGGTTGGTCTTGGTTCTTTTTCTTAGCCTTGCCTCCGCAGGGTCTGGCGAAGAAGCGTCTGCCCCGGAAAAATCAGGTACGGCACCCATCACCCAGATCACAGAAGCGGAGATTAATGCCGACATAGATGCCCTCCAGGCCAAGATCAAGGTTTTTCAGGAGGCGGAAAACGAAAAGACCGCCAAGTCTCTCGGTGTCACCCTGGCCCAGCTCAAAGAGCGTACTGAAAAAGCCCAGGAGACCTTGGTTTTTTATAATCGCCAGCTTCTGGCCTTAAAAAGGGCAGAAGCCTTTGCCAGCGAGAAAAAATCCCTGGAAGAGGCAGTGGCAACCGGCAAGGCCTTTGAGCTGGCGCAACTGCCGCCCTATTCCCTGAAGATTTACGACGAGGCCATCGCCCAGTTGGTCGAGAGTGTAAGCAGTAAGGAGACGGCCCAGATGTCCTTGGCCCTGTCTGACAAGCTGGTCAGAAATGCTCGCCAGCTCTTTAAGGAAAAAGATCAGCGGCTCAGGGAAATCAAGGCCGAGGCCGGCAATAGCAAAGAAGACGCAGCCCAGCTCGCCCTGCGGGGTGGGGTTGGTCTTGGGATGGCCGAGGTGGAACTTGCCCGAGCCTCGCTGCGTTATGAGGAACTCGCCTATAAAAATGCTGAAACAAAGCTTGCCATCGGCGAGAAAAAGGCCTCGGTGGCCCAGCAACGGGTTGATCATATTCGGGCCAATCTCCATTTTGACGCCGAGGATCTCGACAAACAGTTGGCCTCGATTGATGAGAAAAATGCGGTGTTGCAACAGGCGTCCGATGAACTGCTGAAGAAATTGCAGAAGACAGAGACCCAGCTGCTCCGGGCCCAGAAAAAACTAGAAAAAATAAGTAACGAAGATGAGATCGCCACAGCCAAGGCGGCGCTTGCGGCCCTGGAGGCCTGGCGTCAGGCCTGCCAACGCGGTCTTGAACAAAATGAGGGCTTTCAGCAGCTGTTGAGCTACCAGAAGGAGGTTTGGAAGCAGCGCTATGATCTGATCAAGGGCGATGCCGGCACCGGTGACCTCAAAGCCTGGCAGCAGAAGGCCAATTCCCAACTTGATCGTATCCAGCAAACCTTGGCCCTGGAACAAAACCAGCAGGTCAATCTCAACCTGCAGATCAACCAGGTGGAAAAACAACTGGCTGAAGATAATCTCGGCTGGGACATGAAGGGCAACTTGAAGGACCAGTTGGAGGCCTTGAAGAAATTGTCGGAGTCCACCCTGGCCTATCTGACCACGCTCAGTATCACCAACCAGATGGTGTCGCGCTTTGTTGATGAGGTCAGTGATGAACTGGCTGGCAATTATCTGGCGGAAAAGCTGGCGGGGATAGCCGCCAACGTTCAGGCCGCCTGGAAATTGGAACTTATGGTGGTGGATGATCGGAGTGTGACGGTGGGGAAAATCAGCATCGCCCTTTTTCTGCTGGTCTTCGGCATTGTCCTGGCCGGTTATTTTACCAGGGCCGTACAGCGCCATGTCCTGATCCGCACTCGTTTAAGCGAGAGCGCTGCGGCCATTACGGAGAAACTTCTCTATTATCTGACCATTTGTGTGGTGGTGCTGGTCTCCATGCGGGTGGTGAATATCCCGCTCACCGCTTTTGCTTTTCTGGGCGGCGCCATGGCCATTGGCGTTGGTTTCGGCGGTCAGAAGATCATTAGTAATTTTATCAGCGGTTTCATTCTCATGGCTGAACAACCGGTGAAGGTGGGTGATTTGATTCAGGTTGGCGACGTGTTGGGCAAGATCGAAGAGATCGGCGCCCGTTCCACCCGGGTGCGGACCTATGCCAATATCCACATCCTGGTACCGAACAGCTATTTCCTTGAGAATAATATTATCAACTGGACCTTGAGTGACAAAATTATTCGTGCCGATGTCACAGTGGGTGTGGTGTATGGCTCTCCCATCAGA
Organism: Pseudomonadota bacterium; assembly: GCA_018822545.1. GTDB lineage: Bacteria > Desulfobacterota > Desulfobulbia > Desulfobulbales > SURF-16 > BM506. The sequence continues at coordinate 31,178 of JAHJKA010000035.1, forward strand.
GAGGTCCGCCGGTTGCTGATGCTGGCGGTGCGCGACCATGACGAGGCCCTGGATTACCCGAAGCCCTATGTGTTGTTTAAGGATTTTGGTGATAACGCCCTGATTTTCACCGTCTATTTCTGGATCACTGTCCAGCTCATTAATGACAAGATCCGTATTGAAAGTGATCTCCGTTTTCTCATTGATGATCTGTTCCGGGCAGCCGGCATCATCATCGCCTTCCCCCAGCGCGATGTCCATCTTGATACCCTCAGTCCTTTGCAGGTGGAACTGGTGGGTGCCTCCGGACAGGAGCAAGCCGTGAAAGGCGTTATCCCTACTGCTTCGAGGTTGGCGGAGGTTGAGATGGAGAATGACGAGTGAGGGGCGTTGGTTGTGTTCGCCTACTGGTAATAGCGCTTGGCGGCATACCTGAAATGAGTTGATCAAAAAAAGGGTAGCATTCAAATTGTCTTGTAACCATTTCTCTCAACTCAAAGGCACAAAGACACAGAGGGAGTGCATCAAGAAAATCTCTGTGTCTTTGTGTTTGAAAAACAGCTTTCCCAGAACTTCGACGATGAACTAAAAGAAAGGGGGCCTTCGTCGGAAGAGCCCCTTTCTTGGTTTTGCCGGTGCGCCTGTTACCCGACCTGGACCGCTATCTGGCGAGGTTTAATGGCCTCTGATTTCGGGAGATGCAGGGCGAGGACGCCGTTGTCCATATTGGCCTTGACCTTGTTGATGTCAATGCCCTGGGGCACGGAAAAGGCGCGTTCGTATTCCACTTCGCCGAATTCTTCAAACTGTGCCTCGCCATCGCTGCTTATTTTGCGGTGGCCGTTGATGGTGAGGCGGCCGTTTTCAAGGTTGATGGCAATGGCGTCTTTAGCCACCCCCGGCATATCGGCATAGAGCAGGATCTCATCGTCATTCTCATAGATGTCGACGCTGGGGGTCACCGTGGGGGCCTTGCGGACGGCAACGGGATGTTGTTCATCTTGGGTCATCATTTCCATTTTTTCGCTCATGATAAAACCTCCTTATACCACAAGGGCATAGGTTTCGTTTGAGCAGACAAGCTGCTCAACTCAGCTTTATACTCTTCACGCATCTGGATTTCTTCATCCGATGGTGATTTTTTTCATCTTGGCTTTTTCGCTTTTGGGCAGATTAAGGGTGAGGATACCGTCTTTCAGCTTGGCCTGGACCTTGTCGATATTAATATCAACCGGCAGGGTGTAGCTCCGTGAGAAAAAGGTCTCTCCTCCTCTTTCAAGACGTTGGGCGGCATACCCTTCCGGGCTGGCAGCCTTTCTGGTGCCGCTGATCTCCAGATAATTGCCCTGAATCTTGATGTTGATCTCATCCTTGTTCAGGCCCGGCACCGCAGCCATGAACTGCAGGTGGTTCTCCGAGTCGTAGAGGTTGGTCCTTGGCCAGTTGTTTGCCGTTGTCCAGCCGGGACTGAATCCCCACGAGCGGTCAAAATCGGTAAACAGCCTGTTGACTCTTCCCATTCTGTTGCGGAGAAGATCCATGGCCCCAAACATCTGGTCTAAGTCGTTCCATCGTGGATACATTGTGGTGCCTCCATTTTTTTGTTATGAATCTGTTGTGATATTGCCCCATTGGCGAAGCTTTAGTAAGGGTTACCATTGTCTTTATATTGCTGAAATAGCATGCTTTTCTTGTTTGTATACGAAAAATAAGGTCAGGTATTTTCCTTGTCAAGATGAGGTGGATTTTTTTTTTAAAGAGCGGCTATTTTCTAAATAACCATGCCGGGATCAGTTTTTTGCAAATGAGATGGCTGGAACTTTTGTTCAACGGAGTTCCGGTAAGATAAATGCCTTGAGTTTATCAGTGGTTATTCACTATCCTAAAAAGAAACTTCCTCCTTTTAAGGATTGCACTATGATACTTTGTAAACGTCTGTCCATTCTGGTTATTATTCTCTCTCTTGCCGGCTGTAGTACTCCTCAGGAAAAAGAAAAGATCGAAAATTGTCTGTTGATATACTGCGGTATCACCATGAGGCATCCTCTTCAGGAAATTGCCACGGTGTTTGAAAAAAAACATGGGTGTCGAGTGGCTATTATTCAGGGCGGTTCAGAAGACCTGTATCAGAGTCTCAAGTTGAGTCGGAAGGGGGACCTGTATCTGCCTGGGTCGCCGACATACCGTGAGAAGTATCTGGCAGAAGGTTTTCTTGGTGATTATGTCTATGTCGGCGATAACCAGGCGGCCCTCATTGTCCAGAAGGGCAATCCTAAAAATATCAGCGCTGATATTAAAAATCTGGCAAATCAAAGATATACAGTGGTCATCGGTAATCCTGAAAGTGGCAGTATCGGCCAGCATACAAAAAAAATCCTTGAGAAGGCAGGGATTTATGACGAGGTGTTGCGCAACAGCGTCTCTCTTCCTGCCGCCTCCCGCAATATCAGAAGGAGTATTGTCGAAGATGGCATTGACCTTGCCATGAACTGGCGTGCCACAGCAAGTTTTCCGGAGAATAAAGAGCTCATGGACGCCCTGGTGCTGCCGGAGTCAATTGCACCGAAGAAGAAATTGCTGTTAAATCTCCTGTCTTTTTCGGACAATCCCGAGCTGGCCAAGGAATTTATGCTCTTGGCGGTTTCGCCCGAGGGCCAGGCAGTCTTTAAAAAGTATAGCTTTCTTGATGAAATTACCGTTCAGGGCTCTCTGCAGAGATAAGATTAATGACGGATTCCCCCAAAAGTATTCTCAGGTATATTGTTGGACTTGTCGGTGTCTTTAGCCTGGGTTTTGCCTTGTTGGTGGTGTTGCACTTCTCTTTTCTGGAGATTCTTAACCGTTTTGACCAGGAGCTTGAAAATGAGAGCTCCCGTATCGCCATTGGCGAGGTGATTATCGCTAATGTTCACAAGATTGAGCGTAATTTTTATCAGCTGGCAACGCTCTCCATCGGCCCTGGCAGCGTAGAAAAACTCTATGCCCACACTGAGATGTTCTTTGCGCACATCGAAGAGGCCTTTGCTGTTTTTAGCAATGGTGGTTCGTTAACGACGACCATTGCCCTTAATCAGGAAGGAATGCAGGATTTCAGCCGGACCATAACCTATGATCCCCATGAACAAGAAAAGTATGCCCTTGAGATTATGGATATCCGGCCCAAGGTTCTCGAACTCAGGGAGCGCCTGCAGGCCCTTGCCTATCTGGTTTCTAAGCGTAACGCCCTCATGTTGTCCGGCGACCAGAAGGCCCTTGAAGTTGTCAGGGATGATATTCTCATTTTCTTAAAGAAAACCCCCTCCCATTTTGTCCGTCTCCATGAGAATGCCAATGGTCTCTATTATCAAGGCTATAGAAATCTGGAACGGCTTAAGGGGGAAATTGCCAGACGTAAGGCCTATCACACCAGGTTTTCCATAGGGGTGATGGCGGCGATCATTGTCGCTGTACTGGCCATTTGCTGGCATATTGCCCGCCAGATTTATGCCGCCCACAGCCAGCTTGATTTTGTCAGGCGGGAAATGGAGAAAGCCAAAAAGGAGGCAGAATCTGCAAGCAAGATAAAATCTGAGTTCCTTGCCACCATGGGGCATGAGGTCCGCACGCCGATGAATATTATTGTCGGCATGACGGGCCTGGTTATGGGGACAAAGCTAGACGCTATGCAACAGAGATATATGGGCAGGATTCAGAGTGCTGCCGAGATTCTCCTGGGCTTGCTGGATGATATTCTTGATTTTTCGATGATGGAACACGGCAAGCTGGAGTTGGCCGATCAGCCCTTTAACCTTAAAGAGATAGTCTGTGCCATTGCCGAGGTTGTCAAGCTGGAGGCCAGGCAAAAAGGTATTGCTGTCGAGGTTTCTGTCGCTGAGGCGCCTTGGATTCCTAGTGGCGATCCATGGCGCATGCGGCAGATTCTACTGATCTTGGTCAGTAATGCGGTCAAATTTACCCCCAAAGGCAAGGTGGAGATTCAGGCCGCTCTTGAAGAGCTTGATCCTCATTGGCTGCTTGTCGTTGTGAAGGTGCGAGATACAGGGATTGGTATCCCCCAAGAACAGCTTGCAACTATTTTTGACTCCTTTTCCCAGGGTGATGCTTCTGTCACCCGGCAGTATGGCGGCACGGGATTGGGACTGGCCATTTCCAATCAACTTGCCAAGCTCATGGGCGGGGAGATAACAGTTGAAAGCACCGTGGGTCAGGGCAGCATCTTCACCCTGACCCTGCCAATGCGAAAAGCATCTTCGCCGGTTGTTTACATGGCTCCCGCGCTTGCGCTGGCCAATGGCAAAGGGCCGGTCAGGGCCCTGGAGATTTTGCTGGTTGACAGCGATGGCGCCCAGCAGGCGCTGGCCCAGGCTATCCTTGAAAAGATCGGTCACAGGGTCAAGACGGCGGACAATGGTTTGGAGGCTTTACGCTGTATGGCAAAATTTCAGTATGATGTTGTCTTTCTGGCTTTGCACATGTCGGTGCTGGGCGGTCGGGAAGTGGCCTTGGACATCCGTGCTTTTGAAAAAGGGGAGGCCGTAGAGAGGATAGAGCTTGGCTATGATATTGATTGGCTCAGTGCCCGCTTAAGCGGCCAACACACCTTGTTGGTGGCGGTTAGCGATCACCCCCAGCAAAAAAACAAAGCCTTGGCTCAGGACACCCTTTTTGATGATCAGGTTTGTAAGCCGTATACGCAGCATGAACTTGCTGATCTGGTAAATAGGCTGGTTGGCGGCGGTAAATAATATCTATGATAATGTGGCAAAACCCCGTCCTGTCTTTCCAAGAATGAGCACAGGGTTGCTTGGTGTCTTTGCGGAAAAGCGACAGCTGTAAATGGTTATGGAGAAAAAAACGAAGCAGGCGGTGTACGCGAAGCAGATTGATCTGATCTATCAGTTCATGCCTTTTTCTCTCCTGACAACAGCGAGCATTGTCGCCTTGCTGTTTGTTTTTTTGCGTGGTTCTGTTGATACAGACGCCCTCACTGTCTGGGTGGTGCTTATGGGGAGTGTCATCTGTCTGCGTTCGCTGCTTAGCGGTGTGTATTTTTATCATAAAAAGCAGGGCCAGGTTAACGCCAAGATATTTGAAGCGCTTCTCCTGGTTAGCGTGATTTTGGCAGGGACCTGTTGGGGAAGCGCCGGGATCTGGCTTTATAATCTGGCCGACCTTGGCAGCCGTTTTCTTATCATCGTTGTTTTGGTGGGGATGGCTGCCGGCGCTCAGGGTTTGCTCTCCTATCGCTTGAGGGTCTTTTTTTCGTTCATTGTTTGTATCTTGTCGCCTCTTATTGTCGGCATCAATCTGGCCGATGAATCTCAGAAGTTAAGTCTTAGTCTGGCCCTCCTTGTTTATTTCTTCTTTCTGCTGATCAGCGCCAGGCGTTTTTGTCGCAACACCGAGAATATGCTCATTCTTCAAGAAGAGGCCAGCGCCAGGGAAAATCATCTTAAGGAGGCCAAGGAGGAGGCGGAGCGAGCCAATCATGCCAAATCAGATTTTCTAGCCAATATCAGTCATGAAATCCGAACACCGATGAACTCGATCATCGGCCTTAACCGTATTTTGGCTATGGAAGCAAAATTGAGCCTTAAGCACCAATCCTATCTTAACACCATTCAAAATTCGGCAGACAGTCTCCTTGCGCTCCTTAATGATGTCCTTGATCTGGCCAAGGTGGAGTCTGGCCAGCTCGAACTTGAGTCACAACCCTTTGTGCTGCGTCAGATTGTTGAAGAGACCGTGCAGACCGTGCAGGTGCTGGCTGCGGACAAGGGCCTGGATATGGCGTGCTTTTTTGATCCCGAAGTGCCGACGGTGGTGAATGGTGATAGTCTTCGCCTCCGGCAGATTCTTCTCAATCTTCTGGGGAATGCCGTGAAATTTACCGAGAGGGGTAGCGTTTCGATCCGGGTGGGTGGCAATGCGCCTGTCGAATCCTCTCTCACCTTTGCTGTCCAGGATAGCGGGATGGGGATCGCCCCCGATATGGTGGATCATATTTTCGATAGTTTTTCGCAGGTCGATTCATCCGTGACCAGGAAATATGGCGGCAGCGGCCTGGGCCTTGCCATCTCCCGGAAGCTCTGTGCTCTCATGGGCGGTGAAATCGAGGTGGAGAGTGTCCTGGGGCAGGGCAGTACCTTCCTGGTGCATCTTCCGCTGCCGGCTGTCCTGGCTGGGCTGGTGAGCCAAGATGCCGATGCGGTTGTCGGCCGATCTGCCGGGATTTCCTGGCTTAAAATCCTGGTTGTGGAAGATAATAAGGTGAATCGGGATGTGGCCCGTCTTTTTCTTAAGCAGGATCATCATCGAGTCACCGAGGTCGTCAATGGACTCCATGCCCTTCAGATTCTGGCCGAGAAAGACTTTGATGTCATATTGATGGATATTCAGATGCCGGTTATGGATGGTTTTGAGGCTACCCGAATAATCAGGGCCTGCGAGCGGGGTGAGGCCGGTTTGGGTAAGGATATTCCCAGCGGCCTGGTTGCCAGACTCCAGGGTCGTTATGTGCCCATTATTGCCCTTACCGCCCATGCCATGAGTAATGACAGGCGGCGATGTCTGGAGATCGGGATGGATAGCTATCTGGCCAAACCTCTGGTGCCTGAACAGTTAAACCAGGCCCTTGTCGAGGTTGCTGGTTTTACGTCCCATAAAATGCCGGCCAAACACGAGCACGGGCTCCCCGCGCATTCAAGACCATCGTTGCGGCAGAAGGTGGCGGATCATCTCATGAAGACCTATCGCTTTGGTCCTGAGAAAATTGACGTGCTGGTCAGCTCGTTTGTTGTAACTCTTTCTGAACAGTTGGCTGCTTGCCGGACGGCTATTGAGTGCGGAGATCGGGGGGGCTTGGCGACGAACCTCCATACCTTGAAGGGCAGCCTGTTCAATCTCGGTTTGCATGAGTTGGGGGCGGCCATGGGGAAACTGGGGAAAGATGCCTCTGAAGGCAGAGAAAGGCCGTACGCAGAGGAATTTGCCGAGCTTGCCGAAGAATTGGTTGAACTCTTAGGGTGAAAATTTTTCTAAGCCCTTGCCAGCAGCCTCTCTTTTCCTGTACACTTTTTTCCCTTGGCCCCTGCTCTTTTGATGATGGGCCATCATCCAAACAAATTTGTTATCTTCCTGAAATTAATGGTGAGTGTCTATGCTAGACAGGACTAAATGTACGTTGTTTTCCGGTGGTCATCGCGGTGTGGAAAGTGCCTTTGGCGAAATGGCGGAAAAATGGGGCATAAAAGAGGTGAATTATTCTTTTATCGGTCACAAGGTGGAGCGTAACAGTAACATTCAAAACCTTTCCGATGAAGAGCTGGCCCGCGGCGATATCTCCATGGAGCTGGCCTCCAAGATGATGAACCGTACCTATTATGAGAAGCGAAAAATAAGAAAGGTGCTGCAGCTCATCTTTCATATGGTCAACTCCGGCCACCAGGTCTTTGTGGTGGGGACCATCATGGCGGATGACACGGTGAAAGGCGGCACCGGCTGGGCTGTGGAGCTCGCCAAGCTTTTTCATCGGCCGGTGGCTGCTTTTGATCAGAGCAGGAAGGAATGGTTTGCCTGGAAGGAGGGGAAATGGCAGGAGGCCCAGCCGTTGATAAGCCATGAGACTTTTTGTGCCTCAGGTACTCGCGACCTTACACCGGAGGGCAGGCAGGCTATTGAACAACTTTTTGCCGATGCCTTTGGAACTCCGTAGTTTTTTTCTTGACAGCGCTCGTCTTTGACGGTAATGTTGCGCGCTTTCATACCCCATAGATGCGATAACGGCCCCTTTTTTGTGGGCCGTTTTTTATACGGCCCGGGACACTTCCGGCCTGTATTTTTAGACTCTCTCCACGCGCTGATTTGTCCCTTTCAGCACAGTAATTATGTTATTACCATGAGGATGTACCCATGCTAGCAGATCTCAACAAAGTCAGAAATATCGGTATCTCGGCCCATATTGATTCGGGAAAAACCACCCTTACCGAGCGTATCTTATTTTATACCGACCGTATCCATGCCATCCATGAGGTGCGTGGTAAAGACGGCGTCGGCGCCACCATGGACTCCATGGAGCTTGAAAAAGAGCGCGGTATCACCATCCAGTCAGCTGCCACCTTCACGAACTGGAAGGGTTATGATATCAACATCATCGACACCCCCGGTCACGTTGACTTTACCGTTGAGGTTGAGCGTGCCCTGCGTGTGCTTGACGGTGCGGTGCTGGTTCTCTGCTCTGTCGGCGGTGTGCAGTCCCAGTCCATCACGGTAAATCGCCAGATGACCCGTTACAACGTTCCCCGCGTGGTTTTTGTCAACAAATGTGATCGCACCGGTGCCAACCCCGCCCGCGTTACCGCTCAGCTCCGTGACAAACTGGCGCTCAATGCAGTTCACATGCAGCTGCCCATGGGCCTTGAGGGCAACATGGAAGGTGTTATCGATCTGGTGAAGATGAAGGCCCTCTTTTTTGATGGCGATAACGGTGAGAAGGTTCGCGTTGATGCTATCCCGGCCAAGTATCTTGACGATGCCCTGGCCCTGCGTGAGGAACTCCTTGATGCCGCCTCCATGTTTGATGATGAGCTCATGGAAGCCATTCTCGAGGGTGAGCCCACCGAGACAATGATCAAGCGTGCCGTCCGTAAAGGTACCCTGGCCTTGGAATTCGTTCCGGTGTTCATCGGCACCGCCTTTAAAAATAAAGGTGTTCAGCCGCTGCTTGACGGCGTTGTTGATTACCTGCCCACCCCCTATGACGTTAAGAATATCGCCCTTGATCTTGATAATGCCGAGGCTGAGGTCACGGTTACCAATGACGTAAAAGATCCCCTTGTTGCCCTGGCGTTCAAACTGGAAGATGGTCGTTACGGTCAGCTTACCTATATCCGCGTCTATCAGGGGGCTTTGAAGAAAGGCGACTCCATTATCAATACCCGTACCGGCAAGAAGGTCAAGATCGGCCGTCTGGTGCGTATGCACTCCAATGAGATGGAAGAGATTGATGATACCGGCGGCGGTGATATTGTTGCCCTGTTCGGCGTTGATTGTGCTTCCGGCGATACGTTCTGCTCAAGCGAGATCAACTACTCCATGACCTCCATGCATATTCCGGCCCCGGTTATTTCCCTGTCCATCAAACCGGTGGACAACAAGGCCCAGGTAAATATGTCCAAGGCCCTCAACCGCTTCACCAAGGAAGACCCCACCTTCAAGACCTTTGTTGATGACGAGACCAATGAGACCATCATCCAGGGTATGGGCGAGCTTCATCTTGAGGTATACATTGAGCGCATGAAGCGTGAGTATCAGGCCGAGGTTGAGGCCGGTGCTCCTCAGGTTGCCTACCGTGAGGCCATTACCAAAAAGGCCGAGTTTGATTACACCCATAAAAAGCAGTCTGGTGGCTCCGGTCAGTTTGCCCGCGTTGCCGGTTATATGGAACCTCTGGAAGATGATTTTGAAGGAAACTTTGAGTTTGTTGATAAAATCGTCGGTGGTACTATCCCCCGCGAGTTTATTTCTTCCTGCGACAAGGGTTTCAATAAATCCATGGTCAAAGGCTCGCTGGCTGAGGCGCCCATCACCAAGGTCCGCTGCCTGATCAATGACGGTAGCTTCCATGCCGTTGACTCCTCCGATATTGCCTTCCAGCTTGCAGCCCAGGGCGCATTCAAGCAGGGCTATATGAAGGCGGGTCCAGTTCTGATGGAACCCATTATGAAGGTTGCTGTGGAAGGTCCCACCGAATTCCAGGGCTCCATTATGGGCAGTATCAACCAGCGCCGCGGTATTATCCAAGGTACCACCGAGGATGCCAACTACACGGTGGTTGAGGCCGAGGTGCCCTTGTCTGAGATGTTTGGTTACTCCACGATCCTGCGTTCTCTCACCCAGGGTAAGGCCGAGTTTACCATGGAGTTTGCCACCTACCGTGCGGTGCCTAAGAGTATCGCCGATGGTGTGATTGCTGATATCGCCAAAAAGAAGGCTAAAAAATAAGGGAAGACAGGCTCAGGCCCCTTTTGTTTTTTATAGTGTACAAAGCCCAACTTCAGGATTACTGTTGTTGGGCTTTGTTGTTTTGGTCTCTTTGATGGTGCCCTTCGCGAGGAAATGATGCAGAAAATAGTCCATTACGCCCTGCAGTATCCCCTTGTTCTGGCGGCGCTTTGTTTGGTCATAGCGCTGCTTTGTTGGAAGAGTGAGGAGGTGCGAGGCTGGGTGGTACGCGCTGTTATCTTTGCCCTTGTTTTGGTGGCCCTGTACTTTGCCTTTCAGAAATTCAAGTACCTGATCCCTAGCTCGCATCAGCCGCCAGCCATCCATGATGATTCGCTGGCTCCTGAAGATACTGCCGGCAAAAAATATTATCGTGACCCTGCTGAACGGCTCAAGGAGAGCCAATAATATCCCCCTGTTGCCTGATGTGAGTTGTCTCTTTCCCCTATCGCTAACCCTGCCATGAAACGTCAAGAACTCATTGCCAGCAATCCCCTCCGCCTCCTCTCCCCTGCTGATGGGGGCATGGTGGCCGGCCGTCATCTGGCCGTGGTCAAGGCCCCGGCCGGCACGGGCAAGACCGCCATTCTGGTGCAGATTGCCCTGGATAAGCTGCTGCGCGGCGAGCGGGTGGTCCATGTCGGCATCAATGACCAGCTCAACAGCATCAAGCTTTGGTACAGCCATGTCTTTGCGGCCCTGGCCAGCCAGGTGCAGCTGGGCGACCCGGCTAAGCTGGAGGATGAGATCATGGGCCATCGTCTGCTCATGACCTTTATGGCCGAGAATTTTACGCCGGCCCGTCTGGCCCAACGCCTTGACGGTTTAGCCCGTCATCAAATTGCCCTGCCCGATTGTCTGGTGATTGACGGCCTGGCCGGCCATACCCCAGATGCTGTGGCAATGTTTGCCGCTCTGCAGAGTTATGCCATGGAACGTAATATTACTATCTGGCTCTCCTGTCTTGAGGTCTGTGTTGAGGCCGAGAAGCTGGCAGATACCGTTCTGGCGTTGACTTCCTCTCCTGATGGTCATGCCACTCTGGTGGTTCTCAAAGATGAGGGCGGTTATGCTGCCACCGGGGCTGCCATGGGCCTTGATCCCCAGACCCTGCTCCTTCGCCGTTAAGATACTGTTGCCATGAAATTTCGTCCCTGTATTGATCTCCATAATGGCTGTGTCAAACAGATAGTGGGCTCCTCCCTTTCTGATACCTCCACTGCCAGTCTGCAGACCAACTTCGCATCCAGCCATCCCTCCTCCTATTATGCCGAGATGTACAGGCGTGATAGCCTGACCGGCGGCCATGTCATTATGCTTGGCCCCGGCAATGAGGCGGCTGCCTCCCAGGCCCTGGCTGCCTACCCCGGTGGCTTGCAGATTGGCGGCGGCATTACCACCGAAAACGCCGCCTCCTGGTTGGAAAAGGGGGCCAGTGCCGTTATTGTCACTTCCTATGTCTTTAAGGATGGTTTGATCCACGAAGATCGGCTGACCACTCTTGCCCAAGAGATCGGCAAGGACAATCTGGTTCTTGATCTGTCCTGTCGTAAAAAAGGTGATGAATATTATATCGTTACTGATCGGTGGCAGAACTTCACCGAGGTTGTTGTCAACAAAGAATCCCTTGATTATTTCAGCGCATTTTGCTGTGAGTTCTTGATCCACGCCGTTGATGTTGAGGGCAAATGCGCTGGAATCGAAGCGGAGCTCACCGAAAAGCTCGGGGTGTGGACACCGCTGCCCACTACCTATGCGGGTGGTGTGAAAAACCTTTTCGATATGGAGCTGATTCTTAATCTCGGTCAAGGGAAGCTCGATGCCACTGTGGGGAGTGCTTTGGATATCTTCGGTGGGACCACCATGACCTATGCCGAGGCTGTGGCTTTTCATCGCCAGCATAACGTTTCATAGTTTGATGGCCATAGAGGCGTGGTTCGATTCTGTCAGTTTACAGTTTGCAATCGGTGCTTCGCTCCTGCCGGTTTGTGGGGGTAGTCTTTGTTTTATTTGGTGATTGCTTGAGTAGTGAACGGCGAATCGCAAAATGTAGAGCTGATCTATGAAATGGTATCTTCTTCTCATCTTCGGGGTTTGCTGTATCTCCACCTCGGCGATTCTCATCACCCTGGCAGAGGTGCCGCCCACCCAGGCCGCGTTTTACCGTAACTTGTTTGCCGCACTTCTCTGGATTATCCCCTACGGTTTTACTCGCCCCCTGCGTCCTCTGGCCATGAAAGAAGATGGGGTGCTTGTCTGCCGTTTGCAAGGGCTTGCTCCCCTGATACCCAAGCTCACCGGTCCTGTTCTTCTGGTGGCACTCAGTTTCTTTTTTGCCATGGATCTCTGGGCCTGGCATCGGGCGATTATTTACATCGGCGCTGGTCCGGCCACCTTGATTGGCAATCTACAGGTGATTTTTGTCTCCTTGTTTGCGGTCTTTCTCTTTGGCGAACGGCTCAAAAAAATGTTCTGGCCCGGCTCCATAATGGCCCTGGCCGGCATTGCCATGCTGACCTTTACTAATCCGTTAGGCAGCAATGTTCTGCTTGGTTTTGTCTGCGGCGTTTTTACAGCCCTTACCTATTCTGTTTTCATCATTTTTTTGAAATATCTGGAGCAGTACGACACAACCCCGCAGCAAACTTTGTTCTGGCTGGCCACGCTTACCGCTCTTTTTTTGCTGGGCCCAACCCTTGTGGAGGATGGCTTAAGGCTTCCAAACTTGCGGGCCGTGGCCATTCTCATCATCCATGCCTTCATCTCTTCCGTGCTGGGCTGGTGGGTGATTGTCACCGCTTTGAAGAAAGTGCCGGTGGCGGCGGCCTCCACCTTGTTACTCCTGCAGCCGCTTCTCACCAGTATCTGGGGCCATCTCTTTCTGGGCCAGGGGCTTGTTGCTGTTCAGGTGGTTGGCATTTGTGTGGCCCTGGTCGGTATTCGTCTGGCAAACTGGAGTGCGACATGACAGAGGGTAACCAGCTTAAGACCTGTGCACAATGCGGCCAGGAAGTGCCCGAAGCTGAAATCATTACTGATGAGGAGACCGGTATGCAACTCTGCCCGGTGTGTTTCTTTGAACGGGAGAGCTGTGGGTGCAGTGACGACGAAAAGGGGTGAGACATACTTTGGCTTGGTGAAGAGTTCTTGTTCACAGAGCATGAGGCCTGCTGCAAGCGGGCAGATATTCTGATTTAAATTTGGATGTATATTTCTATGACCACTTTTCCCACTATAAATTCAGATCTCTGCAGCGGCTGTGGCCTCTGTATTACCGTGTGTCCCGATCGGACCCTTACCCTTGTTGATGGCATTGCCTGGGTCAGCGGTGATAAATGCATGGCCTGCGGCCATTGTCAGGCGGTCTGCCCTGTTCAGGCCATCGAAATTGACGAGGTCTATGCAGATCTTGGGTTCAAGCATATAGAAGAAAAAAAAGGTTGGTTGGCCCCAGGTGCAATGG